>CALUIN010000036.1 GCA_944320745.1 uncultured Alloprevotella sp. | reverse complement strand
TGCCCACGCAACATCTATGAATACGTATTAGGTGGCGAACAAGACAAAAGCCTGCTTCAAATCCGTTTGTTCGAAGAATCAACGAAACGTGCGGCATACACCCGCCAGACCGAGGCAGCCAAAGAGAAGGGCATTTCCAACTGCCCCCTGTGCGCCATAGGTGACAATGCCAACAAGACACGCCTCTACAAATACAGCGAAATGGATGCCGACCACGTGACCGCATGGAGCAAAGGTGGTGCTACTTCCATTGAAAATTGCGAGCTGCTGTGTAAGACACACAACCGCGCAAAAGGAAACAAATAATGTAACATATCCCTGGAACGTGCATATTTTGAGGGCATTATAAGAGTAATAATTCCTTCAAAAATGTATCTACAGAAAACATTTCAGGAAATATCGGAAAGTCAGGACCTCGCGCCAATCCGACACCGGTTAAAATTCGAAAAACGGGGCTAAGGCCTGTCGCCACGCGCCTTATTCCCGTGAAAAATTCCCGTAGCCCCGCGTCTCCCGAAAGCGACCGGCTGACAAGGAAACGGGTGTGGCGGCTTCGGCCATATCCGCAACACGGTGATGGACCTGGCCAAGAGACAGCCCACCGCAACCGGCAAGGCCGTCAGCGAAATTGCTCATCGCGCGGAGGGCCAATACTCCCCGGCATATTACGCGATTGTTCAAGCGAGAGGCGGGCTGTACGCCAGTCGGGTATCGGGCGCAGATGGGCGCCCGTTAGCGTCGGCGGTTTCCCCTTTCCCTCCTCTCTGTTTCAGGCTCCGGCGGCGAGAAAGTACCGGCTTATGTCGGCCGTTTCGCAGTTTTTCTGTAAGTTTGCATCGGAAATAACTTTTTTGTAATGGGTTTACTGGACATTTTTTCTAAGAAACGGAGACAGGAGTCCCTGGAGAACGGCTTAGCCCGCACGCGCGAGGGAGTCTGGGGGAAGCTGGCGCGCGCCGTGGCGGGCAAGTCGAAGGTGGACGACGAGGTGCTGGACCGGCTGGAGGACGTGCTGATCACGTCGGACGTGGGGGTGGAAACGACTTTGGAAATCGTCCGCCGACTGGAAACCCGCGTGGCGCGCGACAAGTACGTGAGCACCGCGGAGCTGGGCCGTCTGCTACGGGAGGAGACGCTGGCCCTGCTGCCGGAGCAGGCGCAGACGGAGATGCCGGGTCCCACGGAGGGTGCGCGCCCCTATTGCATCATGGTGGTGGGCGTGAACGGCGTGGGCAAGACTACGACCATCGGCAAACTGGCTTACCGCTTCAAGGCCGAAGGGCGCCGCGTATGGCTGGGGGCAGCGGACACTTTTCGCGCCGCCGCCATCGAGCAACTGTGCGCGTGGGGCGAACGGGTGGGTGCGCCGGTCGTCAAGCAGCAGATGGGGAGCGACCCGGCGAGCGTGGCGTTCGACACACTGCGCTCCGCACAGGCGGGAGGGGCAGACGTCGTCATCATTGACACGGCGGGCCGACTGCACAACAAGGTGGGACTGATGAACGAGCTGACCAAAATGAAGAACGTGATGGGTAAAGTCGTGCCCGACGCTCCAAACGAGGTCCTGCTGGTCCTGGACGGCTCGACAGGGCAGAACGCCTTCGAGCAAGCACGCCAGTTTGTCAAGGCTACGACGGTGACGGGGCTGGCCGTAACGAAGCTGGACGGCACAGCCAAAGGGGGCGTGGTGCTGGGCATTGCGCACGAATTGCAGGTCCCGGTGCGCTTCATCGGCGTAGGCGAAGGCCTTGCGGACCTGCTGCCGTTCGATAGCCGCGAGTTCGTGGACTCGCTGTTTTCCGACGTTAAATTAGGAGGACGGGCATGAGGCAGCGCTGCGTAGACGTGATTACAATGGGGTGCTCGAAAAACCTGGTGGACTCGGAGCACCTGCTGCGCCAGCTGACAGCCGCCGGCTTCAGGGTCTGGCACGACCCGGAGACTACGCACGGCGACATAGCCGTAGTGAACACCTGCGGATTTATTGGCGACGCGAAGGAGGAAAGCGTCAACATGATCCTTTCGCTCTGCGACTTGAAGGCGCGAGGGGAGCTGCGGCGAGTGTATGTCATGGGGTGCCTGGCCGAGCGTTACCGCGCCGACTTGGAGCGGGAGATTCCTGAGGTGGACGGTTTCTTCGGAAAGTTCGACTGGGGCGGCATCCTCGAAGCCTTGGACGCACAGTTCCGGGGAGACCTGAGAAACGAACGGCAGCTGACTACGCCGCCGCACTATGCTTACGTAAAAATATCCGAAGGCTGCGACAGAAAGTGTGCCTACTGTGCTATCCCCATCATCACGGGCCGCCACGCAAGCCGCCCCATGGAAGACATCCTGGAGGAGGTGCGCCTCCTTGCACAGCAAGGCGTAAGAGAGTTCCAGGTAATCGCGCAGGAGCTGACGTATTACGGCGTGGACCTATACGGCAGGCAGATGCTGCCGGAGCTCGTGGACCGCATGGCGGGCATTGAGGGCGTAGAATGGATTCGCCTGCACTATGCTTATCCCGCGCACTTCCCCCTTGAGTTGCTGCCGGTCATGGCACGCCACGCGAACGTGTGCCGATACCTCGACATCGCGCTGCAGCACATCAGCGACCACATGCTACAGCGTATGCGCCGCCACACGACGCGCGACGAGACGCTCCACCTGTTGCGGCAAATTCGGGAAGCAGTGCCAGGCATCTGCCTGCGCACCACGCTCATGGTGGGCTTCCCCGGCGAGACGGAAGCCGACTTTGAGGAACTCTTGGACTTCGTGCGCGAAGCCAGATTCGAACGTATGGGTGCGTTCGTATATAGTGAGGAAGAAGGCACTTACGCCGCTGAGCACTACGAGGACGACATCCCCGAGGACGTGAAGCAGGAACGCCTGGACCGTCTGATGGCGTTGCAGGAGGAAATATCGGCCGAGCTGAATGCGCAAAAAGTGGGGCAGCGGCTGAAAATCGTCGTTGACCGGCGCGAAGGCGACTTCTTCATCGGCCGGACGGAGTTCGACTCGCCGGAGGTGGACGGCGAAGTACTCCTGCGCGCCGACGCGAACGACGCAACGATAGGCCGGTTCTACCAGGCCGAGATTATCGGCGCCGACGACTACGACCTCTACGGACAAATCATCACAGACACGACAAACTGCCAATCGCTTTGAACAATAAGGAATTTATCAACCGAATGGCCGCAAGGCTTGACCTGCCAGCCAAAGACGTGCAGAAACTGGTAGACCGTTTCGTCAGCGAGCTGACGGAACGGCTTGATGACGACTCTTCTCTTTCCATACAGGGATTCGGCACTTTTGAAGTGAAAAAGAAACTGGAGCGCGTGGTGACCAACCCCACAACGAAACAGCGCATGCTCGTCCCCCCCAAGCTGGTCCTCTCGTTCAAGCCAAGTCCCGCGATGAAGGAGAAATTCAAATAAGGGAAACCGCTCATGGATAAAAAAATAGACTTACAGGAAGTAGCGGAGGAACTTTCCCGGAAAAGCGACCTCGCTCCCGGCGTGGCTGAAGCGTTCGTCCAGACTTTCTTCGATGTCGTCGAAGAAGGGCTGGAAACGGATAAGTTTGTCAAAATCAGAGGCTGGGGCACATTCAAGATTATCGCAGTCAGCGAACGGGAAAGCATCAACGTCAACACCGGAGCACGCATACAAATAGGCAGCCATAACAAGGTGACGTTCACCCCGGATGGCGCGCTCAAGGAGGCCATCAACAAGCCGTTCTCGCAGTTTCAGACCGTCGTCGTCAACGACGGAACGGACTTGTCGCTGCTGGAGGCGGTCGACACGTGGGAAACCGACACAAATGAAAGCGAAGAAGACGACGCTCCGCCGGCTGCCCCGGAAGCGGGCATACCAGAACGCGCTGAAGGGCCGGACGCCGGCACCGCCCCGGACGTGCCCGTAACGCCGCCTTCCCCTGCACTTCAGGAACCCGCGGCAAGCCCCGTGGCGCACGAGGAGACTATCGCCCCTAAGGCCGAGGCCACGGAGATCCCCAATATTCCCCCCCGCATCCCGGCCGAAGCCATGCCCCGGGAGGATCGCAGAGGGGCGGAGCCCGCAGAGGTCCCCCAAGCGGCAGGCGAGGTCGGACAGTCCGAGCCTCGGCCATCCGCGCTGGCCGGAAGGGAGCCGGAAGGCCCAAACCGTACAGAAGGGGTGCAGGCACCGCAGGCCACGGCCCCGGTGAACACCACAGCCAACGGGCCGGCCATACAGTATGTCATTAAGGAAGTGGTTCGCCCCGGGCGGCTCAATGTCTGGAAGGCCGTTGCCTTGGTGCTCGTCTGCATCTTGCTCATCTCCCTCAGCTACTGCGCGGGCTACCACCACATGCTCTGCCCATAACCCGCTGCGGCCGCGCTTAAATTTGCGGCTACGGCGCAGTTCCCCCACTTAAGGAAGTATTTATATGAAAATATAGTATTACATTTGCATCAATAGGCCAGCCCGTCTGCAGCGGCGGAACAAATCTCGCTCGGGCATCTTTGGCTAATATCCTCGATACTATCATACAAATCAAATTACATCTGAACAACATATATACTTTTACAATGCGCGCTAAGTGTTGGATAGTTATTCTTTTGTGTGGACTGGCTTGTATCTCCGGCCGGGCCCAGCAGTCGTCGATGACGGACAAGCAAGTGATGGAGTTTGTCTTAAAAGAATCACAACGAGGCACAGACCAGGGGGAAATCGTCACGGAACTGATCCGCCGCGGCGTACCCATAGAACAAATACGGCGCATTCGTGCCAAATACGAAAAGGAACGGGGTAAAGACCAACTGGGGGCCCGCGACCTGACTGGTGCCTCCGAAACAGAGAACCGGCTGCGCCGGCTCAATGGCGACGAACGCGATGACATCGACCCTAACGCGGGGAATTACCGCCGTAGGCCCAAACGCGAAACTGTAGACGAAAGCCTGCTCTCGCCCAGCCAGTTTGAGAAGCGCCGCAATATGCGCACAGACATGTACTTGGACGAAATGGACTTCATGTTGCCGGACTCTGCAGCAATGTATGAAGAGCTTTTTGGTCCGGAGGAAAGCCAAGGCGAAGGGAGAAAAGTATTCGGCCGCAACATTTTTAACCGGAAGAATCTGAACTTCGAGCCGGAAATGAACATCGCAACCCCGGACGACTATCGGCTCGGCCCGGGTGATGCTGTATATGTTGACGTATGGGGCGCATCACAACGCACGTTTACCGCCACCGTTTCGCCGGAAGGCACGATAAACCTGGAAGGTGTCGGCCCGGTCAATGTCAGCGGCCAGACTGTGAAGGACGCCAACGCACGCGTCCGCAGCGTCCTTAGGGCGCGCTACGGCGATTCCCAGATCAGACTGACAGTTGGCCAGACGCGCACCATTTCCGTAAACGTCATGGGCGAAGTAGTGATGCCCGGAACCTATACGCTTTCTGCCTTCGCCACGGTTTTTCACGCGCTCTACATGGCGGGAGGCGTCAACGACATTGGCACGTTGCGCGACATAAAAGTATTCCGCAACGGCAGGCAGATCACCTCCGTGGACGTTTATGACTACATCCTGAACGGAAATCTCAAAGGCAACGTCCGCCTCGCTTCCGGCGACGTGGTCATTGTCGGCCCATACGATTGCCTCGTGAACATAACAGGCAAAGTCAAGCGGCCCATGTTCTATGAAATGAAGGGCAACGAAAGTGTGGGTACACTCATCAAATACGCGGGCGGCTTCACGGGCGACGCTTACGAAAAGAGCATCCGACTGATACGCAAGACCGGCGGCATGTACTCCGTCTTTTCCATAGACGAATTTGAACGTGACAAGTTCCAGCTGGCCGACGGTGACTCACTGGCAATTGACTCCGTACTGGACCGTTTCCGCAACATGGTGGAAGTGCGCGGAGCCGTATTCCGTCCCGGCATGTACCAGATGGACGGCAGCATCAACACTGTGCGCGAACTCATCGTGCAGGCAGGCGGCGTAACGGAGGATGCCATCACGGCGCGGGCCGTGATGCACCGGCGCAAGGCAGACCGCACCTTGGAAGTTCTGTCCATTGACGTGAAAGGATTGCTGGACCACACCGTAGCCGACATACCGCTGCGCAACGAAGACGTCCTGTTCGTTCCCAGCAAAAAGGAAGTTCAGGAAGAAATGAAACTCACCATCGAAGGGGAAGTGATGTACCCCGGTGAATATGAATATGCAGACAGCACAACGCTGGAGGACTTCATTCTCCAGGCTGGCGGCCTGAAGGATGCGGCTTCTACAGTCAAGGTCGACGTCTCCCGCCGTATCCGCAACCGAGCGTCGCTCCAATCTTCCATGACCATCGCAGAATCCTTCAGCTTCGAGCTAAAGGACGGGTTCGTCATTGACGGTGAACCCGGCTTTGTCCTCCAGCCTTTCGATGAAGTATTTGTGCGGAAGTCGCCGGGCTACGTGGAGCAGCAGCACGTCACGGTCGAGGGCGAAGTGGCGTTTGCCGGCATCTATGTCATTACGAAGAAGACGCAGCGGCTCAGCGATCTGGTTAAAGCGGCCGGCGGCCTCAACGCCGAGGCCTACGCCAAGGGTGCACGGCTGGAGCGCCTGCTAACGCCGGCCGAGATCCTGCGCCGCCAGTCCATGCTGAAAGCCATCTCCTCGGGCGATTCCATAGACCTTAAGAAGATCGACATGGGCAATACACGCTACATCGGCATCGACCTGGACAAGGCTCTTGCCAATCCCGGCAACGATGAATGGGACATCGTCCTGCAGGAGGGCGACAAACTCACCGTGCCGCAATTCAACAACACCGTGACCATCAGCGGAGAGGTAATGTACCCCAACACGGTGGCTTACAAACCCGGGGCGAAACTTAGCTACTACATCAATCAAGCCGGTGGCTACAGCCTGAAAGCGAAATCGAGCCGAGTCTTTGCCGTCAACATGAACGGCACGGTGACCCGTGTGAAATCCGCCAAGGATATTCAGCCTGGATGCGAAATTCTCGTGCCGGCCAAACGACCGAAACGTGGTCTTTCTTTTGCCGAGATACTGAGTCTGGGGTCTGTGACAGCCACTTTGGCAACTGTTGTCGCCACACTGGTAAAATAGTCGGTTGACACCCATGCCACGGAACAAGGGGCAAGTCCCAAACCGCTTTCACTCTGATAAATAAATATGTACGAATTTGACTTGATCACACTACTGCGGACACTGAAGGCAAAGCGCAAGCGCATCTTCATCAACTGCGGCATTGCCGCGGTAGCCGCAATAGTCATCGGTTTCAGCATACCGAAACAGTATTCTTCCAGCGTCAGCCTCGCTCCCGAAATGCAGGAAGAAGGCAACTTGGGCGGCATGAGTTCGCTCGCCTCGATAGCCGGCGTAAACCTAAACAACTCTTCCGATGCCATCGGGCCGGACCTGTATCCAGACGTGGTGAGCTCCAACGCTTTTCTTGTAGACTTGCTCGACACGCAGGTAGAAACTGCGGACGGCTCCGTCAAGACAACGTTCATGCAATACTTGCTTCGACACAACAAACGTCCTTGGTGGGGCCTCGCCGTCGGTGGCATACAAAAAGCTGTCAAGTCGCTTTTCAAAAAAGACAAGCCCAACTGGTCGAAGCAAAAAATCGACCCGCAACGGCTGACGCCGGAAGAGGAAGGTCTCATCACACGCCTGAGAGGCATCGTATCCTGTAGTGTAGACGATAATTCCGGCATTATCAGCATCTCTGTCTCCGCGCAGGACCCGCTTGTGGCCAAGACCATTGTCGATACAGCCACTGCCCACTTGCAACTGTTCATCACTCAATACCGCACAAACAAGGCGCGAAACGACCTGGCTTACTACCAACAGCTTGAACAGGAAGCCAAAGTCGACTACGCGGAGGCGCAACGCAACTACGCGGCATACAGCGACACGCACCAGGACGCCGCCCTGCAATCCTATCTCGTGAAGCAAGAGAGCCTGGAGAATGAACTTCAGCTGGCCTATAACAATTATTCCAAAATCCGGCAACAGGTGCAAATGGCACAAGCTAAGGTGCAGGAAAAGACACCGGCCTTTACCGTGGTGGAAAAAGCCAATGTCCCCAATCTGCCCAGCTCGCCCCGGAAGAAATTAATTTTTATAGCATTCCTGTTCCTCGCCTTTGCGGGAACTGTGCTATGGATCTACACCCGCCTGCTTTGGCCCAAGGGAATAAACCTGTCCTCCGCGCCGTCCGATGCCCCCCTCGCGGCATCCGGCGGCAAAGCCCCCATCCCTCATGCGCAAAGCTAAAGGAAACTTGATACAACTCGGAGGAAACACGTTGTTCTTCCTTCTGATATTGGTCATCATGCTGGACCCCACGAACAGCGTGCTGCACTTGAAGAACGTTGTGTTCATCTTGCTTGTAGGATATAACATTGTTTTCTTCAGACCGGACTTTACCTACCTTCCACACATACTACTCATTTTCGGCACCCTGTTTCTCGGGTACGTTCTGGCCGAAATGCAGATGAACGCAGTGGACATGGAGGTGTTCGGAGGCGTTGTCAAGGGATTCTCTCCCTTGCTTCTCCTGCTTTGGATAAAGCACTACAATGTCCTCCGCCTTTCCTTCGTCCCCGTCTTGGTAGCCTGCCTGCTGGTCGATGTACTCTTCATCCTGGCCACAACGAACGACGCCATACAGTTAGCCCTTTACACATTTGTCTGGGCTCACGATGACATGATCATGATGAGCAGCCGCACCATCTTGGGATTCAACATCTTCGGCATGTATTACAAATCCATGCTCTGCGCCACGTTCGTCCTGCTCTGCCTCTACCAACGCATTCTGCAAGACAGCAAGCGCAAGCTACTCTACATTATCGCCGCGGTCATCGTCACCTTCGCCTTTCTCATCAGCGGGACACGTTCGCCCATGCTGTTGCCCTTTGCCCTGTTCGGAGCCATTGCTTTCCTGAAAATCAACACCTTGCGGAAGTCCAAATACCTTTACTACCCCATCATCGTGTTGGGCATACTGCTCTTCATCGGTTTTGTCCTGCTGCTTGCCACTGAGAAAGGCGAAGTCTCCAACCAGATCAAGACTGCCCACCTGCGGTCCTACATGGAACTGTTCGAGACGCACCCCCTTTATTTACTGCTGGGGCAAGGGCCTGGCACAGCGTTTTACTCCGAGGGCTTCCACTCCATGACCTACACAACGGAATGGACCTACATGGAACTGCTTCGCAATTACGGCATATTCTCCCTCCTTATCTTTGCCGTGATGGTCTATCCCCTTACGCAGCTCTACAAGTTGCGCCACGACCGGCGCGTCGCAGCCATGATGTTTGCATACATTTTCTATCTGCTCATTGCCGGAACCAATCCGCTGCTCATCTCTTCAACGGGCATGCTCGTTCTTCTAACCATTTATTCCTACACGCAACGCATAACCACGACTGGGCTACTGCCCGTTTCCACGGGGCTTAGCCCCGTAAAAACGCGGAGTAACCCCGTACTGACGAAATGAAAACGAAGAAACACATCGCTATCCTGCTGGCCACATACAACGGCGCCCCATACCTGCCGGAACTACTGGACTCGCTACGCGCACAGACCGTAGCGGACTGGCGCCTATATGTACGAGACGACGGCTCGACGGACACTACTGCGGATATACTCAGCCAATACGCCGGGCGAGATCCGCGCCTGACGGTAATGGCGTCCGACGGGACGAAACGCGGTGCACTGGGCAACTTCATGCAATTGTTGCAGGACTGCAATGCGGACTATTATTTCTTCTGCGATCAGGATGACGTCTGGTTCAAGGACAAGATAGCACGCACCCTGCAGCGCATGGAAGAAGCTGAAGCCACGTACCCGGACAGCCCTATCATCGTCCACACGGACTTAACCGTGACGGACAGCGGACTGCACGTCACGGCAGACTCTTTCTGGGACATGTCGCGTATAGCCCCTCCTCTGCTGCACGACTTCAAACGGCTTGCGGGCCACTACCTGACCACAGGCTGCACCATGGCCATCAACAGACAGGCCAAAGCGGTGGCCTGGCCTTACGAAGGCGCGCTGATGCATGATTCCTGGATCACGGCGCGCGTATTGCAGGCCGGCGGACACGTGGTCGAGCTGGAGCGGCCCACCCTTTACTACCGGCAGCACGAACACAATGCCATCGGAGCTCACGACACGCAACAGAACTACTTCCTGAAACGCTTAAGCCACATCCGCAAGGTGTTGCAGGACAACGTCAGAAACTATCGCATGCTGCGTGCTGCCGGATATGGCTCCTGCCTGACCTACATTCGATACAAAGTGGCCTACTACTTCGCTTATCGCAAATGGAGCCGCCAGCGGCAAACGGCCGGGTATGGCGAACGCACATACTGATTCTGGAAACCTTAGACCTTAAAGCGCATGATTTCTGTATGTATAGCGACATATAACGGCGAAGACTACATCGCGACCCAATTGACGTCCATCCTGTGCCAGATCGGAGAGGCTGACGAGATCATCATCTCGGACGATGGCTCCAGTGACGGAACGCTTGAGGTGGTACGTTCCTTCCACGACCCGCGGATTGTCATCACGCAAGGTCCGGCTACGGGGTCTGCCATTGACAACTTCGAGCACGCTCTGCAGTGCACCAAGGGCGACGTCATTTACCTCTCGGACCAAGACGACTGCTGGTTTCCCGACAAGGTGGAACGCATGAACCGGGCACTGGCCAACGCCGACTGCGTGGTAAGCGACTGTAGCGTGACAGACCAGTTCCTGAAGGTAACGCAGGCTTCGTTTTTCAAGTGCAACAGCACACGCTTCGGCCGCTACTACAATCTTCTGATCAAGAACGGCTACATAGGCGGGTGCATGGCCTTCAAGCGGTGCGTCCTTGATAAGGCTCTCCCCTTCCCCAACCACCTGCCGATGCACGACATCTGGATTGGCAACGTCGCCGCATTTTTCTTCCGGCTACGCTTTATCGACGAGCCGCTGAGCTATTTTCGGCGCAGCGGGAATAATGTTTCCACAAGCGGGCAAAAGAGCAAATATTCCCTGTGCCACAAGCTATACATACGATTGCAGACAGTGCTGACACTATTGGCCCGCCGCTATGGAAAGGATTGAATCGGCCTCAGACATTTCTAAAGCAGCCCTAAAACAAAGCCGTGCCGCATGTCCCGAGAGACTGCGGCACGGCTGCTTTATGTCGTAATATGCGGATTACGCGAACGGACTCCGCCGGTCAGATGTTGGCCTCCTCCAGGCGGTAACCATACTTTTTGTCAGCCAGTTTCAGCAAGAGAGCTACGAACAGGGCCAGCACGGCTATACCCGTAAAGACGCACATGGGCAAAGTATAGTCGTACACGTTGGTCGTCACCCCGTCCTTCACTGTCTGACCGACTATGCAGTATTTCTCCAACACGCCGCCAATCAGTACGGGAATGCCCCACAGGCCGATGTTCTGGATAAAGAATATCAAGGCATAAGCCGTACCCAGCTGCTTGACGGGAAATATCTTAGCGACACTGGGCCACATGGCCGAAGGAACCAATGCGAAGGCGATGCCGAGCACAATCATAAGGCCTATCGCCACCCAAGAGGCATGCAGGAAGGGCAGCGCGTAAAGGAAATGCACGAAAATCAGCATACCGGCCCCGAAAATCATGATTGAGGCGGCCTTACCCTTCTTGTCCACCAAGCCGCCGAAGACCGGCGTCAGGAACAATGCGCCCAGTGCGGGCAAACCGGCGAAGGCTCCCGCCAACGACTCGCTGACGCCATACTTGGTAATCATTAGCGTAGTCGCGAACTTCTGGAATGGGAAAACACAGGAATAGAACAACACGCAGAGCAGAGCGATCAACCAGAAACCCGGATTACGTACCACGGCCACTACGTCGCTGAACGAAAACTTATCGTCTGCACTGTCGCCCTGTGTCTTAACCTGCGTATCCAGTTTACGGTCCATCAACGCGAAAACAATGAATGTGAACACTCCGGCCAGCAGCAAAACGGAGCCGATTAGCAACGGCGTATCAAGATTCCAGCGGCTGGCTACGGGAATGGCTACGGCATAGGCTACCTGGGAACCTATACGCGCCAGGGCAACCTGCACGCCCATAGCCAGGGCCAGTTCCTTGCCTGCGAACCATTTGGCGATGATTTTCGACGTAGTGATACCCGCCACTTCAGCTCCGACACCAAAGACGGAGTATCCGGCCGATGCCATAAATACGTCCAGTTTGTAACCCATGAATGTGGCCGACGTATGACCGTATTGTGTAATGGCGATGTACTCGGCCAGCGTGCCGACAACCATAAGAAATACGGCCAATCCACCAGTGAAACGGATGCCGAAACGGTCCAGGATGAGTCCGCCCCAAATGAGCATCAGGAGGAATACGTTCAGAAAACTATAAGCGCCCGTGAACATGCCGAACTCACTGCTGCTCCAGCCCAATTCGCCTTCCAGCATGCCCTGCAAGGGAGCCATGATGTCATTAACATAATATGCGGCCATCATTGTAAAGGCCACCATCACCATGGCAGTCCACCGGACCCAGCCGGAATCGTTGATTTTACGAATTTCCTTCATTTGAAAATTGATTTTATGAGGATTATTATTTCTTCAGCCATTTGTCAAGCCAACGGAAAAATGTCCGTTGCCAAAGGATACCGTTCTGGGGCTTCAATACCCAATGGTTTTCGTCCGGGAAGAGGAGCAGCTGGGCATCAATGCCGCGCATGCGGGCAGCCGTAAAGGCGCTTTCAGCCTGTGTGTATTCTATGCGGAAGTCGCGCTGACCGTGAATGCAAAGAATCGGCGTGTCCCACTTGTCCACGAAGAGGTGCGGAGACTGTGCAAATGCCGCCTGCATTTCCCCTTGTTCGGTGCGTTCCCAAGGAGCAGACTTCATATCCCAATTCGGGAACCAGAGTTCGTCCGTCTCTACGTACTGCTGCTGGGTATTATAAATACCGTCGTGGGCTATGAAGCATTTGAAGCGCTTCTCGTGGTGGCCTGCGAGCCAATAGACACTGTAGCCGCCGAAGCTGGCTCCGACTGCACCCAGCCGGCCGGCATCTACATAGGGCTCCTTGCTCAAATCATCGATGGCAGACAGATAGTCCTGCATGCAAAGACCGGGATAGTCTCCGCTAATGGATTCCAGCCACTCCATGCCAAATCCGGGCAGGCCGCGGCGATTGGGCGCAATGACAATATAGCCCTGAGCGGCCATCAACTGGAAATTCCAACGGAAGCTCCAGGACTGGCTTACCGGCGTTTGCGGACCTCCTTCGCAGAACAATAACGCCGGATATTGCTTGGACGGATCAAAATGTGGAGGATAAATCACCCAACACAGTTCCTTCTTTCCATCTACGGTATTTATCCATCTCTCTTTGACATCTCCCCACGCCAGACTTTTATAATAGGCACCGTTCTCATTCGTGAGCTGTTCCAGCTTTTCGCCCTTACCGCTCAGCCGCAGACTATATACTTCTGTCGCGCGGCTCATGCTTTGACGGTTCACGATCAGGTTCTTACCATTGGGTGCCAACTGTACCAGCGAATAATCGCATACATCATCGGTCAACTGCTTCACTTCACCCTTCAGATTGGTGCGATACACTTGTGTCCGCCCATGCCATACGCCGGTGAAATAAAGCGTTCGGGAATCCGGGGCCCAGCAAAACTCGTTGACTCCGCTTTCAAACTGCTCGGTCGTATATGTTTTCTTGCCGCTCGCCAGGTCGAGCACACAGAGACGGGTGCGGTCGCTCTCATAACCGTCGCGCGCCATGCTGCTCCAAGCAATGTAGCGACCGTCTGGAGAGAATTGGGGGTTCTGATCGTACCCGACATTATAATCCTCTTGCTGTTGATTCACAGACTGGCTTTCCAAAGAACGCGTAGCCACATTCTCGGGGGCAACATACCCCTCCGGCTTGCAAAGATTATTGGTCTTGCCGGTAGCGAGTTCGTACAGATAAATATCGCTGTCCGTGCTTATGGCATAGGCCCGGCCGATCTTTGCCCGGCAAGTATAGGCTATGCTCTTGGAGTCCGGACTCCAAGCCAATTGCTCTATTCCGCCAAACGGCAACATGGGGCTTTCGTAGGGCTTCCCGTCCAAAATATCCACGGCACCCGTAATGTGCGCGCCGTCGAAAGCTGCCACGAACGGATGCGGGGCCTCCGTCGTATATTGGTCCCAATGTTTGTACATAAGATCATTGATCACCATGCCTGTGGCCTGCGGAAGATCGGCGTCATTACGCTGAATGGACGTAGTGTTGGAGACGTTCTTTACCAGAATTACCCGCGACTCATCGGGCGAGAAAAGGAATCCGCTTACAGAGCTTTTCTCGTCAGAGAGTTGCTGACGGCCGGAACCGTCCGCATTCATCGCCCAGACCTGAGTAACTCCATCCGCATCGGCCATGTAAGCAATGCGCTTGCCGCCGTCAATAAAGACCGGCGCGACTTCACTCTGCTCAGTCTGCGTCAGGAGCGTTGTCTCCTTGCTCTGAAGATCCATCAAGTAAATTACCGTGCGGCTCTTGTTCTGTTCCACACTATAATACGTCACGTTATATACGGCCTTGTCGCCCTGAGGAGAAACCTGGAAGGCGCCAAGTCGCCCCATTGACCATAAGAGTTCCGGGGTGAGCAAACTGTCGCCGGATTCCGGGACGGACTTGCCGATTATGGCTTCCCTGTCCGCGCCCGCAGCGGATGTGAAGGAAATTCCGGCAGTAAATAATGCCATAGCAATTGTGATAACTTTCAGATTCATACGTCTCTATTTACGCTGACGGCAAGGGTAACGGAAAAGCATTCCCCCCTGCCGTCAGCATGTTGGCAAATATTGGATTAACGTTGTTGTCTCTTCTTCTGCTCTTCAAGCATAGCCTCCTGCTGTTTCTGAAGTGCCTCGAGGCGTGCGGCCAAGCCTTTCGGCTTGCGGTTCGGGTTATTCTTGTTCGCCTGATAGTTCGCTTCCAGCTTAGCCAATATACGCTTGTCGTCAATACTGCGGCGCAAATACCACATCGTAAGCGCGCTGGCCAGCAGAGAAATGAAGTAGTAATAGTTCAAGCCCGAAGAATAATTGTTAAAGATAAAGAAGAACATTACAGGCATGAGATACATCATCCACTGCATCATCTTCATCTGCTGAGCTTGCTCGCCGGAAAGGGTCTCCTTTTGCTGGCGAATGGTCATGACGCTGTACAGCAGGTTCGTACCGCAAAACAGCAGACAGAACAGGCTCAGGTGATCACCTATACCCCAGATGCTGAAACCGAAATCAAGGATACTGTCGTAAGTAGACAAGTCATCGGCCCACAGGAAGCCCTGCTGGCGGAGCTCTATGGCATTAGGCACAAAGTTATACATCGCAATCCAGATGGGAGCCTGAATCAGCATCGGCAAGCATCCACCCATTGGGCTCACGCCGTACTGTGAATACAGCGCCATGATTTCCTGCTGCTTCTTCATGGCATCCTCCTTGTTGGGATACTTCTGATTTATCTCGTCCACCTTCGGCTTAAGCACGCGCATACGCGCACTGCTAAGGAAACTTTTCTTCGTGGGGATATATACTATCACACGCAACAGGAGCGTAATGAGCAGCAGCACGATACCCATGGGAAGGCCCATGCTGGTAAAGAAATCGAACACGTAAATAGTAAAGAAGCGGTTAATCCACTTGAAAAGAGGCCAGCCCAAGTAAACCAAATCTTCCAAATCAAGGTCTTTGTCCCCCGCCTTATACTGGTCCATCGACTTCAAGAGGTTGAAGCTGTTCGGTCCAAAATAGAATTGGAACTGTGTTGCCTGCTTTCCCGACGGATCAAATCCGATATTCATTTCCGCCGCATAATCCTTTAAGAAGCCCTTGTCCGCTCCGGTCGCCTCCTCAGGAATTTGCCTGCTGTTCAGTTTCACATCGGAAAACTCTGCCGTCGGAGCTATCAGCACCGTGCTGAAATACTGGTTTTTGTAGGCAATCCAGTCCACGCTGCCTTCCGCGGTCTCCTGGTCGTCGGACTGCGCGCTCAATTTCTCAGTCCCCTCTCCGTTCAACTTGTACGTCAAGGTAGAATATTGGTTCTCGAAATAGTATCCCTTTTCCTGCTGGGCGATTTTCTGCTTCCAGTCTATGCCGAATGTCTTTGTACGGCTGGTGAAGTGACGAGCCATTCCCTTCGTCGCGACTGAAAGGTTCATCATATAATTATCACCGGGCAACAGCTTGTAATGCAGTTCCAACACGCTGCCATCCTTTGCCGTCATCGACAGGATGGCCTCGGTAGAATCCTTCTTCGCGACATCGAAGACATACTCGGAAGTATTGATCGTCTCTTCCTTCGTGTCAAACGCGAAATTCATGGCAGCCGTCCGGCCGTCATACAGATGCAGAGGGGCCTGGCGTTCCTTACTGAAATCCTCATAGCTGCGGTATTTGGTCAGGTAAACATTGGTGGGCACACCGCCGCGACGGCTTATCTCTACCGTTACGTTATCATTTTTCAGTACTACCACGTCCGAAGCCTTGACCGTAGCAGGCTCCGCCTTCGCGTGGTATGACGCGAACAGTGCCGTGCTGTCCGGGACCAAAGCCTCCTGCGCCGCGCCCTTATCGAAACCTTCTGCAGTGCCGGAAGTCATTGCCGGCGTGGCCGATGGCGCTTGTTCCGGCGTATTGAAATAGCTATAGCCTATCAATACGGCGACAATCAAGACCAAACCTATAATTGTATTCTTATCCATATTTATTTGTATCTGCCTGGCTCTTAAAAAGTATAAGAAAGATGTCAGAGGCGGTGACAAGTCTCGCGCCTGCCACCGCCCAATAATTTTATTACTTGTTATTTTGCTTGTTTTCGATAGCCGCCTTCACGAAATCCAAGAACAAAGGATGCGGTTTCAACACGGTGCTGGAGTACTCTGGGTGGAACTGCGTACCGATGTACCAACGCAGGCTCGGAACCTCGACGATCTCGACAAGGTCGCAGTCCGGGTTGATGCCCACGCACTGCATGCCTGCCTGCTCGAAGCGGGAACGGTAGTCATTGTTAAATTCATAGCGGTGGCGATGGCGTTCGCGGATGACCTCCTTACCGTAAATATCGCGTACGTGACTGCCTTCCCGCAACTGGCATTCGTAGCCGCCGAGCCGCATGGTACCGCCCATGTTCGTGATATTCTTCTGGTCCTCCATGATGTCTATCACGTTGTGCTTCGTCGTAGAATCCATCTCCACGCTGTTGGCGTCTTCGTAGCCCAGCACGTCGCGGGCGAACTCTATAACCATCATCTGCATACCCAGGCAAATACCGAAAGTTGGGACATTTTGTTCGCGGCCGTAGCGTGCCGCCAGCAGTTTGCCCTCGATACCGCGTTGGCCGAAGCCCGGGCATATCACAAGTCCGGACATACCGCCCAGCCGTTCTTCCACGTTCTCGGCGGTCAGCTTCTCGCTGTTCACGAAATGGGGCACAACCTTATAATCATTGTAGGTACCGGCCTGTGAAAGAGCCTCCAGAATACTTTTATAGGCGTCCTGCAAATCGTATTTGCCAACCAAGCCAATGTGAACCTCCTCTGTGGCCTTATGACGGCGATCCAGGAACGAGCGCCAGGGGCCGAGTCCCGGAGTCTCGCCCACGGGCATATCCAGCTTGCGCAATATGGTCGCGTCCAGGCCCTGCTCCTGCATACGGAGCGGCACCTCGTAGATGGTGGGTTGGTCCAGACTCTGCACGACGGCCTCTGGGGCAACGTTACAGAAATTGGCGACTTTCTTACGCAGTCCGGCTCCGAGCTCGTGTTCCGTGCGCAGCACAAGAATGTCGGGCTGAATACCCAGACTCTGCAATTCCTTGACAGAATGCTGCGTCGGCTTCGTCTTCAGCTCCTTGGCCGCCGAAAGATAGGGCACGTAGGTCAGGTGAACACAGACGGCATTATGGCCCAGCTCCCACTTCAACTGACGGATAGCCTCAAGGAACGGCAGGCTCTCGATGTCGCCCACCGTACCGCCTATCTCGGTAATCACGAAGTCATAATGTCCGCGCTTGCCCAGGAAGAGCATGTCGCGTTTGATCTCGTCCGTAATGTGGGGAATCACCTGTATGGTCTTACCCAAGTAGTCGCCGCGACGCTCCTTCTCGATGACGCTTTGATATATCCGGCCCGTCGTCACGTTGTTGTTCCGCGTGGTCTGGATGCCCGTGAAGCGTTCATAGTGGCCCAGGTCCAAATCCGTCTCCTGACCGTCGTCGGTCACGTAGCACTCGCCGTGCTCGTAGGGATTCAGCGTCCCGGGGTCAATATTAATATACGGGTCAAACTTCTGAATCGTGATGTTGTAGCCTCGGGCTTGCAGCAACTTGCCGATCGAAGACGAAATGATGCCCTTACCCAAAGAAGAAGCGACACCGCCCGTCACGAAAATGTACTTTGTTTCTGACACGATACTTGATATTAAACAGGTGATGGTATTTTCTGATAAATTGCCGCGGCATTCACCCCGTCTGAGGATTTCCGGCGCCGCAGCCGTAAAACGGGAGCAAAGTTACGAAAAAAGCCGTGCCCAAAAGGTCTGATTCTAAAAAAAGTACATTTCGGGGCGCAACGGCCACAGTCCGCACCTGCGTTCCGCAGTCGGCCGCTGCTCAAACTTCTTTCCGGCAATATCCATACAAACGTTTTTGCGCGATGGCTTTGGCCACTGCCGGGGGCACCATTCCGCTGATGGACTCACCTTGGCGGATTCGGCTGCGTATCACCGTTGAGCTCCAGGGAAACAACGGAGCATGAAACAGTCTGACGTTGGGCGGCAGTGCAAGCTCGTCCACGGCGGATCCGCCGCGAGGATAGACAATGATGGAGTAGCGGAAAAGTATGTCCTCCGAACGCCGCCATTGCGGGAATATCCGCCAGTTGTCCGCCCCCATAATGAGGGTGAAACTCCGGTCTGGAAAAGCCTCCTCCAGCCGCTCCAGCGTGCGCCATGTATAGGACGGACGGGGCAGCTGAAACTCAAAATCCGACGCACCCACACCCGAGACGTCCGCGACAGCCAGCCGGGCCAGCTCCAACCGTACATGTTCGTCCGCCAGGTCAGCTTGTGCCTTCAGCGGGTTCTGCGGAGAAACCATCAGCCACACTTCATCGACCCACTTCCTCTCGACCAGCGCCTGTGCCAGCCGCACATGGCCGAAATGGACGGGGTTGAACGAACCGCCGAAGATGCCTGTACGTGTCATGCCTTCAGGAATGCGCGCACCTTATCCGCCACTTCCGCTTGGGCCTTCTCCAGGTCATCGTTCACGACGACGGTGTCGAAACGGGGGGCAAACGACAGTTCAAACTCGGCGCGTGCGATGCGCTTTTCAATAGCTTCGGGTGTCTCTGTTCCGCGAGCTTCCAGCCGTTCCCGCAGTGCGACTGTCGAGGGCGGCTGAATGAAAACGCTGAGTGCGCGGTCGCCATAGCACTGCTTGATGTTGCAGCCGCCCAGCACGTCCACGTCGCAAACGACATTTTCTCCTGCTGCCAACTGGCGGTCCACTTGCTCGCGTAATGTGCCATAATAGCGCCCGGCGTACACTTCCTCGTATTCCAGGAAGTCGCCCTGCGCGATGCGCGTCTTAAACTCCTCCGGGCTAAGAAAGAAATAGTCCACGCCGTTCCTTTCGCCCGCCCGCGGCGGCCGGCTCGTGGCCGAAACGGAAAAGTGCAGATTAAGCCCCAGCCCCATCAAATGGCGTATCAAGGTACTCTTGCCGCTGCCGCTGGGAGCGGAAAATATGATAACCTTGGAAAGTCTGTCCATTGTGTTCGTATTAGCAATTATAACGCGTTGAGTACTTGCTCCTTGATCTGTTCCAGTTCATCCTTCATGCGAACTACGATGTTCTGCATCTCGGCCTGGTTGCTTTTGGAGCCGGTAGTATTGATTTCACGCCCCATCTCCTGCGCGATGAAGCCCAATTTTTTCCCTTGTCCCGGCTCTTTCTCCATTGTCTCCCGGAAGTAACGCAGGTGATTGGTCAGCCGCTGCTTCTCCTCGCTGATGTCCAGTTTCTCGATATAGTAAATCAACTCCTGCTCCAAACGGTTGCGGTCGTAGTCCACCCCGTTCAGCTCTGCAAGGCGGGCCTCCAGGCGCTGTCGGACCTTCTCCGTGCGGCCGAGCTCATAGGACTCCAGCTCCGTCAGCAGACGGGCGATGTTGTCGATTTTTTCCGTAAACTTCAGTTGCAAGGCCGTTCCCTCCTGACGGCGGAACTCCGTCAGACCGGCCAAAGCGCCGCGGACGACCTCCTTCACCACGGCCCACTCGTCCTCCGAGAGCGTCTCGGCCGCCTCGGGCAATGTGGTGTCGGGCAAGCGCAACAGCACGTCCCACAGATTGTCCTTGGGCATTTCCCAGCCCTTTGCCTGGCAGATCCCGGCTATCTGGTCCGCGTAGGCAGACACGGCCGCCGCATTGATAGACACGGAGGGACGGACTTCCTGACGCTCTATCCAAACGTTGAGCTCCACCTTGCCGCGAATCACCTCCTCGGCCACCAGCCGCCGTACCTCCATTTCCTTTTCGCGGTAAAGTGACGCCAGCCGTACGGAAAGATCCAGACTCTTCGAATTGAGGGATTTCACCTCCGCGTGTATTTTTTTCTCGCCATAGGAAGCCTCCGCTTTCCCGTAGCCCGTCATTGATAATATCATGGTCTTGAAGATTTTTCCGCAAAGTTAACGATTTGTTACATAAGCCCCAAGATTTCACCTCAACTTTTCACCGCAGCGCTTCCGTCTGTACCGGGCTCACGCCTGTAACCGCTCACCTCCGGCGGCTTCAAGGAGACGGAAACACAGCTTCCGCAACGAACAAACGTGCCTTAAGATGAACAAGGCGAAGGGAAAATCGTACCTTTGCCTATGCGTCGCGTCGTATCACGCTGACGGAAACATCACCGCACGCCCGTGAACGGACCTTACCACGCGCACGGATCGACCGCACCACCGGCGTGCGGCGACAGCACGGCTAAAGCCGGTGCCCGGTTCGCACCGACGGGTATAAAACATCAAACTCTGACCTATGGCTATCCACTATGAACTCTACCCGAACTCCGGCATTCTCGCCGGCACGTCTTATCACCCCAGGCCCGTGGCGGGACAGACTGTCGGCCCGGACGAACTGTACGAACGTATCGCCACGCGCACCACGCTGACCGCGGCGGACATGAAGGCCGCGCTGAGCGCGCTGGCCGAAAGCATAGCCGGAGCGCTCGGAGCGGGCCATCGCGTGCACGTGGAAGGCCTCGGCTACTTCTCTGTCTCCCTGGGTGGGGACGTTCAGCAGGACCCAGCGGGCCATCTGCAACTGCACAATGCCTGCGTCCGCAGCGTGCTGTTCCACCCGGAAAGAACCTTCCTGAACCGTTTCCGGAACGTCCGCCTGACCCGCAGCCGTAGCGGCAACCACTCGTCCGAAGACGCATCGGACCAAGACCTGATGGCTACGGCCCGGCAACTTGCCGCATCCGGCAGCCCATTCACAGCCAAGCAGTTCCGACGCGCCTGCGGACTAACGCCGGCCACTGCCTACCGTGCACTGCGCCGCCTGACGGAGAACGGAATGCTCCGCCGCAGCGCCATAGGCAACGTGGCGTTATACGTTCCGGTTGCCGACGAACGCGCGGACTCCCCTAATCTCCTATAAAACCATCACCGAACATCACAGAAACCCCTAACCATGTCCCGACACTATCACGTCTGCTTCAGCATTGCCGGTTCCGACCCTTCAGGCGGAGCTGGCGTCCAGGCAGACATCAAGACTTTCTCCGCCCTGGGGTGCTACGGCGCAGGAGCCGTCACCGCCATCACGGTGCAAAACACCTGCGGCGTGAGCCGCACAGTCCCGCTCGACGCGCAACTGGTCTTCGAGCAAATCGTTGCCGTGATGACCGATATGCAGCCGCAATCCGTGAAAATCGGCATGACGGCCAACGCCGCGATAACGGAGGCCGTAAGCAGCGCCCTACGCCAAACAGCCCAGCGCGCTACGTTTATCGTCCTCGACCCTATTCTGCTCTCTTCATCCGGCCATCCGCTGCTCGACCAGTCCGCCGTAGCGACACTGCTCACCCGGCTTCTGCCCCTTTGCAGTCTCGTCACGCCCAACCTGCCGGAGCTCCGCGCGCTGACCGGCGAGGACGATGCCGCTGCCGCCGCGCGCAAGCTGCAGCACATGGCAGCCGGAGCCGCCGTGCTCGTCAAGGGCGGCCACCGCGAGGGGCAGCCCACCGACGTCCTGCTGAACGGCACGGAAACCCATGCCTATGCGGGAGAGCGCATCCTCACAGCCAACACGCACGGCACGGGATGCGCCCTCTCATCGGCCATTGCGGCTTGGCGGGCCCGGGGCCTGCCCTTGGCTCTGGCCGTAGACCGCGCAAAAAAGTTTGTCGGAAACGCCTTAAAAAATGGTGCGGACGTACACATCGGCAACGGCAACGGGCCCATGAACCATTTTTTCGCGCCCGAGCCCGCCCTAATCGAAGAAAAATAAGTAAATTTGCCCTGCAGAAACCGCGGGGCGGCTTCTTTAGGAAACCAGACAGCAAGACATTACCAAAACATATACATCAGCATTTATGAACGCATTCGTATTTCCCGGACAAGGTTCCCAATTCGTAGGTATGGGTAAAGACCTCTACGAGAAGCATCCTATTGCCAAGCAGCACTTCGAACTGGCCAATAAGATCTTGGGATTCAGCATTACGGACATAATGTTTAACGGCACGGACGAGGAACTCAAGCAGACGAAGGTCACGCAGCCCGCCGTCTTCCTGCACAGCGTCATCAGCGCGCTCTGCCTGGGCCAGGATTTTGCGCCCGCCATGGCTGCCGGCCACTCGCTGGGCGAGCTCTCGGCCCTGACGGCCACCCGCTGCCTCAGCTTCGAGGACGGTCTCAAGCTCGTCGCAGCCCGCGCCATCGCCATGCAGAAGGCCTGCGAGGCTGCTCCGGGCAGCATGGCCGCCATCATCGCCCTGCCCGACGCCGAAGTGGAAGCCGTCTGCAAAGAAGTCAATGAAGAAGTAGGCACCGTGGTACCCGCCAACTACAATTGCCCCGGACAGCTCGTCATCAGCGGCACGAAAGCCGCCATCGAAGCTGCCTGCGCAAAACTCAAGGAAAAAGGCGCAAAACGGGCACTCGTCCTCCCCGTCGGCGGCGCGTTCCACAGCCCCCTGATGCAGCCCGCAAAGGAAGAACTTGAGGCAGCCATCGCCGTCACCGAGTTCCAGAAGCCCATCTGTCCCGTTTATCAGAACGTAGACGGCGCCGCCCACACTGACCCGGAAGAAATCAAGTCCAACCTCATCAAGCAGCTCACCTCCTCCGTGCTTTGGACGAAAGAAGTGGAGAACATGGTAGCCGCCGGAGCCACGAGCTTCACAGAGTGCGGACCCGGAAAAGCCTTGCAAGGCATGATTGCCAAAATATGCAAAGGCAACGACGCAGTCAGCGTACACGGCGTGGGCGAGCTGTAACGATTAAGCCCACCCCGCACCGCACGGAACAGAGAGACAGAGAGACGTGGCAACGCAAATCCACCAGGTAGTGCGTTGCCACGCTTTTATTAATAAGGAGACAAAAGCAAGGAGGACAACCACATGCTCGAGAAAATCATAATCTATCAAGTCCTGCCGCGACTCTTCGGGAACATGAACGCCAGCAACGTCCCGAACGGCAGCATCGAACAAAACGGCTGCGGCAAAATGGCAAACTTCACGCCGGAAGTGCTCCGGCGCATCAAGGACACCGGCTACACCCATATCTGGTACACCGGCCTTCTGGAGCACGCCACCCAAACTGACTACTCCGCCTACGGCATCCGCCCCGACCATCCCGCCGTGGTCAAAGGCCGCGCAGGCTCGCCCTACGCAGTGAAGGACTACTACGACATTGACCCCGACCTGGCCACCGACGTCCCCAACCGTGTAAAAGAGTTCGAAGACCTCGTGCGCCGCACCCACAAGGCCGGACTGAAAGTCATCATGGACTTCATACCCAACCACGTAGCCCGTCAGTACGCCTCCGACGCCAAACCCGCACGCGTCCACGACCTCGGCGCCGACGATGACACCACGCGGAGTTTCAGCCCCGACAACAATTTCTACTACATCCTGGGCCAGCCCCTGCGCACCGACTTCGACACAGAGAAAAAAAGCCTGCATCCCTACAAGGAATACCCCGCCAAAGCCACGGGGAACGACCGCTTCGACGCCAGCCCCACCCGGAACGACTGGTACGAGACGGTCAAACTGAACTATGGCGTGGACTACCTGAACGGACGCACGCTCCACTTCGCCCCCGTCCCCGACACATGGAAGAAAATGACTGCCATACTGCTCCACTGGGCGCGACGGGGCGTCGACGGATTCCGCTGCGACATGGCCGAGATGGTCCCTTGCGAGTTCTGGCACTACGCCATAGCCCAAGTCAAGGCCCGCTACCCGAACGTCATCTTCATAGCCGAGATCTACAATCCTGGCGCCTACCGCGACTACATCGCCCGCGGAGGCTTCGACTACCTCTACGACAAAGTCGGCCTCTACGACACCCTGCGCGCCGTGTGCCGCGGCGAAGTCTCGGCAGCCTGCATCACCGGCTGCTGGCAAAATCTCGACGACATCCTCCCCCACATGCTCTACTTCCTCGAAAACCACGACGAACAGCGCATCGCCTCCCCCTTCTACGCCGGCGACGCCCGCCGCGCCTTCCCCGCCCTAGTCGTGGCCGCCACGATGGGCACCGGGCCCTTCATGGTCTATTCCGGGCAGGAAATCGGCGAACCAGGCATGGACGCCGAGGGATTCAGCGGGACAGACGGACGCACCAGCATTTTCGACTACTGGAGCCCCGCCTCCGGCCGTGCCCTCGCCCAAGGCCCCGCCGCGTTCACTCCCCGGCAAGCCGACGTCTACGCCTACTACCAGCGCCTGCTCCGCCTGCTCCGATCCGAGGAAGCCCTCCGCGTAGGCAACTTCTTTGACCTCATGTATGCCAACTACGACCGCGCCACGCCCTTCGACCCCGACCACCATTACGCCTACCTGCGCCGCAGTCCGCGCCAGACGCTCCTCATCGTGGCAAACTTCGCCAATGCCCCCGTCAACGCAGGCATACGCATCCCCGCCCACGCCTTCCAGATGCTCCAGCTCCGCGCCGGCACCACAGCCGCTATCGATCTGCTCACCGGCGAAACGCAGACCCTCCGCCTCCAGCCCGACGCACACACCTACGTCGCCCTCCAGCCTCGCGGAGCCGTCATCCTCCAGCTCTGAGTTCCCAGCCGCCACACCGCGCGCAGAAAAGGCGGCGGCACCCATTCTCCCGCAGGAGAACGGACGCCGCCGCCTTCAGCTCTACCCCTCGCAGCCCGGGAGAGGCGCGGAGCTACACGTCAATCTCCTCCAGCTTGACCAGCCCGTTCACAATAGCATAAATCGTCAAACCGCTCACAGAGTGAATATCCAGCTTTCGCGAGATATTCTTCCGGTGCGTCAACACCGTGTTCACGCTGATAAACAGCCGCTCCGCCACCTCCTTGTTCGTCATCCCGCGCACCACGCAGCCTACGACTTCCCGCTCACGTTCCGACAGTTCCGCCTTTTCCTCCCGCGGCCCGTCCGTCCCGTCCGCCGGCGGCGCCTCAGCGCCCGCCGCCTCGCGCTCCGTCACCTCGCGCTCCAAGCGCTCCACCGCCGGGACCAGCAGCGCGTCCTCCACAGCGCAATGCGCGTGAAGGTCCGCCTCGCACGTAAAGATGTCAAAGAGCACACTGCTCAGCCCCGCCGCTCCGTCCGTCGGCGCGTAATATTTAATGATGATATTCTTCAATTCCTGCAGCTTGCGATCCACCGATTCGTGCCCCCGCGCGAACGTCCCGATATTGAAGTCCGCCGCGCGACGTCCCTCCAGCAAGCCCCTCACGTAGGGGAACACCCGCCCGTTCTCAAAGCCCAGATGCGCGCGCACCTCGCTTATATACTCATCGAAGAAGCGGAGGATCAGGAAGGCCACCCCGTTCCTGCGCGAGCAATCCATCGCCTCCAGCAGCTTGCGGCGGATCATCGGCAGCTGGAAGTCCAGGAAATAATCGTGCGCCCGCTCCAAGAAGTCCATCAGCGCCCCCACCTTTACGCCCTCCGCCCATCGTGCCGCAGCCTCCGCGCCGCCGCGCAGGAAGTTTGCCACCGCCAGAAACGTCCCCGCGTCCACCCCGTGGGCCGTGCACACCTCCTCCACTGAGCGTTCGCCCACGCCCAGCGGAATGCCGAAGCGGCACATTGCCTGCAGCAGTGTCGGTTCGTCGCAAATCACGTCACACATGCGGTCCCGCCCGCCGAAGTCGCGCCGGCCGCCCGCCAAATCCTTGTCCATACGTCTCAAAAGCCTTAATATCTTTCTCGCTGCAAAGTTACGAACTTTCCCCCCATCGGCAGCATACCCACCTCCGGGTATTTTCCCATCCGGGTGGGTACGCCAGGCCGTGGCCGCTTTCACCTCTTTATTCTAAAAATGCTGAATTTTAGCGATTGTCGGCGTCCGGCGGACCGGCTAATTTTGCACCAGAATCACAAAACGAATGAATCATGCAAAAGCGAAAAGTCCTGACACTGACAGCAGCCACCTTCGTGGCCGCCGCGATCCTGCCAGTCTACGCCGACGGACAAGGCGACCCGCACCTATTTAATTATATAAACACCCGCGCGGACAGCTGCACCTACGCCCCTCGCACCGCCAAGGCGCACAGTCGAAAGCCCCTTGAGAAGATAAAAAAACGCCTCACCATCGGCGGTTATGGAGAAGCCGTCATGACGCGCAATTTTTTTAGCGACAGCTACCTGCGATACACCGATGCCGCCAGCAAAAAGGACGCCAAAGGCCACGGCCGGTTCGACCTGCCCCACGTCGTCATCTTCATCGGATACGACTTTGGGAAAGGCTGGACCATGGGCTCCGAGATAGAATTTGAACACGGAGGAACGGAGAGCGCCATGGAAATAGAAATGGAGGAAGCCGGTGAGTACGAAAGCGAAATAGAGCGCGGCGGCGAAGTCGCCTTGGAACAATTCTGGATACAAAAGAGCTTCTGCCCGCAGCTCAACCTAAAACTGGGACACATCATCGTCCCTGTCGGAGCCACCAACCAGCACCACATGCCCACAGAGTTCTTCGGCGTCTACCGCCCGGAAGGCGAAAACACCATCATGCCCTGCACCTGGCACGAAACGGGCATCAGCCTCTGGGGACAGGCCGGCGACTGGCGCTACGAAGTCCTCTTCGTCTCCGGACTGGACAGTGAGCGCTTCGGCGCCCAAAGCTGGATACACGACGGCTCCGCCTCGCCCTACGAGTTCAAAATAGCCAACAACTACGCCGGCGCCTTCCGCGTAGACAACACCTCGATTAAGGGTCTGCGCCTTTCCCTCAGCGGCTATTGGGGAAACAGCTTCAACAACACCCTGATGGAAACAAACAGTCCCCGTTACGAAGGCGTAAAAGGCACCGTGAGCATCGGCGCCTTCGACTTCGCCTACGACGACCACAACTGGATCGTGCGCGGCAACTTCGACTACGGTCACCTCAGCGACTCCTACGCCATCAAGAACTTCAACATGAACAACATGACCAACGCCTCGCCCTCGCCCAAGCAACTCGTCGCCTCCGACGCCATAGCCGCCGGCATCGAGGCGGGTTACGACTTCTTCTCGCTCAGTCCGGGACTGCACCAGAAGCAGCAGCGCTTCTACCTCTACGGGCGATACGACTACTACGACTCCATGTACAAAATGGAGCGCGACGCCTTCAGCTACGACTGGTGCGGCCGGCAGCGCGTAGCCTTCGGCGTGAACTACTACCCCATCCGCGACATCGTCATCAAAGGGGAGTACGCCGTCGGGCTCTTGAAGTCCAAATACAACAACGAGCCCAGCTTGTCCCTCGGCATAGCCTACTCCGGCTTTTTCCTCTGACACATACTCTGGAACCAAATGTCTAACATAAAAAAGTAAACCTCTATGAACAAGATTCTTAAATGGCCGGTCCTCATGGCCTGCACCCTGGTGCTGGCTGCCGGCCCCGCCTCCTGCAGCGACGACGATGCACCGGCCGACAACCTCGCAGAGAGCGCCAAAGAGCAAGCACTGAAACGCGCCGTCGAACCCTTCGTCAGCCACACCGTCATCCCTACCTACCGCGGCATGGCAGACGCCGCGCTCGAGCTCTACAAGAAATGCCAGACCATCCTGGACCACTTCGACGCAGGCACACTGACCGAGGCCGACATAGCCTCCGCCGGCCAGTCGTGGAACGAAGCTCGCAGCTACTGGGAGTTGAGCGAAGCCTTCCTCTTCGGCGCAGCCACGGACTACAACATCGACCCCCATATCGACTCCTGGCCGCTGGACAAAGTGTCCATGGACGCCATGCTGGGTAACGAAGCCCAGATGGCGCAGATGAGCCCTGAATACGTCTCCAACAACCTTGGCTACGGGCTCTTAGGATTCCACGCCGTGGAGTACCTCCTCTTCGAGCTCAGCGCCGACGGCCAGCAGTCACAGACACACAGCACGTCCTACACCCGGCCGCAGCTCGTCTACCTGACCGCCGTAGCCGGCGACCTCAGCCTGCAGTGCACGCGCCTCGAAGCCTCCTGGGCCGGACTGGAAGGCGTCACCGCCGAAAAGCAGCAAATGCTGGCCGACGCCGAGCTGGAACCCACGCGCAACTACGGCGAAAGCATGCTCCACGCCGGACAGGGCGGCAGCCTCTACAAGAACTACCAGGACGCCGCCGAGGAAATCATCCAAGGCTGCATCGACATAGCCGACGAAGTGGGTGCACAGAAAATCGGTCGCCCCAACGGCGCAGCCAGCCAAGAGGACGTCAACTACATAGAGTCCCCGTATAGTCTGAACTCCATCGTCGACTTCCGCGACAACATCGTGTCCATACGCAATGCCTACGAAGGCTCCCGCGCCGACGACGCCAGCATCTCGGACTACATCCGGAGCGTAAATCCCGACCTCGATACCCGCGTGAGCCAGGCCATCGAGGCATCCATCCAGGCCATCGAGGCCATCCCCGAACCATTCGCACAGACGGCCACCGGCCCCGAAGCCACTCGCGCCATCGAAGTCATAGCCGAGCTGAGCCGCACGCTCTCCGAAGTATCCACACAGTTGGCCAAGTAAGCAGATTAACGCAGAGGAGCGGGGGGTTAAAGCCCCGCCGCTCCCCAGCTATTATTCTTCTCCACATTCTAAAAACGGCGACATGAACAAAACATTTTTATTTCTAACACCGTTGCTTCTCGGCCTTGCCGGCTGTAGCGACGACACCGTCACAGACGTCACACCCCATCCGGGAAACTTGCCGGACTGGTATTATGCCGGCGGCCAACTGGGCACGACATTCCTGGCTACCTACAACGCATACGAGCAGCCTACTCCGGCTGTCGAGAATGCCGGTCTCGAACAATCGTTCAAGAATGGCGAACAACTGTTCGAAAAACCGTTCATGGCCAACAATACCGGCGTCCGGGCCGGCTTGGGCCCTGTGTACATCCGCACGTCGTGCCTGCACTGCCACCCCGGTTACGGTCATGGCAAACGGATTCCCTCCGGAGATTTTGAAACTACCGCGATCGGCAACGGTTGCCTGCTCGTCGTCTACAATCCGGCCGACGACAGTTATGTAAGCTGGCTCGCAGGCATGCCGCAGGGCCATGCGGTTGCCCCGTTTAAGGCCCCACTGGACGAGAGCAAGATTTCCGTTACCTGGGAAAACGAGACAGACGATTGGAACAACACATTCCCTGACGGCGAAACCTACGAGTTGCAATACCCCACGGTGAAAATCCCCCTCGACGCCATCTACGTCTACAACCAAGGCTACCCTATTGCAGAAGGATCCTACGAAGTCCGCCTTGAAAACACCATCGGCATCTACGGATCCGGACTGCTCGATGCCATTGACGACAAGGATCTCAAAGCGCAATACGCCAAGGAAGAAAAGGACAACATCCTGCCCAACGGCATCAACCCAGCCTTTTTCAAGAACGGAGAATGGGTAAGCCTGTACAGCAACTCGCTCCAAGGCGACGGGACCACCTATCCCCGGCGCTTCACCTACGCCCTGAGCCGCGGCCCGCTCCAGGACGGGCCGGGCGCCAACGCCATATGGAACATCACGAACGTGACACGCTCCGACCGTCGCTACCATTACCTTGACGCCGCAGGAACCTACGCGGAGTATTCGGCCAAAGATCCCGAAGTCCAAGCCGGATTTGAGGATTACATCGCTCAAGTCGACCCCGAACGGGAGCACAATTCCTGGTGGAGCGGCACAATGGAGGAGCGCATCAAGGCCTATCTGAACGCCAAGGACCTCCCCGTTGAGATGACCGATGAGGACTACACGGACCTCATGGTCTGGCACAGGGGACTGGCCGTTCCAGCTGCGCGCGACGTGGACGACCCCGATGTGCTCCGGGGCAAGCAACTCTTCGAGGAAATCGGCTGCGCCTATTGCCATCGCCCGTCCTGGACTACCGGTGATGACCAGGTGCGCGATCCGAATAACTTCTTCAAGGGGGACGAACTGCCGCGCTATCCGCACCAGACCATCTGGCCCTACTCCGACCTGATTCAGCACAAGCTGCACATGACCAACGACATCCGCACCGGCTGGTGCCGCACCACTCCGCTTTGGGGACGCGGACTGCACCAGAAGTGCACCGGTTCGCCCACTGCCGACCGTCTGCACGACTGCCGAGCGCGCAATGTCATCGAAGCCATCATGTGGCACGGCGTATCCAAGCAAAGCGATGCCCGACACATGGTAGAGGCTTTCCGTCAGTTGCCGAAGGCGGACCGCGACGCTATCTGCAAATTCATCGATGCCATCTGATCTAATCCGATTTTCCCGCAATCACGCATCTAAATCAGAAGGAGGAACGGCGGCCGCTGCCCGCAGGGGGAAGAGGTTCTTCCGTTCCTCCATTTTTTACATTTCTGCGGGATAGAACGGCCGGGGCCGCGCCAGACGCTCTCTCCGGCGCATCATAGGAACTTGAACATGAAGCATACTATCTCTATACATTTTGTCCGCCGCATGGCCTTCTCTTCCGCGGCGCTGCTGGCCGTGCTGCTGGTCTTGGGCAGTGCGGCGGAGGGGGTTTGGGGTTCGCGCTGGGCGCTACGCTGGTGCTTTGCGGCGCCGTGGACCGCAGCGCTGGCGGCGCTGGCAGCCGCGGGCGGGGCCGTGCTGACCGTGCGGCGCTGGCGGCGCGCGCCTTGGACGGCCGGACTTCACCTGGCGCTGCTGCTTGTCGTGGCTGGCGGCACGATGAGTGGCCTCCTGGGCACGCATGGCGAAATGCACCTACAGGCTGACGCTGCTCCGACGGACAGTTTCCGCATGACCGGTGACGGACAGATGGGGCACTTGCCTTTCCGCCTGGCATTGGCTGAGGCCAGCGCGTCCGGCTACCCGGACGGCAACGCGGCGCGCGACTTCTCCGTGTGGCTGACGGTCCGCGAGAGGAATGGTCGCGCACAGCCGGGGCAGCTGGCCATGAACCGACCGCTACGCCTCGACGGTTGGCGCTTCTGTCTGTCGGCCGTCGGGCCACAGGGAATTACGCTCACTGTCACGCACGACCCTTGGGGCACGGCTTTGGCCTACAGCGGTTTCGGACTGCTGGCGGTGTGCTTTGCCGGTTATTTTTTGTGGGGCCGGGGCAGCCGGCTGCGCTCTGTGCTGCGCGACAGCCGGAGGGGCGTTCTGTTGCTGGTCGCCGTGCTGACTTGCGGTGCGCTCGGGGCGGAGGAGGCTCCGCCGCAGACTTTGCAACGGGGGTTGGCGGATACGTTCGGCCGCCTCTACGTGGACTGGGGTGGTCGCATTTGCCCCATGCAGACGTTGGCCCAGGACTTTTGCCGCAAGTTGTGCGGTGCCACCTCGTACCGCGGCCTGACGGCCGAGCAGGTACTGACGGGCTGGATTTTCTACTATGACGACTGGAAAAACGAGCCCATGATCCGCATCCGCGGCGAGGAGGCCCGCCGGCTGCTCGGACGGTCGGACGGGCACGTGGCGCTGACGGACTTTTACGGTCCGGAGGGCTACAAGCTCTCGGAGGCTCTACGCAGCGGCGACCGCGGCGTGATGGCTGCCGACGAAAAGTGCCGTCTCGTCAGCTGGATATGCACCGGCGCCGTGTGTCGCATTTATCCCTACCGCCTACCGAAGGGGGGCACGCCCGTCTGGCTGTCGTGGACCGACCGCAGGCCGGCAGGCATGGCACTGGACGACTGGAAATTCGTCGTGGGCAGCATGGAGTACGTGGCCCGCCAGATCTACACGGGCCACAACGTTCGCGCGGACGAGGCGCTCCGGAAAATCCGCGAGCGACAGCAGGCGGAAGCTGGCTGGGAAAACTTGCCATCGGAAGCGCGCTTTGGGGCCGAACGCCTTTATAACGCGACGTCGCACACGGGTCCTGCAGCCTGGACGGCTACGCTCGGCGGTCTGCTTTCGCTCATAGTCTGCGTGCGCGGCCTGGTGCTGCGAAGCGAGGTGCTGCGTAGCATGCGCCGCGGACTGCTCACGATCGGCGGGCTGCTTTGGCTTTACCTGACGTACCTCCTCTGCCTGCGGGGCTACGTCAGCGGTCACTGGCCGCTGGCAAATGGGTTTGAAACGATGCAGTTCATGAGCTGGTGCAGTCTTTCAGCCGGCTTGCTGCTGTCGCGGCGCACGCGGCTGGCTATGCCATTCGGGCTGATAGTGGGCGGACTGTGCATGGCTGTCTCGACCATCGGACAGCAGGATCCGGCCATTACGCCGCTCCTTCCGGTACTGGCCTCCCCGCTGCTCAGCCTGCACGTGGTCACCGTCATGCTGGCCTATGCGCTCTTGGCCTTCACCATGATGGGTAGCCTGACGGCCCTCATCGTGGGCGGTTCGAAAAGAATCGGCCGGGAGCGGCGCGCAGAGATGATGGAAGAACTGCGGAGACTGGTGTGGCTATTGCTCGTGCCGGCTATGTTCTTTTTGGTCGTGGGCATCTGTATCGGTGCGGTATGGGCGGGCGAGGCCTGGGGGCGCTACTGGGGTTGGGACCCCAAGGAAGTCTGGGCGCTCATCACGCTGCTGGTCTACGTGTTTCCGCTCCACGGCTTTTCTGTGCGGTTCTTCCGCCGCGAGAGGGCTTTCCACTTGTACATTGTCCTTGCCTTCCTGACCGTGATATTCACCTATTTCGGGGTCAACTTCTACTTACCCGGCCTGCACAGTTATGCCGTGTGATTGCCCCGCGGTGAAGCAGCTCACCCTCGCGGCCGACTAACGCGCGAGCGACGGGGCTAAGGCGCGAAGCCACGGGACTAGGACGCGAAGCCACGGGACTAGGGCGCGAAGCCACGGGACTAGGGCGCGAAGCCACGGGGCTAAGCCCGCTGGCTATGGGGCCTGGCCCCGTGCCCGGCGGGTAAATCGGAAGCCGCAGAAGCCTTAACAAAGGACTTCTGCGGCTTTTTGCCGGTCCGTCTGAGCGAGGCGGGTAAGTTTCCGGCCGGGCTGCGACGTGGGTTTGGTTTCTTCTTAGTACTTTTGCACGTTCAAGTAGTTCTCTCTTTTTCAAAAAACTGCACAACATGCACAACGGATTCATAAAAGTGGCGGCCGCCGTTCCCGCGGTGAGGGTGGCGGACTGCAGATACAACACGGAGCGCATAGAAAGCCTCATGGCGCGCGCCGAGGGTTTGGGCGTGGAGATTGTGGTGTTCCCGGAACTGTCGATCACAGCCTACTCGTGCCAGGACTTATTTCGCCAACAGCTGCTCGCGGACGAGGCGGAGCGCGCCCTGTTGCGCCTCTCGGAGCTGAGCCGGGGTCTGAAACTGACAGCAGTGGTGGGCGCGCCCATCGCCGCACGCGGCGGCCTCCTGAACTGCGCGGTGGTCGTCCAGGGAGGCCGCATCCGGGGGATTGTCCCGAAGACGTTCTTGCCCAACTATAACGAATTTTACGAGCGGCGCTGGTTTGCGCCGGGGAGCCTGATGGGCGCGGGGGCTGAGCTCCGCCTGTGCGGGCAGTGCGTGCCGTGCGGGACGGACTTGCTCTTCGACGTGGGCGGTACCACGCTGGGCATTGAGCTATGCGAGGACCTCTGGGCCGTGGTCCCGCCGAGTTGCGGGCTTGCGCTGGCGGGGGCGGACGTGATTCTGAATCTGAGCGCGAGCAACGAGTTGGTGGGGAAGCATGCTTATCTGCGCGACCTCGTCCGGGGGCAGAGCGCGCGGTGCCTGGCGGGCTACGTGTATGCCGGCTGCGGCTACGGGGAGAGCTCGCAGGACGTGGTGTTCGGCGGAGCCGTTATCGTTGCCGAGAACGGGACGATGCTGGCCGAGGGGGAGCGCTTCTGCATGGAGGAGCAGCTGGTGGTAAGCGAGATCGACGTGGAGCGGCTGCGCACGGAGCGGCAGGTGAACACGACGTTTGCCGCCGCAGCGGGCCAGCAGCTGGCGGGCGGCAGGCAGTGGCGGCGCGTGGAGCTGGAGGGTGTGCCGCTGCCGACGGAGCGCTTCAGCCTGACGCGGACGGTAGACCCGCTGCCCTTTGTGCCGCGCGGGCCGGAACTGGACGTGCGCTGCCGGGAGATCCTGAGCATCCAGGCCGCGGGGCTGGCGCGACGCTTGGAGCACGCGCACGCGCAGACGGCCGTGGTGGGCATCAGCGGGGGGCTGGACTCTACGCTGGCCTTGCTGGTGTGCGTGCTGGCTTTCGACCGCCTCGGGCTGGAGAGAAAGCGCATCCTGGGGGTGACAATGCCGGGCTTCGGCACGACGGACCGCACGCACGCCAACGCGCTCAACCTGATGCGGGGACTGGGCGTGACATGCCGGGAAATCAACATCCGCGAGGCCCTCGAGGTGCATTTCAGGGACATTGGTCAAGACCCGCAGGTGCACGACGCAACGTACGAGAACAGTCAGGCGCGCGAGCGCACGCAGCTACTGATGGACTTGGCGAACAAGACGGGAGGCATAGTGGTGGGTACGGGCGACCTGAGCGAACTGGCGCTGGGCTGGACAACGTACAACGGCGACCACATGAGCATGTATGGCGTGAACGCGGCGGTGCCCAAGACGCTGGTCAGGCACTTGGTGCAGTGGGCGGCGCTGAACCTGGTGGACGAGGACTGCCGCGAGACGCTGCTGGACATCGTGCGTACGCCCATCAGCCCGGAGCTACTGCCGGCGGACGAGGCGGGGGACATCGTGCAGCAGACGGAAAGTCTCATCGGCCCCTACGAACTGCACGACTTTTTCCTTTACTACACGTTGCGCTTCGGGATGCGGCCGTCGAAGATTTTCTACCTTGCGCGAAAGGCTTTCGACGGGAACGACGACCGCACTTCGACCTACGACGACGCTACGCTCAAGAAGTGGCTGACGTGCTTCTTCCGCCGCTTCTTCTCGCAGCAGTTCAAGCGCAGCTGCCTGCCGGACTCGCCGAAGGTGGGGAGTTGCTCGCTGAGCCCTCGGGGCGACTGGCGTATGCCGAGCGATGCCTGTGCCACGGCCTGGATCAGCGAATGCGAGAGCCTGTGACGCGGCGCGGTTCTCTTCTTCCTTACCCCCCTTCACTGAATATTGAATCATTCTGAGACGCTTATGAAACGTTTTCTTTTGCTTCTCTCCTTCCTGCTGGCGGGCTTGGCCTTCTCGCAACTCGGCGCGCGCGACAGGGATGACGATGACAAGAAACTTAGCGTGACGGTGAGCGTGAGCAAACCGGCGCTGACCGTGGGCGACAGTTGCGTGGTGACGTTCGTCGTCCGGTCGCTCTACCCCATCCTTCGCGTGGAGAGCCGGGACGAACTGGAATCGTCGAAGCGGGTGCGCTTCCGGCGGCTGCCGGTGCGCCGACAGGTGCGCCGCTCCCTGACGCGCCGCGGGGTGACATACGCGCTGGTGTGGGCTCACTACGTGGTGGTGCCTGCTTCGGAGGGGGAAATTAGGATCCCTGCCTGCAAATTCAAGGCGGAGTTGCTGGAACCGGCGGCCGACGGGGGTAAGAGGACACTGAAGGCGGAGGCGAGCAGCGAACGGGTGGAAATCGCGGTGAAGCCGAAGCCTCAGCCCACGATGCGCGATTTGCTGAGGCGCGGAGGAAGGGTGATATAAGCCGAAAGCCCCCGCCGCGTGGTCCGGAACGGGGACTGCGCGGCGGGGGCCTCAGGAAATTGCCGGGAAGGGCTCGCTCAGTACTCGCGCGGGCCGAAAATGTTTGTCCCTATACGGACAATGGTGGCTCCCTCTTGGATGGCCAGCGGATAGTCGTGGCTCATGCCCCAAGAGCGCTCGTGAAAGGCGGGGCACTGGGCGAAAAAGTCGCGCTTGGCTTCCTTGTAGAAGAGGTAGGCGTCATGGAAATCGCGCCGCACGCGCTCAGTGTCGTAGGTATTCGTGGCCATACACATCATGCCGACGATGGCGACATGGTGAAGCTCGCGCCATTCGCCGCCGGAGAGCATGGCACGGCACTCCTCGGGCGTGAATCCGTACTTGCTTTCTTCGGCGGCAACGTGCAGCTGAAGCAGGCAGGGGATGACGCGGTCGCAGCGCCGTGCCTGCTTGTCGATCTCGGCCAGCAGCTTCAGGCTGTCCACGGCGTGGATAAGCCGGACAAAGGGCGCGATGTACTTTACTTTGTTCTGCTGCAAATGGCCTATGAAATGCCACTCGATGTCCCCGGGCAGGGCTTCGTGTTTGCTTACCAGCTCCTGCACCCGGCTTTCGCCAAAGACGCGCTGGCCGGCATCGTAGGCGGCACGAAGCACTTCGACGGGGTGAAATTTGGAGACTGCCACCAGCTTGACCGAGGCGGGTAGCTCCGCACGTAGCCGCTCCAGGCGTTCTTTAATCTCCGTATCCATATGATTATTCCTCCTTTTTCACGAAATTCGGGGCCGGCGTCTCCTTGTAGCGGAACACGTCCATGATGCCGGTCTCTGCTATCGAGGCAATGGTGAAATCGAGGGTGGTGCCCTTCATGCCATCCTCCAGGCGCATGATCGCTCCGGGCAGGTCGGCGGCTTGGATGAGCACATTCTGGGACGTCTTTTTCTCAATGCCCTTCTGTTCGTCGAGCGTAATGAACACGAGCTTCGCCTTGTACCAACGGTCAGCGCTTTCCTCGGGTGTCTCGAAGAACTCGGCGTACTTGGCCCGCTTGATGTCGGATACCTGGAACTCGCCGGTCATAAAGGGCGAGACTTCATCGATAATCCGTTTCTCGGCCTCGGTGAAGCTCAGTGCGTCAACTAGGTATGGCTCCGTTACCTTCTTGACCAAGCCGTTTTCCATCGTTTTCTCGTATTTGATTTTACACTCGAACCATTCGTTCATCATCTGTCTGACATTTGGTTTTGCCCCGCACAGAGGGCGGAAAGTTTCTTACTCTGAATAAATTTCTCGCTGCGTAGGCCGCAGAAGCCCGCTACTCCAGGCTGTCGAACTGGAAGGGCAGGATGCGCTCCACATTGTCCATCACGTAGACTTGCTCAGAACCGTAAAGCAGAATCCGCAGCGCCCTTCCGTAGCGGATTTGAACCTGAAGCAGGACCTGCCGGCAGGCGCCGCAGGGCGTTACCGGCTTTGGGGTGAAGGTGCCGTCAGCACCTCGCGCGGCTACGGCCAAGGCCACTGGGGCTACGTCCGGATAACGCGAATTGGCGTAGAACATGGCGCAGCGTTCGGCGCAGGTACCGGAGGGGAAAGCCACATTCTCCTGATTGCTTCCGGCTACGATATTGCCGTCGGCCAAGAGGACCGCCGCTCCTACGTAAAAATGGGAATACGGAGAATAGCTCGAGACTGTCGCCGCGCGGGCGGCATCGACCAGGCGCCGGTCCTCAGGACTTAGTTCCTCCAGCGCACAACTATAATAAGGAATTTCCAATGTTACCCGTTTCATATCGCGCCCTTTTTAGTTTCTGTCTGTATCGTCCGAAGCTGATGTGACCCGGACAGCTCCGTTCCGCTTCGCCACGCCTCCTGGACAGGGGGGGGTGCTTCAAGCGACATGCAAACGTACTAAAATATCTCGACCTGACGTACGCAGTTCCGCATTTTTTTCGGGAACAAATGAGCGCGACTGCACTAGAAAGCCGCCCCCGCATTTGCAAAAATTCGGTTACGGTCTGACAATTTTGCAGTCTAATTGCCTCTGTCAGGAAAAAAGGCATTAATTTTGCAGCGGATTTCGAAGGACGGCATGACGTTGCCGTCAGCGGAATGCCAACCAACACAATAACCCAAAAATTCAGCAGCATGAAAAAGAAGACAGAAGAACTCAACGCCAAGCTGAGATACAGCTTTGAGCGCTACCGCTCCATGGGGAACGGACCGATGTGCCAGCAGTTGAGCAATGAAATGCGCAAGCTGCAAACCCAAAAGCAGAGCCTATACTAATAGGCTTTTATTCTTTGAATATACTCCTATAATATATAAGCGAGGGAACTCCGGCCTGAAGGCGGTATTCCCTCGCTTGCTTTTTTACCCCACGGCCACCGCCCCTTTACGGGAAGCCGCCGCGATTGCGGTCTGTCATTCCTCTTCCTCGACGTAGCGCACCACTTTACGCACAGCTCCGGCGGCGCGGGCGGCACCGAGGAAAATCTCATCCTTGCGGTCAATCGTGAAGCGACGGAACTTTCCAGCTACGCGGTTCAGCTTTGTGCCCGCCTTGTTCAAAGCCTCCTCATCCGTTATCCAATTCTCTGCGCGATAATCCTGCGGGCTTGGCACGTCATCATACAAATAATGCAGATTGCGCATCGTTACCGTATACGTGCTGTCCGTCACTTCAAAAACCAGCTGATAATAAAAGCGGACACGATCCATGGTCCAAGCCTTACGCTTGAAATACAGATACTCCTCCATACTGGCCGCGATCACGCCGTTCGCGCTGTCCGCCTCGGTGATGCGGGCCTGCTCCAAGTGGTTCTCGCCCTCGACAATCTCCCGCTGCGTGTATTCCTTCAGGCTGTGATAGATTTCGCCCTTGGACTTGTTTCTCACCGTGTAAGTTTTCTTGAACTCCACGAATCCCGCTTCGTTCACGGGGACCGCGCCTGCCAGATATTTCTCGTCCTCCGACTGCTGGGCCGAAAGAGGCAACGCCAGCAACAATGCTATGAACAACAGAAAATGCTTCATACGAATGATGGGTTATAAGAATGATTTGACCGCAAAGATAATTTTTTTTCGCCGAAACACGTAGCTCTCCACTCAAAGAATGGCAAAAAAATGCAGACCATCCTTCCGGACAGGCCGCCGGGCGGCTGCAGTCAGTCGCGCCCGCGAAGCAGGCGCCCGTTGACGTATGCTTGCACGGCATCCTTGTAGCTGTCCGACACGGGTATGCGCTTCTCCCCGAAAACTATCTGCCCGCGGTCCAGGGCCTCGGCGCGTTCCATGTTCACGATGAACGAGCGGTGCACCCGCATAAATTTGTCCGTCGGCAGGTAATTCTCGACCGTGCGCATGGCAGTCAGCGCCAGCACGGAGCGACGCCCGCCCGAAAGGCATATTTTGACATAATCCTTCAGGCCTTCCACATAAAGGATGTCGTCGAACCGCACGCGCACCAGCCTGTAATCGCTCTTGACGAAGAAAGATTCGGCATCGGCCGCCCCTTCCGTTTCAGCCGCGACCTCGCCGTGGCTGAACCAGTCCTTGGCGCGGTTGGCCGCCTCCAAGAAATCGGCATAGCTCACCGGTTTCAGCAGATAGTCCAGCGCCTGCACGCGGAATCCCTCTACTGCATACTGGCTGAAAGCCGTCGTAAAAACCACCCGCGTCTCCGAGTTGAGCATACGGGCGAACTCCAGCCCGTCCAAGTCCGGCATCTGGATATCCAAGAAAAGCAGGTCCACGGGATTCTCCCTAAGTTCGCCGACTGCCGCCACGGCGCTGGAATACGTGCCGCACAACTGCAGGAAAGGCGTACGTTCCACATAAGTCTCCAGCAGTTTGACGGCCAGCGGCTCGTCGTCGATTATGGCGCAGGAAAGCAGTGACTTCGTCATTTTCTTACTCATGCTAAGCGGTTATATCTTGATCGTGATTTCCGAATAGTAGGACTGCCCGTCGTCAGCCAGTCCGTAGTGCCACATGTGACGGCCCGGATAGGCCAGTTCCAGCCGCCCCGACACCTGGCGCAGGCCTATTCCCCGCGGACTGTGGTCGCCGTCGGACTTGGGGAAGTTGCTGTTACGGCACAGGAAGTACACTTGCCGGCTGTCCGCGCGCAGGGTTATGCGGACAAAACTGGGCTGCGTGGGACTTACGCCATGCTTGAACGCATTCTCTACCAGCGAAATGAATATCAGCGGCGCCACCATCGGCTCGTCCTTGTCTTCCGGGATGTCAAAGTCAACCGTCGTCTCCACATGCTTTGGCAGACGTATGCGCATGAGTTCCACGTAGGTCCGCAGGAACTCCGCCTCGCGCCGCAACGGGACCAAGCCTTTTTGGTCCTCATAGAGCACGTAGCGGAGCAACCGGCCCAGCTCCAGCACGGCGCGCCCCGCAGCCTCGGGGTCGAGCGCGGTGAGCGCATAAATGTTGTTCAACGTGTTCAGCAGGAAATGCGGATTAAGCTGGTTTTTCAGGTTCTTCAGCTCAGCCTCGCTTCTCCCGAGCTCGGCCTCGCGGCGCGCGTCCTCAGCGCTTCGCCACAGCATACTGAGGCGCACGGCCGCGGCCACGAAGGCCACAAAGGCCAGCGAAACGAAATTGCGCCCGGCCATGACCCAGAAGAGCCATTGCGGCCGCGGTCCGCGCGGCATCCGACGGGGATGGAAATGCTCGGGAGGCGGAAACAGCCCCGCGTAGGGCGCAAAACTGGCTACCGCAGCGACGAGGAGCAGCAGGTTGAGCAAAACAAAAGTGCCATAACGCCGGCGGACAAAAAGCCGGGGCACCAGTACGAGAAAATTAACATAAAAGACCACACATGAGGCCAGCGGAAAATAGAGCCGGGGGCCGTAGGCCAACCAGTTTATTTCCTCGCCCCTGCGGCGAAAGAAGAGCGGAGAAGCAAATACATAGGCCCATATCAGGACATGGAGCACCCATTCGGCGCGCTTCAGCGCGCCGGACCTGCTGCTGATGATGTCGAACCGCCTTGTCATTCTTTTGTATAACCGTTATTGTACAATTATTCGGACTGTCCTGTACGGAGCTGCGGCCTGGCTGCGCTTTCTTTTCCGCGCGGCAACAACCGTCCGCCGCTCGCTGAGCAAAGATAAGCGCTTCCGCGCGTTCCGACACAGCCCATTGCAGGAAATTTATGTCCAAATCGACGAATTTGCCCAATTGGTCGGCCAATCATTTCCGGCATCGCTCCGTCTGCAACCGCCGTCCGACATCGGCGGCGTGGTCTCCCGTGCACTGGAATAAGCCCCCGACTTACGGGAATAGGGACAGAAAAAACCGGGATAGGGCGCGTTGTCGGCGTCCCTATTCCGGTTAAAAGTTATTTCTGCCTATCGTTTTCACCCGCGGGAAGTAGCACCGCAGGCCATAACCTGCCGCCTCGCACAGGACATTCTTCAAAGGCAAATCGTCCGAAGATAATCGCAGGGCCTGTCATCCTTTCTTTTTGCCCCGGGCGGCGCGCCGGGCGCGAATCTCTGCCTTCTTCTTGGCCGAGGCACTGCCGTGACTGCCGGTGATATACTGTTTCTTGCGGGCTTTGGTCTGGATTTTATCCTTCTTGGGCGATGCTCCCTTCGCCGCCCCCTTGAACTTGATACCGCCCAGAATGGCCTGTGTTATTTCTTCGTCTGCGACTGGCCGCATGGCAAATCCAATAGAATTAATGGTGGAACAAACGGGTATGGGTAAAGGCCATCGCGATGCCGTAGCGATCGCACGTGGCGATGACATGATCGTCGCGCACACTGCCACCGGGTTGCGCAATGTAGCATACACCACTCCTGTGGGCTCTTTCGATGTTGTCGCCAAAGGGGAAGAAAGCATCCGACCCCAAGCTGACCCCGGTAGCCTGGGCAATCCACTCGCGACGCTGTTCGCGGCTCAGCGGCTGCGGGCGTTCGGTGAAGAACTGCTGCCATGCGCCATCGGCCAATACGTCATCGGCATCATCGGTCAAATATACGTCGATCGTGTTGTCGCGGTCGGCGCGGCGTATGCCCGGCTTCCACGGCAACTGCAACACCTGCGGGTGCTGACGGAGCCACCAATGGTCCGCCTTGTCGCCTGCCAGACGCGTGCAGTGAATGCGGCTCTGCTGACCGGCGCCAATGCCTATGGCCTGTCCGTCCTTGACATAGCAGACCGAATTGCTCTGGGTATATTTCAGCGTAATGAGCGACACGATCAGGTCGCGCATGGCTTCGGCCGGTATCTCCTTGTTCGCCGTCGGGCGCTCCTCGTAAAGGGCAGCGTCGGCAAGGTTTACCTCATTGCGCCCCTGCTCGAAGGTAATGCCGAACACTTGCTTGTGCTCTATCTTGGCCGGGACGTAGTCCGGATCTATTTGCAGAATGTTATAAGTACCCTTCCGCTTGCTCTTCAGGATCTCGAGCGCCTCGGGCGTATAACCCGGAGCGATGATTCCATCGCTCACCTCGCGCTTGATCAGGAGAGCGGTGGCCAAGTCGCACGGATCGGACAGTGCAACGAAATCACCGTAAGAGGACATGCGGTCTGCGCCGCGTGCCCGCGCATAAGCCGACGCAATCGGTGTGAGGGGTTCGGTTATATCGTCCACAAAATAAATCTTACGCATCACGTCGTCCAAGGGCAGGCCGATGGCCGCTCCCGCAGGCGACACGTGCTTGAACGAAGTTGCAGCGGGCACCCCCGTAGCCGCCTTCAGCTCCCGCACCAACTGCCAGCCATTGAGTGCATCCAGGAAATTGATGTAGCCCGGGCGTCCGCCCAATACGGTAACGGGCAACTGTCCCTCCTCCATATAAATGCGCGCAGGCACTTGGTTGGGATTACACCCGTACTTTAACGTTAATTCTGTCATGATTCCTCTGATATTTTTATTCTGTCCGGGACTTGTCGGTATAGTGCCCGGGACTTGTGCCTGCAAAGATAGCGTTTTTTAGCGGAGAGGGACGCGCCCCGCATCATTTTCTTATGTCCGTGCTCCGTTGTCCGCCTGAAGCCCAACAATCAACGCCGATGGCTCCGCTGGGCCGGTCGGGACGCGGAGCGCTGCTGACGGGACTGGCCCGCAAAGTGGAAATTGCGCGACGGGCGCTGGCGGTTAACCTGCCCGTGCTGCGGTCTTTGCCGCTGCGGTTGGCGGTTCGGGCGCTGGATCGGACGCTGACCACCCGGGCGCTGGCCTGGGCGAACATTGCCTGGACGTTGGCTCGGGCGTTGATTGTCGGGGCGCTGGTCTGGGCGAACATTGCCTGGACGTTGGCTCGGGCGTTGGTTGCCGGGGCGCTGGCCTGGGCGAACATTGCCTGGACGTTGGCTCGGGCGTTGGTTGCCGGGGCGCTGGTTACCTGGACGCTGGTTACCTGGACGCTGGTTACCTGGACGCTGACTCGGCCGTTCACCGCCCGGACGCTGGCCGGGGCGGGCATTGCCAGGTCGCTCACCGCCGGGACGTTGACCGCCAGGACGCGGACCCGGAGCCGGTAAGCCGGGGCGATAGCCCGGACGGCCGGAATGATTGTAGCGGTCGCGCATTCCTCCCCCGGGACGGAAACGCATGTGCATGTACGGACTCGGATCGCGATGATGACGATGACGCCAATTTCCTCCCCGATAGGTCACATAAATCGTTGGGCGCGAGAAGAAATAGTAACCTTGCCGATAACGGTGGAAAATCGGGAAGTACCAACGACTCTGATACCAGCGAATGGGTCTGAAGAAATAGTCGATGGTTTTATACAATGCGTATTGCCAATCAAACAAGATGAAGCGCAGATCCGCATCACGGTAGTCCCAATAACTGCCGTAGCAGTCCGACGCAGTTCTGATGCTCATCAAATAGTTGAGGTTGACCTCATAAGCCCGGTCATACTGTTCGGGGGTCAGATTCAGCTCATAGGCCATCTTATCCGTCAGGAACCAGGCACGCTGCCGCGCTTCCTCGTAGTCCATGGCCCGCCCCACCGTGACGGACAACAGCGCTGCCAACAGGATAAACACATAACGCTTCATAGCAATGTCTTTTTACGCAGGACTAACTGCGCGTTCTACTTAAAACGAACTTTCACTTAAGGGGCGTGCGTGTCTGCCGGCACCCTCCATGTGACAAAAATAGGAAATTATCCTGAACCCGCGTCACATAGGCGCGGATTTTAACGAATAAACGCAACATTAGGCGTTCGTTAAGACAGGAATAAGGCTGCCCGTCCGCGTGCCTGGACCGGCGCCTTTTCACCGGGACCGTGTACCATTCTGCAAAGTTTACTTTTCCGTTCGGCGTTTTATGCCTACCTTTGCCGCAGAGAAAAACTCATGGGCATGAACAGAATTATCCATAAAGAACAGTTTTCCGAGAAAGTATTCAAGCTGGTTGTAGAGGCACCCCTCATCGCACGTGCCCGCAAAGCCGGCCACTTTGTCATTGTCCGCGTAGGCGAACACGGGGAACGCATCCCCCTCACCATCACTGAAGCCGACACAGCTAAAGGCACCATCACACTGGTTGTTCAGGAAACGGGATTTTCCTCCCACAAACTCTGTTCCCTCAACAAAGGTGATTACATCACGGATGTAGTCGGCCCATTGGGCAAAGCCACGCATATTGAAAAGTTCGGCACAGTAGTCTGCGCTGGAGGCGGTGTCGGCATCGCGCCGATGCTGCCCATTGTGCAGGCACTGAAAGCCGCAGGCAACCGCGTCATCTCCATCTTGGCCGGACGGAGCAAGGAACTGATCATCCTGGAAAAAGAAATGCGCGACAGTTCGGACGAAGTGATAATCATGACGGACGACGGATCATACGGCACAACGGGGCTTGTGACTAACGGTATTGAAGCCGTTTTGAAGAGGGAAAAGGTCGACAAATGCTTTGCCATTGGCCCGGCTATTATGATGAAATTCGTCTGCCTGCTTACCAAGCAATACGACATCCCGACGGACGTTTCTCTGAACACCATCATGGTGGACGGCACAGGCATGTGCGGCGCCTGCCGCGTGACGGTGGGCGGCCAGACGAAATTCGTCTGCGTAGACGGCCCCGAGTTTGACGGCCACGAGGTAGACTTCGACGAAATGCTGCAGCGCATGGGCGCATTCCGCGACGAGGAACGCTACGCCGCAACTCACCCGCACGCCGACATCATTCCCGGCGAAAACGCCGGGCAAAAAGCAGAAGAATCAGCATCCGCGGCAGCCCCGGAAGCTGTTGCAGGCGAAGATGCCTCGCGCAACGCTGCATGGCGTCAAGCCCTGCGCCGCGAAATGAAGCCCAAGGAAAGACTGGCCATAGAAAGGTGCGTCATGCCGGAAGTGCCGGCAGCCGTGCGCGCCCGCCAGCTGCGTCAGGAAGTGAACCTCGGCCTGAGCGCCGAAGTGGCGCAGCAGGAAGCCCGCCGCTGCCTTGACTGCGCCAACCCGGGATGCGTGGAAGGCTGCCCCGTAGGCATCGACATCCCCCGGTTCGTGAAACACATCGAAAAAGGCGAATTCATACAAGCAGCCCACACCATTAAGGAAACGAGCACACTGCCGGCAGTCTGCGGCCGCGTCTGTCCTCAAGAGAAACAGTGTGAAAGCCGCTGCATCCACCACAAGATGGGCAGCAAACCGGTAGCTATCGGTTACTTGGAACGCTTCGCAGCCGACTTTGAAAGGGAAAACGCCACGCCCCGACCGATTGTGCCCCGCGAGAAGTTGAACCGGAAGGTGGCCGTTGTGGGTTCTGGTCCTGCCGGACTTTCGTTTGCAGGCGAGATGACACAGCGCGGATACGATGTTACCGTCTTCGAAGCGCTACACGAAATCGGCGGCGTATTAAAGTACGGCATCCCGGAGTTCCGCTTGCCCAACAGCATCGTGGATTTTGAGATTGAAAACCTGAAATGCAGCGGCGTCCACTTTGTAAAGGACTGCATCGTAGGTAAAACCATCAGCATAGCGCAACTAAAAGCCGAAGGATTCGAAGGAGTCTTTGTTGCCTCCGGCGCCGGACTGCCCAGGTTTATGGGCATACCCGGAGAAAACTCCATCAACATTCTGTCAAGCAATGAGTACCTGACCCGCGTCAATCTGATGGATGCGTCGAATCCCGACAGCGACACGCCTGCGCCACACGGCAAGCACGTGGTTGTGGTCGGCGGCGGAAACACGGCAATGGACGCCGTCAGAACAGCACTGCGCCTGGGTGCCGAAACAGCGACCATTGTTTACCGCCGCTCGGAAGAAGAAATGCCTGCCCGCATTGAGGAAATCCACCACGCCAAAGAAGAGGGCGTGCGCTTTCTCACGTTGCACAATCCGCTCCGGTACATCGCGGACGAAAAAGGGCACGTCCAGCAAATCGTACTACAGAAAATGGAACTGGGCGAACCGGACGCAAGCGGCCGCAGACGTCCTGTCCCCATCGAAGGGGCAACGGAAACGATTAATGCCGACATGGTCGTCGTGAGCATCGGCGTTTCGCCCAACCCGATTGTCCCGCATTCTGTCAACGGACTGGACATCAGCTCCCGCGGCACGATTGTCGTTGACGACAGCATGAAGTCGTCCATACCATTTATCTACGCAGGTGGCGACATCGTCCGTGGTGGAGCCACGGTCATCCTCGCCATGGGCGACGGTAAGCGCGCGGCCCTCGCGATGGATAAATTCTTACGTGAGGAATAAGGGCGACGAGTCCATTCAAACTATTATCCCACTGACCGGATGGCTGCCATCAGACGTTGCAGGCGGCCATCCGGCCTTATTCCTTAGCCTGTCAAACATCATGCCCCGAACTTACGAAGCACCGCCCTCAGAAAATACCGGCTGCAAGCAAGGTCTGTACATCCACATACCATTCTGCAAGCAGCGGTGCATTTACTGCGACTTCTACTCCACGACTTGCGGCGAGGCGGAAAAAGCAGCCTTTGCAGAAGCCTTATGCGCCGAACTGGTATCCAGAAAGGAGGAAGCGGAAGGACGCCAGCTGACCACTATCTACCTGGGTGGTGGCACCCCGAGCCAACTATCCGGAGAGGCGCTCACTCGAATCTTCAGTACGATCCATAGTGCTTACACCATTGATCCAGACGCAGAAATTACGATCGAAGCAAATCCGGACGATATTTCCAAAGACTTCATCGCTGTGCTACAATCCACAGGCGTCAACCGCGTCAGTCTGGGCATACAGACATTCAACGAAGATTTGCTGAAAATCCTGCACCGCCGGCACAATGCTTCCCAGGCGCGCAACGCCGTCCTGACGCTGCACGAGGCCGGCTTCGTAAATCTAAGCATTGACCTGATTTACGGACTCCCAGGCCAAAGCCTCGACACATGGCGGCACGACATTGATACCGCTCTCCGGCTTCCCATCAAGCACCTTTCTGCCTATGCACTGACCTATGAGGACGGTACACAGCTGACCAGACTGCGGGACATAGGCAAGCTAAAAGAAGCAGGCGAAGAGACTTACCGTTCATCCTTCTACCTCCTGAAAGAACTGGCCGAGGCCGCCGGATTCGAACATTACGAAATCTCCAACTTTGCCCGAAGCGGCTGGCGCTCGCGACACAACTCGTCTTATTGGGACGGCTCCCCCTATATCGGCTGCGGACCCGGCGCGCACTCCTTCGACGCAAAACGCACGCGACGAGAGAACCGAGCCGACCTGTGCGCCTATCTGAACACGCCCGGAGCACCTGCATTCCGAGAGGAACACCTCTCTCAAAACGAAAGCCGCAATGAATTTGTATTTACGGCCTTGAGAACAAACGTTGGAGTTAATCTCGAACTTCTCTCCCGCCAATTCGGAGCTGCTGCATTAAGCGAACTGCTTAATGCGGCTACGCCCTATCTGCGGCTCAAGGAACTGGAGGAGCGCGACGGGCATCTGCGCCTTACCCCGGCAGGACTTTTCCTTTCGGACATGATAATGCGCGACTTGATGACCGTGTGACGCCTGGCGGTAAACCTGCTCCGCGGGAATGACGCAAGCGGAAAAGCGGGAATAAATTTGGACTTTCGGGCACGTTGCACTAACTTTGCAAACAAAATCGTAAAACAACCCCATACATGTCGTGCATACTTCATATTGAAACGTCGACTCGCGTATGCTCGGTGGCACTGAGCCAAGACGGGGTCTGCCTGACAGAGGAAGAAAAGAAAGATGGCCCGTCGCACGCAGCCGTTCTGGCTCCTTTTGTCAAAGAAGCGCTCTCCTTCGCCGACAGCCATGCCATCCCCCTCGATGCAGTTGCCCTCAGTCAAGGTCCCGGTTCATACACCGGCTTGCGGATTGGCTCTTCCACGGCAAAGGGCGTTTGCTACGGACGTGGCGTAAAGCTCATCGCCATACCCACGCTGAAAATTATGTGCACCCCCGTACTGCTCTATCACGAAGAAGTTTGCGATGATGCCTTACTCTGCCCCATGCTCGACGCCAGACGGATGGAAGTCTACTCAGCCATCTACGACCGTGGGCTGAAAGAAATACGTCCCACACAGGCCGAAATCCTTACCGAAGACAGTTATGCGGAATACCTGGAACGCGGGCCCGTATTCTTCTTTGGCGAAGGAGCTAAAAAATTCCAGACTTTGACGCATCACCCCAACGCACATTTCATTGAAGGCATCTATCCTGCAGCGCGCTACATGTTGCCTCTCGCAGAGATGGCCATGGCCCGGGAAAAGTTTCAGGACGTTGCCTACTTTGAACCCTATTATCTGAAAGACTTCATAGCCGGGACGCCCCGAAAGAACATCCTCTTCAACTCATAAATCCGTCGCAGGCGGTCAGTAATGCACGCCCGACTGACTTACTCAGAAATCATGTCAACTATTACGTACAATACCTCTCTGGAACATCTGAAACTTCCCAAGTACGGACGCCACGTCCAAATGATGATTGACCGCGCCCTTACAATTGAAGACGCGCAGCAACGGCAAGCCTATGCTGAAAACATCATACGCGTCATGGACCAACTCAATCCGCAGATACGCCGGACACCCCGATACGAGCAGATACTCTGGAATCATCTTGCCTTAATGTCCAATTACCAGCTCGACATTACTTATCCTTGCGAAATCGAGCGTCTCACAGAAGAGGCCAAGCCGCACAAACTGTCCTACCCGGGTCATAAAATCCGCTACCGCCATTACGGCCACATGCTGGAAGAAGCGTTGGAAAAACTGGCGAATATGGATTCTGACACAGGATACCGCGACCAGTACATCAGCATTGTCGCCGCCCGCATGAAACAGGATCTCGCATACAACAAAGGAGATGGCTTGGAAAATGAAAGAATCGGACGGGACATGGAGAGTTATACCCGCGGCAACGTCAAGGCGGAGGAAGTTGTCCATGCTTTGGAACAGCTTGCTCCGGCGCGCCCCAATCCTCACGTGAACCGTTATCAGCGGAAAGGCAGAAGATTTTAATAGAAACACAATCATAGATGGCATCGTTCATCATCGAAGGGGGACACCGCCTGTCGGGGGAAATCACACCTCAGGGTGCCAAAAACGAGGCGCTGCAGGTTATCTGTGCCACGTTGCTAACCCGCGACGAAGTACGCATTAAGAACATACCCGACATACTGGATGTCAACAACCTGATTCGCCTCCTCCAGTCTATCGGAGTAAGGGTTACGACGAACGGTCCGGGTGACAAGAGTTTCTGTGCACGGGATATTGACCTCTCCTGCCTGGAAAGCCAAGAGTTCTTGGAGCATTGCGCCAAACTTCGAGGCAGTATTCTTCTCATCGGCCCCATGCTGGCCCGCTGCGGCAGAATCTCCATAGCCAAGCCCGGCGGAGACAAAATCGGCCGTCGGCGTCTCGACACTCACTTCTACGGCCTGAAGAAATTAGGCTCAACCTTCACTTATCAAAGCGCAACCGATACATACGACATAACAGCCCAACGCCTTCACGGCACTTTCATGCTGCTGGACGAAGCGTCCGTCACCGGCACCGCCAATATCATCATGGCAGCTGTACTGGCAGAAGGCACTACGACCATATACAATGCGGCGTGCGAACCTTACGTGCAGCAACTTTGTCATCTGCTCAACCGCATGGGCGCCCGCATCAGTGGAATTTCCTCAAATCTTCTGACCATTGTCGGTGTGAAGGAACTGCACGGAGCCAGCCACACCATTCTGCCCGACATGATTGAAATCGGGAGCTTTATCGGCATAGCCGCCATGACTGGCGACGGCATCACCATCAAAGACGTCTCACTCCGCAATCTCGGCATCATACCCGAGGCATTTATGCGTCTCGGCGTCCAAATAGAGCATCGCGGCGACGATCTCTACGTCCCGCGGCAGGACCATTACGAAATCGAGACCTTTGTCGACGGTTCATTCATGACCATGGCGGATGCGCCTTGGCCGGGACTCACACCGGACCTCATCAGCGTATTGATTGTCGTGGCCACCCAAGCCAAGGGGTCCGTGCTTTTCCACCAGAAAATGTTTGAAAGCCGTCTGTTTTTTGTCGACAAGCTCATCGACATGGGTGCCCAAATCATTCTCTGCGACCCCCATCGCGCCGTTGTCGTCGGCCACGACAACGAAATCAGACTTCGCGGCAAGCGCATGGTCAGCCCTGACATCCGCGCCGGCATAGCCATGCTCATTGCAGCCATGAGCGCTGAAGGCACCAGCCGCATAGACAACATTGAGCAGATCGACCGCGGCTATGAAAGTATTGAGAAACGGCTCAACGCCTTGGGCGCACAAATTATTCGCGAAGCATGATCCACGAAGACGAAGTCCTCTTCATCGGCACTATCGGCGGCCGCCACGGCATTGGCGGAGAAGTGGAACTCAACTTCCATGACAACGCATTTGACCGTGGCAACGCCGAGTACCTTTTCCTGAACAGGGACGGCATCTTGGTCCCGTACTTTTGGGAAGAATACCGGTTCAAGAACAGCCAGACCGCCATCTTCAAATTTGAGGACATCGACACCGAACAGCAAGCCAAGACCCTCAAAGGATCCGAGGTGTTCTATCCTCTGAAGGAACTGGGGGAGGAAGAAACTTTCCAGTCCTGGAAATCCTTGATCGGATTCAACGTAACAGACGAACAGGGCCATACAGTCGGCAAGATAACCCACATCGACGACTCCTCCGCCAACATTATCCTGACCGTCGAGGACCCGAAGCACCGGGAGATTCTGCTCCCCTTCCATGAAGACCTGCTCATACAATTCATGCCCGAATCCCGCACACTGCAACTGCGGCTCCCCAAAGGCTTGCTCGACCTGAACTGACTCTGGCTCCGCGCAGCCGCGCAAACCATCAAAAAGAATATCCCGCCAAACAGATACACATGCGAAAAAGGATTGCCATCCTCGGTTCCACAGGATCCATCGGTACACAAGCGCTTAATGTCGTCGACCAACATAGCGACATTCTGGAAGCCTATATCCTGACAGCAGGGAAAAACGCCTCCCTGCTTGTAGAACAGGCCCGGAAATTCCGCCCTTATGCAGTCACCATTGCCGATGAACAACAATACGATTTTGTCAAGGATGCGCTTGCCGACTTGCCCATCCAGGTCTACGCCGGCGAGGAGGCCATTTGTCAAATCGTTGACAACGCGCACATCGACCTGGTTCTCGTATCCATGGTCGGTTTCTCCGGACTTCGCCCTACTCTCAACGCCATCCGCGCCCGTAAGCCCATAGCCCTTGCCAACAAGGAGACACTGGTCGTAGCCGGGCAACTGGTGACGGGCCTGGCCAAGGAGATGCGCGTCCCTATCATTCCTGTGGACAGTGAGCATTCCGCCATTCTGCAATCTCTCGTCGGGGAAGACCGCCGGGCCCTCGAAAAGATTCTCCTCACCGCCTCGGGCGGCCCCTTCCGCACTTACACGGCCGAACAGTTGTCCCGCGTGACGCCGGCCGATGCCCTGAAGCACCCTCAATGGACCATGGGGGCCAAGATTACCATCGACTCCGCAACCCTAATGAACAAAGGCTTCGAAATGATCGAAGCCTGTTGGCTCTTTGATGTCCGCCCGAGCGACATAGAAATTGTGGTCCATCCCGAAAGCGTCATACACAGCGCAGTACAGTTCCGCGACGGCGCGATCAAGGCACAATTGGGAGTCCCCGATATGCGCATCCCCATCCTTTACGCCTTCACTTACCCCCAACGGCTCACGCTGGACAGTACACGGCTGGATCTGTTCAGCCTGCAGGCCATGCACTTCGAGCGGCCCGACGCCCATCGTTTCCCATGCCTTCAGCTGGCCTACGAGGCATTTGCCCGGGGCGGCAACATGCCGTGCGTCCTCAATGCCGCCAACGAAGTGGCCAACCTGGCGTTCCGCGAAGGCCGCATCCCCTTCCTCCAAATCCCGAACCTCATAGCCCGCGCCCTGGCCGAAGTACCATTCGAAAACCGGCCCACGCTGGAAGCCTACGTGGCCTGCGACAAGGAGACGCGCCAACGCATCTGGCGCTTCATTGACGGAGCGGCCTGAGACCGACAGACTTCCGCGTAAAGACATACCTTATATTGATAATAACCCGCAATTGGATTTCATGGAAATTTTTCTGATCAAAGCCTTACAGCTCATCCTCTGTTTCTCCATCTTGATACTCCTGCACGAAGGCGGACACTTCTTCTTTGCCAAACTCTTTGGCGTGCGAGTTGAAAAATTCTGCCTTTTCTTCGACCCGTGGAAAAGCTGGAAACTGTTCAGCTGGCGCGGAACGGACTATCACCTGGGCTGGCTGCCTCTGGGCGGCTATGTGAAAATCTCCGGAATGATCGACGAATCGCTCGACACCGAGCAGCTGAAGCAACCGATACAACCCTGGGAGTTTCGGGCCAAGCCGGCATGGCAACGCCTGCTCATCATGGTGGGCGGCGTCCTGGTGAACTTCATCCTTGCCCTGGTCATCTATGCCATGATTCTTTTCACGTGGGGCGATACGTATGTTCCCATTGAAAAGATGGACAAAGGGTTTAAATATAACGCCGCCGCGCAGCAGCTGGGCTTCCGCGACGGAGACATACCGCTCCGCACGGAGAAGAAGACCTTTGACCGATTCGACGCCAACCTGTACCGCGACATATCCAATGCCAGCACGGTCACCGTCCTGCGCGACGGACACGAGCAAAACATCGCGCTGCCCGGCGACCTGAACCTACTCGACATGCTCAAGTCCGACCCACCCTTCATCGCCGTACTCAGCCCGGCCGTTATCGACAGTGTGACCGCGGGCGGTCCGGCTGAAAAGGCCGGCATCAAGAACGGCGACCGGCTGCTGGCTCTGAACGGCATCGCCCTTTCCACTTGGAACGAGTTCAATCCCCGCATGGCGGACCTGCGTTCGTCAATAGCCACATACCGCGAGGACGGCAACCAGAAGATGGCCGACAGTCTCAGCCACATCACCGCCGTCGTCCTCCACGCCGGACAGACACGCCCGGACACCGTGCAGGCCCGCCTCGATGCCGACGGCATGATAGGCATCATCATGCACAATCCCTATGCAGACTATCCCCAGGTGACCCGCAAATACGGATTTTTCGAAAGTTTCCCCGCCGGCGTCACCTATGGGTGGGACGTACTGCGCGGCTACGTGGACGACCTGAAGTACCTATTTTCGGCCGACGGAGCCAAGAGCGTGGGCAGCGTAGGCACCATTGGCAGCCTCTTCCCCGCGACTTGGGACTGGCAACGCTTCTGGGAACTGACAGCCTTCATATCCCTAATGCTGGCCTTCATGAACATTCTGCCCATCCCGGCCTTGGACGGCGGACACGTGCTCTTCCTGCTTTACGAAGTCATCACGCGCCGCAAGCCTTCGGAGAAATTCATGGAGCGCGCGCAAATATTCGGCATGTGGTTCATACTGGCGCTGATGGCCCTGGCGCTGTTCAACGACGCCATGCGCTTCATCTTCTGACCCGGCCGCGTCAGTATGGCCCGGATTCCCCCGCAGGAAAACCGCTCGTACCGGCGCCTGCTCTTCCGAGGAGCGGTTTGCACACGGTCGTCGGGATTTCATAACCAGCACTGCGGCCTTCCCGTCCGACCAAACACAACTTGGCCGCACCGTACATGACGCGAAGTGCGAACGGGCCTAATCCCCGTCGCGACGAGGCTTAGGCCCGTTGCGACGGGGATTAGGGAAATAGGCCGCGTGCCGGAATAATGAGCCGGGGGGCTTCCGCTGCGGCGAGTTTTTTGTACCTTTGTACGCCTAATCGGACATTTATGAATCTTCTTACCCCAGATCAGATACGCGAACTTCTTGACAAACCTGTTTTCCACCGCCTCACTAAGGCAGCCGACGAGCTGGGGACAGAATGTTACCTGGTCGGCGGCTACGTGCGCGACCTGTACTTGGAACGCCCTACGAACGACATCGACGTCGTCGTCGTAGGAAGCGGCATCCGCATGGCACAGCAGTTTGCCAGCCTGTCGGGCAAAGCGTGCCACGTATCCATATTCCGGAATTTCGGCACGGCACAAGTGAAATGGAAAGGCCAGGAAGTGGAATTCGTAGGAGCACGCAAGGAAAGCTACAGCCACGACTCGCGCAAACCGACCGTGGAGGAAGGCACGCTACAGGACGACCAGAACCGCCGCGACTTCACCATCAATGCCTTGGCCATCTGCCTCAACCAGCAACGGCTGGGCGAACTGGTGGACCCCTTCGGCGGGCTGGAGGACCTTGAGGACGGCATCATCCGCACGCCGCTCGACCCGGACATAACCTTCAGCGACGACCCGCTGCGGATGATGCGCTGCGTCCGCTTCGCCACACAGCTGAATTTCTACATAGAGGTGGAAACTTTCGACGCGCTGAGACGCAACGCCGAGCGCATCAAGATAGTAAGCGGCGAACGCATCATCGAAGAACTGAACAAGATCATGCTAACCCCGATGCCGTCGAAAGGTTTTGTCGAACTTTACCGTTGCGGTCTGCTACAAATCATTCTGCCCGAGCTGACGGCGCTCGACGTAGTAGAGACACGCAACAAGAAAAGCCATAAAAACAATTTCTTCCACACGCTGGAAGTGCTGGACAACGTGGCACGAAGCGGCGGTAGTCTGTGGCTGCGCTGGGCCGCACTGCTACACGACATCGGCAAAGCCCGCTGCAAACGCTGGGACCCCGTAGCCGGCTGGACCTTCCACAATCACGACTTTGCAGGGGAAAAGATGGTGCCGGCCCTGTTCCGCCGGCTCAAGCTGCCGATGGACGAGCGCATGAAGTACGTGAAGAAGCTCGTGGGACTGCACATGCGCCCCATTGCCATAGCGGACGACATCGTGACCGACAGTGCCGTGCGCCGTCTGCTCTTCGAAGCCGGCGACGACATAGAGGACCTGATGCAGCTCTGCGAGGCCGACATCACGAGCAAGAACGAAGTGCGCAAAAAGAATTTCCTGCAAAACTTCAAGACCGTGCGGCAGAAACTGGTGGACATCGAAGAAAAAGACCGCATACGCAACTTCCAGCCTCCCGTTAACGGGGAGGAAATCATGCGGCTTTTCAACCTGCAACCCTGCCGCCAGGTGGGCGAACTGAAAAGCGCGCTGAAAGACGCCGTACTTGATGGCCTCGTGCCCAATGAACACGAGGCCGCGCTTCGCTTCATCATGGACAAGGCCTCACAGATGGGGCTGAAACCGCAAGTGCCGACAACGCTTCCGAACGCCTGACTCTCCCCAAGCATTATCCGCCATGGCCAGAAAAATCGAACTGTTAGCACCGGCCCGCGACGCGGACTGCGGCATTGAGGCCATCCGCCACGGTGCCGACGCCGTCTACATCGGCGGACCTGCCTTCGGAGCCCGCGCTGCCGCCACCAATTCTGTGAAGGACATTGCCCGGCTATGCGACGAGGCACATACTTTCGACGCACGGGTTTACGTGACGCTCAACACGATACTTTATGAAGACGAACTGACCGAAGCTGAACGGCTGATTAGGACCTTGTACACTCTGGGCGTTGACGCGCTGATCGTACAGGACTTGGGCATTCTACAGCTGGACATCCCTCCTATCGCCCTGCATGCCTCCACTCAGATGGACAACCGCACGCCCGAGAAGGCGCGATGGCTGGAAGCACAGGGGTTCTCGCAGATTGTGCTGGCACGGGAGCTGTCGCTGAACCAGATAGCCGCTATCCGCCAAGCCACCGCCGTGCCTCTGGAAGCCTTTGTCCACGGGGCGCTCTGCGTCAGTTTCAGCGGTCAGTGCTATGCGTCACAGTGCTGCTTCGGCCGTTCGGCCAACCGCGGAAACTGTGCACAGTTCTGCCGCCTCAGTTTCGACCTGATAGACGGTGACGGCAACACCGTAATCCACGACAAGCATCTCCTCTCACTGCGCGACATGAACCGCAGCAACGACCTCGAGTCCATGATGGACGCGGGCGTGTCGTCGTTCAAGATAGAGGGGCGCCTGAAAGACGTCTCCTACGTGAAGAACATCACTGCGTATTACCGGCAGCAGCTGGACCGCATTCTGGCCCGCCGCCCCGACGAATACATACGTAGCTCCTACGGACAGACCGCACTCCACTTTGTCCCGCAAGTCTCGAAAAGTTTCAACCGCGGCTTTACCGATTATTATCTTCACGGGCGCAGAGGCGACGAATATTGTTTCGACACGCCCAAAGCCACGGGAGAGAAAGTGGGCCGCATACGGCAAAGCGGGCACGGCAGTCTGACGGTAGCACCTGACAAAGGCGTTACGTTGGCTGCCGGCGACGGCATCTGCTACTACGATGCCAAAGGGGAGCTACAGGGCTTTCGGATTAACAGGGCCGAGGGCAACGTGATTTTCCCCCATCCCTATGTACAATTGCCGGCCGGGACTGCATTGTTCCGAAATTATGACTTTAATTTTGAGAAACAGCTGGCCAAGTCCTCCGCCGACCGCAAATTGCAAGTCCGTCTGAAACTCAGCGAAACGCAAGTCGGCTACGCACTCCGCATCACCTCCGAAAGCGGGCACACAGCCTGCGCTACGGTAGAAGCAGCCAAGGAGCCCGCCCGCACGCCCCAGGCGGAATACATTCGGACTCAGCTGTCAAAATTAGGCGGCACGCCCTTCGGCGCTGCGGAAATCTGTATAGACCTTCCAGCGCAACGTTTCCTCCCTGCCTCGGTGTTGTCAGACCTTCGGCGAAGAGCGTGCGAGGCCTTATTGCTTGAACTCCGGAAAAACGTTGGGCGGGAACTCCGCCCAGTCGCAAGACCCTACGACGGTCCCGCCGCAACAGAAACAGACTATCGGGCAAACGTGGCCAACTCGAAAGCGGCAGCCCAATACCGCAGCATGGGAGTCGCACACGTCGACCGGGCGTACGAACTGGATCCGCCTGGCGGTGCCGTCATCATGTATTGCCGGCACTGCCTGCGCTATGCGCTGGGGGCCTGCCCGCAAAGCGCCACGCCGAAGACGCTGCGGATGCCCCTGTCTCTGCGCCTGCCCGACGGCAGAGTCTTTCCGCTAAGATTCGACTGCAAGAACTGTCAAATGCTGGTCTATGCGCCTCAACGTCGTTAAGTTTCTCTTGTTCCTCAGCAGCGCGCTCCTGCTCGCCGCCTGCCACTACCCGCAAAAGGGGGACGCCTGGTCCTCCTACGGGCAGCAGAAAGTGGACTCGGCGGAGTTTCGCACGCACCACCATTACTGGAAAGGCTTCAACTTCGTGGCCACAGACTCCCTGCATATCTGTTCGCGCGCACCGTTTGAGCCGCAGCTGGCATACGTTTCCGATTCGCTGAAGACTGTCCGCCCCCACAACCTGCTTATCGTGGAGGATATACAAACAGACACGACAGACACAGCCGGTACCTTCTGGGTCAGAATCGCCGCACTGAACAGCCGCGACTTTAATCCACAGGCAGGAAAAATCATGACCGGCTGGGTCCGCGAACAGGAACTGCTCGCACATACCGTACCCGACACCCCAATCTCAAAGTTCATTCATGGATTTAGCAACGCGCGGCTGAAATTCATCCTCACATGCATCGGGCTGGCCATAGTCGGCTACTTCCTGCAAACCGTGCGCCGCAAGCACATCCACATGGTCCACTTCAACGACATAGGCAGCTTCTATCCCACACTGTTATGCATGCTGGTGTCCGGGACAGCCGTACTCTACCAAAGCATGCAGGTTTACGTGCCGGACACCTGGGTGGAATACTACTTCCATCCCGTGCTCAATCCGCTGACTCCGGACCTCGCGCCGATTATCGCCTTGTTCATCTCGGCTGTCTGGGCACTGATTCTGGTTAGCGTGGCGGTATTCGACGACTTGCTCCGCCGGCCGGACTTCACCGACGCGTTTTCCTACCTGCTCGGACTTGCCAGCGTCTGCATGGTGCTCTACATTTTCTTCACGACCGCCGTGCCGCCGCTCCTGGCATACCCGCTGCTGGCCGTTTACTGGGTGTTCGCTATCCGCCGCTACCGCGCGGGGCGCTGTCCCCGCTACTTATGCGGCAACTGCGGCGCACCGCTGGAACACGTGGGCAGATGCCCGCGCTGCGGCATGATGAACGAATAGTAAGCCCCCGCAAGTATTCGCCTGGCCCTGCCAAATTCCAACCTATTTTTGTACCTTTGCCCCGCATATGAACAAATCCCTTCTACGCGGAACGTTGCAGCTCGCCATAGCCCTGCTATTCTGCCTCGTACCCGCACACGCCCAACAATACCTGACGCCGGACAACAACGGCAACTTCTATAATCCCGACGACGGCAACCCGCACTTCGCCGAGGAGGACACTGTGGAACTTGAGGACGTGCCGTTCGGCATCTACGCTTGGACCATCGATCCGCGCTTCGGGACAGTAAACCCTGTACCCTTCGACACCATCCCCCACGGATTCCAAAACGAGAACCAGACGGGGGGGATGAGGGGTTCGTACAACTATTTGGGCAATTTAGGTTCGGCCCGCATCGGACGTGTCTTTACGGACCAGAACCATGACATGTTCGGCAGTCAGTTTATCTTTGAACGGCCTTACGACTTTTTCCTGACCCAGCCCCAGCAGCTGCTTTTCACTAACACGAAGTCTCCCTTCACGAACATTACTTACCACAAGGCCGGAAGCAGCCGTAACGGCGAGGACCGTATCCGCGGCATTTTCGCCACTAATGTGAACAAGCGCCTCGGCCTTGGCTTCAAGCTCGACTATCTCTACGGGCGCGGTCACTATGCCAGTCAGTCCACCGCCCACTTCAACGGCACGCTCTTCGGCTCCTACATCGGCGAGCGCTACCAGATGCATGCCATGTACTATGCCAACCACCTCAAAGTCGCCGAGAACGGAGGAATCGAGAGCGACGACTACGTCACACGCCCCGAAGCCTTCCCGACGAGATACGGCACGTCCGACATGCCGACCCGCCTGAGCAAGACGTGGAACAGATTGAACGTCAACACATTCTTTCTGACACAACGTTACAGCGTAGGATTCAGCCGCGAACTTATACCAGATTCTGTGGCCGCGGCCAGAGCTGCCAATGCCGCGGCCCTGGCGGCAGGCGGCTCCGTTACTGCCGACACGACCGTCTATCCGAAGGAGTTCGTCCCGGTTACGAGTTTTATCCACACGCTGCGTATTGACCACAACAACCGCAGGTTCGTCTCCAATCTCGATATGAATGCGGACAACTCGACCTACTTCAACGATTTCTACCTCCCAGGAGACTCCGCCAACGACTTCACCAAGAATCTGCGCATAGAGAACATGCTGGCCTTCGAGCTACGCGAAGGTTTCAACACATGGGTAAAGTCGGGCCTGCGGCTCTATGCGAAACACGAGTTCAACAAGTTCACACTGCCCGACGAGCAACGGCGCGTCAACGAATACAAGGAAAACTACTTCACCGTCGGCGCACAGCTACTGAAGGAACAAGGCAAAATTTTCCACTACCACCTGCTCGGCGAAATCCGCACGACTGGAACGGACTGGGGAGAGTTCAACGTTGAAGGCAATCTGAACTTCGACATTCCGCTCCGCTCCGACTCGCTCGGCATCCATATCAACGGATTTGTCCGCAACGAGCAACCCTCCTTCTACTATCGCCACTTCCACGCCCGCAACGCATGGTGGGACAATTCTCTGAACAAAATCTTCCGCGCAAGGATTGGCGGTACACTGAGCTACAAGAAAACCCGTCTGAGCGTGAACATGGAGAGCGTGCAGAACTACACCTATTTCGCAGAAGGGCAGACACCATTCACCAATTCCGATGGAATGCCCGTCGCGCTTTACTCCGTAGGCGTAGCCCAGTCAGGGCATAACGTGCAGCTACTCGCTGCAACGCTAAACCAGGACTTCCGCTGGGGCATTCTGAATTGGGAAAACGAATTTACTTATCAAGCCTCATCGGACCAGGATGTCTATCCCGTCCCGGCCTTTACCGGTTACTCCAATCTCTATATTCTCTTCCGCATTGCCAAAGTCCTGCGCACGGAGATCGGTGCAGACATCCGCTATTTTACGAAATACTACGCGCCGACTTATTCGCCGATTATCGGGCAGTACTGCGTCCAGGACCCGGCCCAGCGTGTCGAGATCGGCGGCTACCCCATCGTCAACGTCTACGCGAATCTGCACCTCAAGCGTACACGCTTCTACGTCATGTGCTCCCACGTGAACTACAGCAGCGGCAGCGGCTCGCCCTTCCTCGTACCGCACTACCCGCTCAACCGCCTCGCCATCAACTTCGGCGTGTCGTGGAACTTCATCAATTAAAAAGCCTGCACGCGCCGGCTCAAGCAGACCACACACAATTGCGTCCCCCTTCTGTGGCTCATACAGGCTACAGGAGGGGGACGCAGACATATTGAACCGGTGCGTTATTCCGCCTCGCCGATACGCCGTAAAAATTCGGCTTCGTCTATCATGGGTATGCCCAGACGGTTAGCCTTTTCCAGCTTGCTCGGTCCCACTCCTTCGCCGGCAAGCACGAAGTCAGTCTTACCGGAAATGGAGGCCACGTTCTTCCCGCCATGCAAGGCGATGAGATGCTTATATTCCTCGCGGGAATGGCGCGAGAAAGTCCCGCTAATCACCACGGTCATACCCGCAAGGGCATCGGAGAGCTGTTTCTCCTGTTCCATCTCCATGCAGACGCCGGCTGCTGCCAACCGGTCTATCAGGTCGCGGTTGCGCTCCTCCGCCATGAAGTTCACCACGCTTTGTGCGATGACTGCCCCTATGCCGTCCGTTTCCAGCAATTCCTCCAAGCGGGCATTGCGTAAGGCTTGCATGCTGCCGAACTTCTTCGCCAGCGTAGCAGCCACCACCCGTCCGACGAAGCGGATGCCCAACGCATAGAGCACCCGGTCGAAGGGGACAGAACGGCTGTTGCGAATGCTGTCTATTATCTTGCGCGCCGACTTTTCCCGCGAACGGTCCGCCCCGCAAAGGTCCTCCTCGCGAAGTCGGTAAAGGTCGGCGGCGTCGTGTATCATGCCGCGCTCGAAATAGTCGTCCACTGTCTCCGGTCCGAGCGACTCGATGTTCATGGCGTCGCGGCTGATGAAGTGTTCTATACGGCCTTTCAGCTGGGGCGGGCATGCCGTGTCGTTCGGACAATAGTGTGCCGCCTCGCCCTCATAGCGCACCAACGGCGCCCCACAGACGGGGCAAACGCGGGCAAATGCCACAGCCTCGCCCAACGAGGCGTCGCGGGCGGCTGTATCCACGCCGACGATCTGCGGTATGATTTCCCCCGCTTTTTCCACGTAAACCATGTCGCCCAGGTGCAGGTCCAGCTGCCTGATGATGTCCTCGTTGTGCAGCGAGGCGCGGCGCACCACCGTTCCAGCCAGGTGCACCGGCTCCATGTTGGCCACCGGAGTCACGGCGCCGGTCCGTCCCACTTGGAACGTAACCTCCAGCAACTTTGTCCGTGCCCTTTCCGCCTGAAACTTATAAGCAATGGCCCAGCGCGGCGACTTTGCCGTGTAGCCCAAGCGTTGCTGTTGCTCCAGGTTGTTTACCTTCAGGACAATGCCGTCCGTGGCGACAGGTAAATCCCTGCGCGCTACGTCCCAATGATTGATGAAAGCAAAGATCTCTTCGGGTGTACGGACAAGCCGCATGGCCTTCGACACCTTGAACCCCCAACGTGCCGCGGCCTGCAGGTTGTCATAATGGCTGCTGCCGGGAAGCTCGTCGCCCAACAGATAGTACAAATAGGCATCCAGCCGGCGGCGGGCCGCTACAGACGAGGTCTTGCTCTTCAGCGTACCCGCGGCGGCATTGCGCGGATTGGCAAACAGCGGTTCCTCGCGCAACTCTCGCTCGCGGTTCAGCGCCTCGAAGCTGCTCCAGGGCATCAGCACTTCTCCTCGGATTTCAAAACGCCGCGGCCAGTCGCCGCCCGCCGGCAGACTAAGCGGTATGGAGCGGATCGTACGGACGTTTTCCGTCACGTCGTCGCCGCGCACACCGTCGCCGCGCGTCACGGCGCGGACCAGTTGTCCGTCCTCATATATCAAGGCAATGCTCAGGCCGTCGAACTTCAACTCGCAGCAGATTTCAAAAGGCTCGCCCCCCAGGCCGTCGGCCACGCGCTCATAAAACGCACGTACTTCCGCGGGATTGTAAGTATTGCCCAACGACAGCATGGGATACGCATGCTCCACCTGGACAAACTCGTGACTGATGTCGCTCCCCACCCTTGCGGTAGGAGAATTGGGGTCAGCCATCTCGGGATGCCGGGCCTCCAGCTCCTGCAATTCGCGCATCAGACTGTCAAATTCCTGATCCGATATTTCGGGCGCATTCTTCACATAATAGTTATAGTTGTGCCGGTGAAGCTCGCGGCGCAACTCCAATATCCGTTCTTCCTCTTTCATATATCCTAAACTTGTGGCTGCCGGCGGCAGGCCATTATCCTCACGCAGAAAGACATGGGGCAAGGACAGTGCACCTCTCCCCTATCCGGCCCGCGGCCTCACGCGCATGAAATGAAGATGCCACGCGCTCGGATGGTCGTTTCCATGCGCATGACCCCTTCGGACCGTGCGCTTGAGAGACGGACGCGACCACTTGCCGCCATGCACTTGATTTGCGCAAGGACTGTCTCCGATAGGGCAAAATTAAGCAAAAAGTCCTTTTGTGCCGGCGTTTCAGACTGAAAATTCGCGGCGCCGCCGGACACGGGCAACCGTTTTTGGTCATCTCCGGCGCGCATTATGGATTTTTCTTTGTAGGTTTGCACCAGCGCGAACGAAATCACACCGCGCACCCGGTTACCCATGAAGAAAAAAAACTATATTCAGACCAATCGCGACTGGCTGGCACGGAAAGCGCAGGACACCGGCGTACAGCCACTGGACAAAGGCGTTTATTACAAAGTGCTGGCTTCCGGCAGCGCAGACGGCAAGCACCCTACGCCGAGAAGCATCGTCACCGTACACTACACGGGGCGCACCATCAACGGAAAACCTTTTGACAGTAGCCGGGGCGGCGTACCGTTAGCCATCCGCCTCTGCGACCTGATAGAAGGATGGATCGTAGCTCTGCAACAAATGTGCATAGGCGACCGCTGGGAAGTCTACATACCGGCCGAATTGGGCTACGGCAACTATCCTCAGCCCGGCATACCCGGCGGTTCCACGCTGATTTTCGACATTGAACTGCTGGGCATAGCCTGAAAAATCCTTGGGCCGTTTTCCCCGGCACGGAAGTGCCGGGCATTGCCGGTACAGGGCGGCCCTCTTGCAGTGAGAAACATGACTGAGAACAACAAAATACGATGCAGCTGGTGCAACCTGTCCAATCCGGCTTACGTGGCCTACCACGACGAGGAATGGGGCGTGCCGGTACACGATGACCGGAAACTCTTTGAGTTGCTGCTGCTTGAAACTTTCCAGGCCGGCCTGTCGTGGGAGTGCGTTCTGAACAAACGGGAAGCCTTCCGCACGGCATTCGATGGCTACGACTTCGAAGCCATTGCCGCCTACGACGGGAAGAAGCGGCAGGAACTCATGGAGAACAAGGGCATTATCCGCAACCGGCTGAAGATTGAGGCCGCCGTGACCAATGCGCGTGCTTTCCTGAATCTCCGACTGGAATACGGCTCGTTCGACCGCTACCTTTGGGGGTTCACCAACGGGGAAACGATCTACGAAACCGGACGCGCCACTTCGCCCCTGTCGGACGCTCTGTCGAAGGATCTCCGCCGCAGAGGGATGAAATTCGTAGGCAGCACCATTATTTATGCCTACCTTCAGGCGGTCGGCGTCGTCTGTTCGCACGAAGCACAATGCTGGCTGAGCCGGCCCAGACCATCGAAGGAATGACCATCACCTCACTCTCAGAAAACACAAGCCGGACGGGGCTGCCGGCCGAACATGGCCTGAGCCTGCACATCCGGACGGACGACGGGCGGCAAATACTTTTCGACATGGGGCAGGGCCGGCTGTTTGCAGAAAACGCAGAGAGACTGGGCGTGGGTTTGTCCAAAGTGGAGCTGGCCGTCGTGTCGCACGGCCATTATGACCACGGCGGAGGACTGGCCCACTTCCTGCGCGTCAACAACACGGCCACGGTCTACGTTAACCGCCACGCCTTCGAACCGCACTATTCCCTGCGGGGACAGTCCCTGGCTTACATCGGCCTCGCCCCCAAGCTGGAGAAAAGCGGCCGTGTGGTATGCTGCGAAGGAACAACCCGCATCGGCACGGGAATGCTGCTTTTCAACGACGTACGCAGAGACAGCCCGGCTCCTCCCGGCAACCGCTGGCTCTTCGGCCCTGCGCGCAACGTACACGACGACTTCCGCCACGAGCAAAGCCTGCTCATCATAGAAGGTGAAAAGACCGTGCTTTTTGCCGGATGCGCACACAGCGGGATAGAAAATATCATAGCGGCCGCAACACAAGCGGCAGGACAGCCGCCAACACACGTATTCGCCGGCATGCACCTGATCAAAAGCGGTCTGACCGAGGCTGAGGAAGCGGAACACATCCGGGCCTTAGCCGGAAGATTGACCGCTCACGAGTCATGCCGCTACGTCACCATGCACTGCACCGGCCTTCCACAATATGCCAGGCTGAAAGCGCTGTTGGGCGATGCCATTTCCTACCTGAGTTGCGGAGACCAGATGGTCATTTAGGCCCGTCGGACCGGTATTTGTCCCACAGATTGCCGGTCCGGGACAACTTATTTTATTAATAGTTCGCCGATTTTACCGTCATCTGTAAATAAATGCGTAATTTAGCGCCGGAGAAACGGCCACCGGCAATAGCAACCAACTGCCCCGACCGGCACCGACAAAGACTGGAAAATCATGAAAACGCTTTGGTATGGCTGCATCGCACTGATGCTTATGGGATGTGGCGGTAGCCAGGGGAAAAAGGATGCGTCCCCCTCTGCCGCCGCGGGAACCGATACGGCAATTATAAATACCGTCCCGAATTGGAGCGACCCGGACTCCACGATTTACGGATATTCTGATGGATTTGGACAGAGTGCCTTCACGCTGATTACCAAGGACGGCGAAGAGTACGACTTAGCGCTGACAGCCACGGACGAGGCGGATCCCTACGGCAAAATCTACGGAGACAGGGAGGACAGCGCGCAGTACGCCCTGACTACGCGCGACGGCGAAGAAGCTATAGGCGTGCTCATCAACCTCTCTCAGCTGAACAAATTCACCACGCATTACTCCATCTATAACGGGCATCTGATTCTGGAAGAAGGGGGCAATCGCGACTGGGTGGAAATCCGCGAACTGAACGACACCGTGTTCCGCGCCGTGGGCAAAAGCGGAAAAATGTACGAATACAAGCGCTGAACGCGGCGACGTGCCTGACCTGTTGTCCAACCGGCTAAGCGTTCGGCGAACCGGCCGTTCTCACCACCGGCTGCCTTCCGCCCCCATCGCCAAACTGCCAAACCGGGAGTCGTCCTCCCGTAACGCCTGCGCCAGCCGATGCTCACGGAAGCGCGACTGCTCAAAATGAAACTGACTTACGTTTTTCACAGTTGCTTTATCCTCGAGACGGATCGATGCGTCATCGTGTTTGACTTCTGGCAGGATCCGGCAGGCGTTGTCCCCAGCCTGCTGCGCACGGAAAAGCCGCTGTACGTATTGTCCAGCCATTTCCACGAAGACCACTTCAACCGCGACATCCTGTCCTGGCGCTCAGTCAAACAGGACATTACCTACATACTGTCCAAAGACATTCTAAGGCACAGACGGGCAGGGAAATGGGAGGCCGACGTATGGATAGCAAAAAGCGGAACCTGGCACGACCCGTTTCTCCGCGTCACAGCTACAGGAAGCACAGACAGTGGGGTTTCATGGATAGTGGAAACCGAGGGAAAACTTATCTTCCACGCCGGCGATCTGAACAATTGGTACGCCCGCTTCCTGACCGACGACTATGCAGGCGGCACAGCGTATAGCCCGGAGTTCGGGACAGAAATTCATCCCGACAGAGAAGAAAAACGCTACTTAGGCGAACTGAAAGACATCCGGAAGGTGACAGACCATCTCGATATTGCCATGTTTCCCGTGGACGCCCGCATCGGCAACGGCTATACCCGCGGCGGACGGCAATTTATCGAACGCTTCCGCGTGGGTTTGTTCGTCCCCATGCACTTTGTAGCGAGCGGATTCCATTCGGCATGGCGGATGGCCGAAATTACGGGGATGAGCGACATTCCCTTTTGGCGCATCAGCCACGAGGGAGAAACGATAGACTGCTGATATTTCTGATTTTATACGAATAAAAACCCGTCAAATCTTGCCGGTTGAAAAAAATAGCGTATCTTTGCGCCGTCTTTTCAACCAACATAAAGTCCAACCGTTTAATAACTTAATCATTTCAACAACTTAATGGAGAATTTAAAGAACATCGCTCCCTTGTCCGATTTCGACTGGAACGCGTTTGAGAACGGCACAGCCGAGAATCTTCAGAGCAAGAACGAGCTCGAAAGCATCTATGACAAGACGCTGGGCCACGTTCACGAGAACGAAGTCGTGGAAGGCAAAGTCATTTCCATTGACAAGCGCGAAGTCATCGTAGACATAGGCGCGAAGAGCAACGGCATTATCCCCGCCAACGAGTTCCGCTACAATCCGGACCTAAAGGTGGGCGATATGGTCGAGGTCTACATTGAAAACCAAGAGGACAAAAAGGGACAGCTTGTCCTTTCCCATAAAAAAGCCAGAGCCAGCAAGTCCTGGGAGAGAGTCAACCAGGCTCTCGAGAACAAGGAAGTCATCAAGGGCTATATCAAGTGCCGCACGAAGGGTGGCATGATTGTCGATGTATTCGGCATCGAAGCCTTCTTGCCCGGTTCGCAGATCGACGTAAAGCCTATCCGCGACTACGACGTCTTCGTCGGAAAGACTATGGAGTTCCAGATTGTCAAGATCAACCAGGAATACAAGAACGTAGTCGTATCGCACAAGGCTCTGATCGAAGCCGAGCTCGAAGCCCAGAAGCAGGAAATCATTTCCAAGCTCGAGAAAGGCCAAGTGCTCGAAGGCACCGTCAAGAACATCACTCCGTATGGTGTATTCATCGACTTGGGCGGCGTAGACGGTCTGATTCACATTACCGACCTGAGCTGGGGCCGCGTGAACGATCCGCACGAGATCGTTGAGCTGGACCAGAAGTTGAATGTCGTTATCCTCGACTTCGATGAAGAGAAGAAGCGTATAGCTCTTGGTCTGAAGCAGCTGACTCCGCATCCTTGGGATGCGCTTGACCCGAACCTTAAGGTAGGCGACAAAGTCAAAGGCAAAGTGGTAGTCATGGCCGACTACGGTGCATTCGTTGAAATCGCCCCGGGCGTTGAAGGCCTGATTCACGTCAGCGAAATGAGCTGGAGCCAACACCTGCGCTCCGCACAGGAGTTCCTGAAAGTCGGCGACGAAGTTGAAGCCGTAATCCTTACGCTCGACCGCACTGAGAGAAAGATGTCGCTCGGCATCAAGCAGCTCAAGGAAGACCCCTGGAAGGATATTGAAGTAAAATACCCCGTTGGCTCGAAGCATCACGCAAAAGTCCGCAACTTCACGAACTTCGGCGTATTCGTAGAACTGGAAGAGGGCGTAGACGGTTTGGTACACATCTCCGATCTGTCTTGGACGAAAAAGATCAAGCATCCGTCCGAATTTACCCAGATCGGTGCCGACCTCGAAGTCGTTGTGCTTGAAATTGACAAGGACAACCGCCGCCTGAGCCTCGGCCACAAGCAGCTGGAGGAGAACCCTTGGGATGTATTCGAGACCATCTTCACTGAAGGCAGCGTACACGAGGGTACTATCGTCCAGATGTTGGAGAAGGGTGCCGTTGTACAGCTTGAATACGGTGTGGAAGGCTTCGCTACGCCTAAGCATCTTGTGAAGGAAGACGGCAGCCACGCCGCTCTAAACGAGAAGCTGCCCTTCAAGGTTATCGAGTTCAACAAAGACAGCAAGCGCATCATCCTCTCCCACAGCCGCACGTTCGAAGATGCTCACCGTGCAGAGGCTAAGGCTGAGAAGAAGGCCTCCCGCAAAACCAACAAGAAGGAAGAAGCCACGCCGGCCATTCAGAACCAGGCTGCATCCACCAGCCTTGGCGACATCGACGCTCTCGCTGCTTTGAAGGCTAAGATGGAACAGGAAAATTCTTAATCCCCTGTGATCAAATAACTTCAGACCTAAAGATGCCCGGATACGAATCCGGGCATCTTTTTTTTATTAATCATCCCACGCATTGTGCTGCGGACATCGCAGAAAGTTCTACGGGAAACAACTGCGAGGCTTATTTCTACAGAAAATAATAGAATAAGAAAGACGGATTTCTCCGCCTCAAGCCAAAATTGCATTAATTTTGCGAAAACATTTGCCAATAGTATATTACGAGTAAAACTCCATATCATCCTGCTCTTGGCGGCCTGCCTGCTTACGGCCTGCCACGCGGGGCATTCCGGCCCCGACGCGGACGGGCGCGACAGCGTGTACACCGCCGGATATATAGAGGGCATTTCATTCGAGAAGCCGGAGGAAGCCCTCGCCCTGCTCGACACGGCGGAGGAAAGGCGGCTGTTCACGCCCTTCGAGACCAATATGCTGCGCTGCCTTGTCAACCACAACAGCCTTTCCCGTTACAGGGCGGCCCTGTTCTACGGCCGCAAGGCTTACGCCGACCCGGAGGCGCGGAAGCACCCCGACAAACTTTTGTCGCTGTTTTCCTACATGGCGGAAGACAGCCATACCAACGGCGACTATGCCGCCAGTGTACGCTACTGCGCCGAGGGGCTGGAGCTGGCCAGACAGCAGGAAAGCAAGACCTACGAGGCCGACTTCCACGTCACTTGGGCAAAGACCTTGATGCTCATGGCGCAGCACGGCGAGGCGTTCCGCCATTTCGACATCGGCATAGGCCTTCTCGACGAGGAAGCCCGCAAGAACTCCGGCTACCATGCGTGGGACGAACTTTTCTATTCCATCGGGCTGAAACTGTCCGCGCTCTACGAGGTGGACCGCAACGAGGAAGCCTACGCCCTGGCCCCACGGATGGAGGAAGCCCTGAAAGGCCTGGAGGCGAGCAAGGACGTGCCGGACGGATTGGTGGAACTGCGACGGGCCGAGCTACTGGCCGTACTTTGCCCCGTTGCCTATTCTACCGGGCGCAAGGCGGATGGCGACAGGCTGTACCGCCAGTTGGAAGCCAACCCGGTGGCTTCCACGCCTGAAGGCGAATACATCCGCATCCCCGGACTGGTGGCAGCCGGACGCTTCGACGAGGCTCTGCGCTATGTGTATCGGGAGAAGAAATTGCTCCAAGCGAACACGGACACCGTGAATTGGGACTATATCAATCCGCACCTGCAGTCGGAACTGGAAGCCTGGCAGGGCAAGGGCGATGTCGGCGAGGTGGCACGGGTGCAGGCCGCCATGCTGGCCCTGACGGACACGCTCCGCCGCAGGGAGCGCATTGCCGACGCGCTGCAATGGTCGGAAATCTACGAGAGCGAGGAAAAGGACGCACAGATAAAGAAGGAACAGCAGAACGCCGACCGGTGGATGGTCGTCGCGATAGCGGTCATCGTGGTGATGGTGGTGGGTGGAAGCCTGGGCTACGTCATCGTCCGCAAGAACCGGGACATCAGCCGCCGCAGCCTGGCCTTGGTGGCGCAGGTGAAACGCCAGTTGGCCGACAGGCGGGAGCTCGACAGCAAAACCGGGGAACTCCTCGCCCTGCACGAACAGCTGGCACGCCTAGAAAGCTAACGGGGAGCCGCCGACACCCCAACCGACCAACAGGAAACGGGGAAGGAAAGCGGCGACCCGTCCGCCCAGAAGGAAGAAAACGGCAACAAGCAGGCAGAAGCCGACCGCATCCTTTTCGACCGCATCGTCTGCGAAATAAAGAACAGGCAACTGTTCCGCAACCCCGGCTTCTCCCGCACGGAGATGCTCAAAATCATCCCCGTGCCGCAAAACAAGTTCGCCCGGCTATTCGGGAATTTGCCGGCGTGCCGTTCACCACTTACATCCAAGACTTGAGATTCAGCTACGCCAACGAACTTTTCATCGAACATCCCGACTGGTCCACCGACGCCATCATCAAGGCCTGTGGCATGTCGCGCACGTCTTTCTACGCATCATTCGTCCAGCGCTTCGGTGTGAAGCCGGAAGAGTTCCGAAAAAGCATCCTAAAAGGGAATGGGAGCAAAAAGCATATAACAAACTGACAACAAGCGCATTAAAAGGAATCGCGTGAATAAATGGAACACCCTGCATGAAAAAACGGGACAACAATTGCCCGGGAAGTCATGGCCGAAAACCGCTTCCCCCTTAACTTTGCAAAGGCGTACGGTTCGCCATGCGCCCGACTGACAACCCGAAAACCATCATGCAGCACGGACACTGTTCAGCCCTACTGCCGCCGGGGCAGACAGCCATCGGCCAACGTCGTAGCCACCACACGAAAGCTACGACGCCCTCAGCCTGCGGCAACCCGCGCAAAAACTTCGCTGGAAATTTGCGTATGTCCGTTTCTTGTGTAAACACACACACACACACACACACACACACACACACACACACATACATTTTCCTCGCGCGTCAAGATAAGAAAAAGCGCCCTGACAGCCAACCTTGCGCATCCCCCTTTCCGCCACCGCGTAAGGAGAAGATCTTTCCCTTTTACTTTTACTTTCACTCCCACGGCCCGGCCGGTGTCTCTCCCCCATTTTCCCGACATCGGCCCGGCCCGTGGCCGGCTTTTGCCAGCCGCGGCGGCGCTGCGCCCTGCCATCTGGCCTCGGGGGAGAGTTTGCATTCACTCAAAAAATACGAAACTATGCACCTATTGAAAAAGATGCTTTGCGTCTGCTTCCTGTTCATGGCGGCCATCCCCATGTCCGCGCAGGAGAGAAACACGCAAGACACGGAAGACAATCCTTCTTGGTACATCGGCCTGCAGGGCGGTGTGCCTTTCGGAATAAGTACGTTCAGCAGCTTCGGGGCCGACAAGACACGGGCGGGCTTCGACGTGGGCCTCTACGGGGGCTACCGCTTCAATCCCGTGCTGTCGCTGGAGGCGCAGGCTGCCTGGGGACGGGTGAACCAAAGCGCGCAGGACTGTTGCGCGGGCTACTGGCTCGGCGCGGACGGCCATCGTTACGAGGCTGCCGTGGCCGGAATGGACGGGTGGCGTTACGCCGACCTGAAAAGCGGCACGTTCACGCAGCGTTACGGTCTGCAACTGAATGTCAACCTGCTCGGCTTCTTCCCGAAGACGAAACATAGCCGCTGGACATTGGAGCTTTCGCCGCACGTCGCGGCCATAGGTACGAAGTCCACTGTACAGACCGTCAGCGGCGGTACGGACGTGCTGAAGGGCGACACCCGTTGGCACCTCGGCGCGGGCGGCAACGTGCAGGCGGCCTACCGCATTACTTCTTGTGTGTCCATAGGCATCTATTCGGGCCTCACCTGGCTTACGGGCGACCCGATGGACGGGATGCCGGAATACCGCCACGACAACAACTTCATCTGGGAGAGCGGCATCCGCCTCGGCTTCTCCCTGGGCGGCAGGAAAGCCCGGAAACCCGTGGAAGCCATACCTGCCACGTCGCTTGAATCGGCCACGCCCGTAAGGACGGAGTGCGACGAGCGCGTGGAGCAACCCGAAACAACGACCGTGGAGGAAACGCCCGTGGCAAAGGACACGGCGGAGACAGCCGAGAAGGTATCCGTAAGCTCTCCCACGGAGGAAGCGGCGGAAGTTTCCTTCCCCGTCATCTATTTCCCCTTCGACGGCACGGAGATAACGGCTCCCGAACTGCCCAAGGCGCGTCAGATACTCGCCATCCTGAAAGAGAACCCCGGCATGGCCGTCACCCTCACGGGCTGGTGCGACACGCGGGGCAGCCGGGCGGTGAACGGGCGTGTGTCGCTCCTCCGCGCCGAGGCGTTGAAGGCATGGCTGATTGATAACGGCATCGAAGCCTCGCGCATCCGCACCGTGGGCCGTGGCAGCGACACGCAGGCTCCGTCCGCAAAGGAGGCAAGGCGTGTGGTGACAGACTCTGGTATGAACTAATAGAGAAACATGATAAGAATGAATAGAATACATGAAATGAAAGGATTGTCATACGCCTGCCTCGTGCTGTGCGTGGCCTTGGGTGTCTGCCTGACGGCCTGCGATGACGACGCGCACGAGGGCGAGTACCCCTTGCCCGAAGGACAGGGGGCGATGATCATAGGACTGGAAAGCGAGGCGGAGGTCACGGACCTCACCCTCTACCTCTTCGGCAGCGACGGCACCGCCGACCTTTGCGAGACATACGACGACCCTTCCGGGCTGGCTTCGGAATACATCCCCGTCCCGGCGGGCAGCTATACGGTGGTTGTGGTGGCCAACGGCGACCCGGCGGACACGAAAGTGGAACCGCTTCCGGAGCAGACGACCATCCCCGACCTGGTGGAATGGCTCAAGGCACACGCCGCCGACTTCCCCTATATGCTCACTGCCTCGGAACAGATAGAGGTGACTTCGGGCGACATCGAGCGGCTGCACCTCGTGCTGACGGACGGCACAAGCGGCATCCACCTCTCCACGGTGCGCCTCTCGCTCTCCGTGCCGGGGTTGGACTTGCCTGCCTACATAGCCACCCGTGCCAATGGCAGTGACAGCAAGCCGTTGCGTTGCGTGGCGGAGGTTTACCAGGCAGGCACAAGCAACCGCGTACACCGCCGCGTACAGGATTGCGCCTTGCAACCGGACGGCACATTCTTGGCCGAGCTCTCCCTGATGCCGGGTGATTATGACCTGCGCCTTTGGGCGGACTGGAACGGTGGCTACTACAATGCCGACGACCTCGGCAAGGTGACGGTGCTCACGGACAGCTACGTGGCCAACGGCGAGACGGATAAGAAGGACGCATACTATTCAACTACTACGTTGAGCATTCCAAGCTCCCCCTCGGAGGGAGTTGAGGGGGCTTCTGTTTCTCTCATCCGTCCTTTCGCTAAGTACCGCCTGATTGCCACCGACGTGGAAGCGTATTATAACTTGATAGAAAAGGGCGAAGCCCTGCCGCCTATCGAGGATTTGCAGGTGCGCGTCACTTACGAGGGCTTTTTCCCCACGGGCTTCAACGTGGCGACGGGTAAGCCCAACGATGCACTCAACACGGGCATACATTACACCTCCGTGCCGACCGTGGCCGAAGGATACGACGCTGCCGTGAACCGTCAGGTGGGTGCGGACTTCGTGCTGACCAACGGTGAGGAGTCTTTCGTCACCGTCACCATACAGATGGTGGACACGAACACGGGCGAGGCTGTCGCCACAGTGCAGCACGTAAAAATCCCCTACAAGCGGGGCCATCTCACCACCGTCACGGGCCACTTCCTCACGGCAGGCAAGACCACGGGCGGCGTGCAGATTGACACCGAGTGGGGCGAGGATATTGTGATAGAGTTTTAATTAATTATTTTTGAACTAAGGGAAAAATGAAACATTTGAAATACATAGTTATGGCATTTGTGGTGGCTCTGTTTACCGCTTCTTGCAGCCAGGACGAGCTGCTGGGCGATGGCGGTACGGAGGAGGTGCCTGTCACCTTCACCGCTACGGTGGATTATACCATCGAAACACAGGGTGACGATACGGCAGGGAATATGAAACAGGCCGCCACCCGCGCTACATCCACCCAGGATGATGCTCCCACCCGTTTCTATGCGCAGGCCGTTTCCAACGGGACGCTTTCCAATGTGGTTGCAGGCATAAAGAATGACGATGGCACTTACTCCTTTACGCTCCAAGTGGCCAAGGACACGAAGTCTGATTATATGTTTTGGGCTGACAATGCCACCACTGACAACGAACCTACCGACCTTCGGAGCGTATCATACACGATTGGCGGCATCGCTTTCGCGGCCACAGCGCAGGGTACACCGGAAACCGTTGGTAAAACCGTTGAGTTGAAGCACGTTGTGGCAAAAGTGACGTTAAAGACCACTACCGATGTCTCTTCTGAATACAGTAAAAACATTAGTCTCACCGCTTCGTGCGCGTCCAAATATAACGTGCAGGAAGCCTCCGCTTCGAGTTTTGAAGACAAAAGTGTTTTCATTGAAATGACCGATGCAGGTCTTGCAGCAAACAGCGAAGTGCTGACAACCTACATCATCCCCAATCCGGACGACAAGGCAGTCACATTCAGCGCACACGACTTGGCGCAGACCATTGACGTTGTGCATCTCGTCGCCAATACGAATGTCACCCTGCAAGGCGGCCTATCGGAGGACAATCCCAAGTGGGGAGCGACAAAAGAATATGTTGAGAAGCAAATCAACTTCTTTTTCAAAAAGAAAAACGGTGACCCCGTAGGATATTTTGAGGGTGGTGCCTACCGATTTTATTTACCGGAAGAAAAAATAACAGATTTGGAAGCGGTTTTAAGTGCTATTTTTCATAAGAACGTAGAACTTAACCTTACACAGTCTGGCACTATCTTTGAAGAAGTATTGGATAACGATTATACTTTTAAGATATTACATGCTGGGTTTGATAAAAAATTGAATATTTTAATAAATGACAACGAAACATATGTTGTTAGTTATAATCCTGTTAATGACTACTATGTAAATTTTTCAGTCGTTTCAGATAAGTTGAATAACCAGACCGAATAAGCATACAACAAATAAAGGGAAGACAAAGTCAATGTCATTCACCCACAAGCGACTCAATCAAAACAGGCATAAAATTTGGAGATAACAAAAACCAATTTATTGACGAATAAAACAAAAAAGATGAAGAAAAGACAGAATTTCTTGATGCTGGCAGCCGCAGCGTTGCTGGCATCCTGCAGCCAAGACGACGCGCTGCAAAGTACAGTACTCAACAACGAGGGTCTGAAGCCGATGACCATCACCGCCTCCCTGCCCACAGACGGGATGCAGACACGCGCC
>CALUIN010000035.1 GCA_944320745.1 uncultured Alloprevotella sp. | reverse complement strand
GTTATAGGTGACTGTGGCTACGGTGAATTTGATTGGCGGAGGTTCTGACATGCAGTTGGGATAGGGGTATTGGGAAAAAGGAGGCAGGCGGGCGGCGCGCTCAGCGGCCGGCGTAGACGCGGGCATAGCGGGCGGCGACGGCCTGCTCGGAGTAGCAGGCGACGGCCTTGGCCCGCGCGGCGGCGCTGAAGGCCGCGCCTTCGGGCCCGAGCAGGGCGGCGATGCCGTCGGCCAGGGCGGCCGCGTCGGCGGGAGCGGCCAGATAGCCGTTCGTGCCGTGGTCTATCATCTGGGGCAGGCCGCCCACGCGGGAGGCCACGCAGGGCACGCCGCAGGCCATGGCTTCGGCCACGGTGTTGGGCAGGTTGTCGCGCAAGGTTGGCATGGCCAGGACATCGGCCGCGCGGTAGTAGTCCGCCATCGTGGCCGCGTCGGCGACAAACTCCTGCGGATAGACCGGGACGTCGAAGCTGTCCTTCAGATACGTGGCCTCGCGGCCCACGGCCACGATGCCCAGGCTGTCGCGCCACGAAGCGGAGCGCGCCGCGAGCATGGACACCGCCTGCCGCAGGCAGTCGATGCCCTTAAACGGGTCTGTCACCTTGTAGGCTACGAAGAGGACGAGGCGGCGCTCCTGGGGCAGGCCGAGCCGCCTGCGCGCCGCGCCGCGGTCGCCGGGCGCGAAGAGCGAAGTGTCGAGCGGGTTGGGAATGCTCTCCACCCGGTGGCCGGCGAGCAAGGGGGCGCGGCGGGCCAGCGCGGCGAGCCAGTCGCTGCAGGCCACGAACGTGATGCGCCCGGCGGCATAGGCACCGGCCTTGCGGGCATAGGTGCGCCGCGACAGGTCCGCCGCGCCGCCGTGCCGCAGCAGGGGGCAGTGGCCGCAGCCGTGAAGCCAGCCCTGGCAGTCGTCGGCGTGGTGGCAGATGCCCGTGAGGGGCCACATGTCGTGGAGCGTCCAGACGACGCGCTTGCCCGTGGCCAGGATGCGCCTCACGCCGCGCAGGGAGAGCATTCCCTGGTTCACCCAGTGCAGGTGGACGACATCGGCGCGGCGAAACTCGGGCAGCCGCGTGATGTCCGTGCCGCGCGTGGCGGGGTCGATGGCAAAGAGGTTGTCCCGGCTCAGGCCGTTGGCCAGCACTACGTCGAGCCGCTCCAGCAGGAACCTGGCGCGGAGCGCAGGGCCGCCGGGCAGAGCCGCCACGCGGGGATTGTCCGTCCGCTTGTCGCGCACCAGCAGTTCGGCATCCACGCCGTTGCGGTTGAGGGCGCGCAGCAGGCGGCCGGCAGCGATGGCTGCCCCGCCTGCCCACTCGGACGTATTGACCATGAGTACTCGCATAGTGCCGGCAAAGATAGCAACTAATCGTGAATGGCACGCCACGGAGAAGGCTTTTCCGCCCCCGCGGCCGGGAAAAACGCGGATTTCTTCCTACATTTGCACAGCGGCGCGCCGCCCCGGGACGGCCGGGAAGCGGCGCGCCGGAGCATTTGCCTTCTACACATGATACAGGAATTGGAAGCATACAAAAAAGCCTTCGCCCAGCGCACGGAGCGACTGGTCGGGGCGAAAGGGACGGCGCGGCTGGCAGCGGCGCGCGTGGTGCTCTTCGGCGTGGGCGGCGTGGGCGGCTGGTGCGCCGAGAGCCTGGTGCGGACAGGAGTGGGCCACCTCACCGTGGTCGACCCGGACGTGGTCAGTCCCACGAACCTGAACCGGCAGCTCGTGGCCACGACCTCCGCGCTGGGCCGCCCGAAGGTGGAGGTCCTGCGCGAGCGGTTGCTGGATATTGCGCCGTGGGCCGACGTCGTGGCCCGGCGCGAGCGCTACAGCGCGCCGACGGCCGACGCTTTCCCTCTGGACAATTTCGACTACGTGGTCGACGCCATCGACAGTCTGGCGGACAAGGCGCTCCTCATCCGCCGCGCCACGGCGTCGCGGGCCCGCCTCTTCTCCTCCATGGGCGCGGCGCTCAAGATGGACCCTCAGCGCATCGCCGTCACGGAGTTCTGGAAGGTGAAAGGCTGCCCGCTCGCAGCGGCCCTGCGCCGCCGCTTCAAGCGCGAGGGCCTCTTCCCGGCGCGCAAGTTCCAGTGCGTCTACAGCGACGAGCTGCTGCCCAACCTGGGCGACGGCGCGGCGGAGGAGGTGGGCCTCGTCAACGGCTCCGTGGCGCACGCCACGGGCGCTTTCGGCCTGATGCTCGCCTCGCTCGTGGTGCGCGACGTCCTCGGCCGCCCCGACGCGCCGCCGCAGGGGGCCTCAGAGCCCTAACCGGGCGGAGATCTCCAGCATGCGGCGGATGGGCCGCACGGCGGCCTCGGCTATGGCGGGGTCCACCTCCACGGCGGGCCACTCGCAGCGCAGAGCGTTGTACATCTTGCGCAGCGTGACGAGGCGCATGTAGCCGCACTCGTTGCAGGCGCCGCCCTCCTCGGGCGGGACGGGGATGAACTTCTTCTGCGGGGCGCGGCGGAGCATCTCGTGGAGGATGCCGCTCTCGGTGACGACGAGGAACGTGTCCGCCTCGCTCTCCGCGGCGTAGCGCAGCAGGGCGGCCGTGGAGCCCACCTTGTCGGCCAGGCGGACCACTTCGCCGCGGCACTCGGGGTGGACCAGCACCTTGGCCTCCGGGAACCGGCGCTTCAGCTCCTCCACGCGGCGCGCCGAGAAGCGTTCGTGCACGTGGCAGGCGCCGTCCCAGAGCAGCATCTGCCGGCCCGTCACGGCGTTGATGTAGGCGCCCAGGTTGCGGTCCGGGCCGAAGATGAGCGGCTGCGAGGGCGGGAAGCTCTCCACTATCTGCCGCGCGTTGCCCGAAGTGACCACCACGTCCGTCACCGCCTTGGTCGCGGCCGAGGTGTTCACGTAGGAGATGACCTTATGGTCCGGGTACCGGCGGACAAAGGCGGCGAACTCCTCGGGCGGGCAGCTCTCGGCCAGCGAGCAGGTGGCACCCAGATCGGGCAGGAGCACCTTCTTCGCGGGGCAGAGCAGCTTGCACGTCTCGCCCATGAAGTGCACGCCGCACATGAGGATGATGTCCGCGTCGGTGCGGGCCGCCTGCTGGGCGAGGGCGAGGCTGTCGCCCACGATGTCGGCCACGTCCTGCACGTCGGCTTCCGTGTAGTAATGGGCCAGGATGACGGCGTTCTTCTCCTGGCACAGACGGCGGATCTCCGCTTTCAGGTCCGTCCCGGCCGGGACGGGCTCGTCGGCGAACCCTTTCTCCAGCCATTCCGGCTTCACTTCCTTGTTCTTGTCCATAGTCGTAAATCTATAAGGTATGGGGGCCGGGCGCCTGCCGCGCGGCGGGGTCGCCTCTGCCTTTCTGCCGAAACGTCCGGGCCTGCCGCGGCGCGCTTTCCGCACTTCGGCAGGCCCGGACGCCCGTCCCCGGAGCGGCTGCCACGCGGGGACGGCATGTACCCCCGCCGAGAATCGAACTCGGATCTAAAGTTTAGGAAACTTCTATTCTATCCGTTGAACTACAGGGGCCTATGTCGCTTCGGCGGTACAAAGGTAAGACTTTTTTCGCGAACGGCTCGCCTTTGCGTCGCTCTTTTTCTCGCGGCGGCGGCCCGCACCTCGCTCAGCGTCAGCCCGGATGTACCGAAAATGTAAGGGAAAAGTTTTTGCGAAGTCGTTTTTTTTACCTTTCTTTGCAAGACATTCGAACATCTACAAACTTCTGATTTATGGTTACAATTATCGTGGCGCTCTTCGTCATAGGCTATGCCTGCATCGCGCTGGAGAGTGTCCTGAAAATCAACAAGGCCGCCACGGCCCTGATTATGTGCGTGGCGTGCTGGGTGCTTTACATGCTCGATGCCGGCACGTTCATCGAGGGCTTCCGCGGCATCACTGTGCCGGCGGGCGAGTGGTCGTCATGGGTGGGCGAGAACGTCCTGATTCCCCACATGGGCGACACCTGCGAGATCCTCTTCTTCCTCATGGGCGCCATGGCCATCGTCGAGACAGTGGACTCCAACGGCGGCTTCAACTTCGTGCGCGAGGCCCTGCGCACCACCAGCAAGCGCAAGCTCCTGTGGAGCATCACGTTCATGACCTTCTTCCTCTCCGCCATTCTGGACAACATGACCACGAGCATTGTCATGGTCATGGTGCTGCGTAAGCTCGTCACCGAGCACAAGGAGCGCATGATCTATGCCGGACTGGTCATCCTCGCGGCCAATGCCGGCGGCGCCTTCTCGCCCATCGGCGACGTGACGACCATCATGCTCTGGATCAAGGGCAATATCACCACCATCGGAGTCATCAAGGAGCTCTTCATCCCCTCGCTCATCTCCGTCATCGTCCCGGCCCTGGTGCTGCAGTTCAGCCTGAAGGGCCAGCTCACCCGCACCGATGCGGCCCAGGAGGGCGACGCCCTGCAGCTGAGCCGCGGGCAGCGCACGGCCGTGTTCATCCTGGGCGTCGGCGGCCTCATCTTCGTGCCCGTCTTCCGCTTCCTCACGGGGCTGCCCCCGTTCATGGGCATCCTGCTCGTGCTCGGCCTGCTCTGGTTTGCCACGGAGAGCTTCTACCGCTCACGCGGCGACATTGAGGAGCCGGCCAAGCTGCGCCTGACGCGCCTCATCTCGCGCATCGACATGGGCACCATCTTCTTCTTCCTGGGCATCCTCATGACCGTTGCCACGCTGCAGGAGACAAGCGTCCTCTCTGGCTTCGGCCGCGCCCTCGACGAGGCCTCCGGCGGCAACCACTACCTCGTGACGGGCGTCATTGGCGTGGTCTCGAGCATCGTGGACAACGTGCCCCTCGTGGCCGGCTGCATGGGCATGTACGACATCGCGCCCACGGGCGACATGGCGGCCGACGGCATCTTCTGGCAGCTGCTGGCCTACTGCGCCGGAGTGGGCGGCTCTATGCTCATCATCGGCTCGGCCGCCGGCGTCGTGGTCATGGGCCTGGAGAAAATATCCTTCGGCTGGTATCTGCGCCACGTCTCCTGGATTGCCCTGCTGGGCTACCTGGCCGGCATCGCCGCCTACTGGGTGGAGAAGTCCGTCATCGGCATGTAAGGCCGCGCCGCCTTCTCCCCGCACTTCACGACATCATTCACCTCTAAAAATTTACTCCGTTATGAGAAAAATCTTCCTTACGCTGGCCCTGCTCCTCTCCCTCGCAGTGGCCACACCGGCCGGAGCCTTCGGTTTCGACTGGGGTATCACGGGCGGTCTCAACCTGACGAAACTCCAGA
>CALUIN010000034.1 GCA_944320745.1 uncultured Alloprevotella sp. | reverse complement strand
CCGTGGCGACGCGCCTTAGCCCCGTGGCGACGCGCCTTAGCCCCGTGGCGACGCGCCTTAGCCCCGTGGCGACGCGCATTAGCCCCGTGGCGGCGCGCCCAAGGCGCGTGCGGTGTCCCCCCTTTCGCCCCGGGCGGCAAAAACTTCGCCCCAGGCCCTCCGCCTACGCGCAAAAATACGTAACTTTGCTCTCCGCCGCCACAGGCCGGCGCATCGACCAATACCCCTATGAGTGAAGAAACAAAAGACTTAACAGCCGGACAGGCCGACCCCGGCTCCGCCGCCCACGCCCCGGCCGACAGCCACGCCGACGACACGAGGCACCAGCTCACGGGCATGTACCAGAACTGGTTCCTGGACTACGCCTCCTACGTCATCCTGGAGCGCGCCGTCCCCCACCTGGGCGACGGCCTGAAACCCGTGCAGCGCCGCATCCTCCACACCATGAAGCGCCTGGACGACGGGCGCTACAGCAAAGTGGCCAACATCGTGGGCCAGGCCATGCAGTTCCACCCCCACGGCGACGCCTCCATCGGCGACGCCCTGGTGCAGCTCGGACAGAAGGAACTGCTCATCGACTGCCAAGGCAACTGGGGCAACATCCTCACCGGCGACGCCGCCGCCGCTCCGCGCTACATCGAGGCGCGCCTGTCCAAGTTCGCGCTCGACGTCCTCTTCAACCCCAAGACCACGGAGTGGAAACTATCCTACGACGGCCGCAACAAGGAGCCCGTGTCCCTCCCCGTCAAGTTTCCCCTGCTGCTGGCACAGGGCGCCGAAGGCATCGCCGTAGGCCTCTCGGCCAAAATCCTGCCCCACAACTTCGGCGAAATCTGCGATGCCGCCATCAGCTACCTCCACGGCGAGCCCTTCCAGCTCTACCCCGACTTCCTCACAGGAGGCTACATCGACGTGCAGCGCTACAACGACGGCCAGCGCGGCGGCAGCGTCAGGGTGCGCGCCAAGATAGAGAAGGTGGACAGCAAGACCCTGGCCATCCGCGAGATACCCTACGGAAAGACGACCTCCTCCGTCATAGACAGCATACTGAAGGCCAACGAGAAGGGGAAAATCAAAATCCGCAAGGTCGACGACAACACGGCCGCCGAGGTAGAGATTCTGGTCCACCTGGCCCCGGGCACGAGCTCGGACAAGGCCATCGACGCGCTCTACGCCTTCACGGACTGCGAGGTGTCCATATCGCCCAACTGCTGCGTCATCGACGAGAAGCGCCCGAAGTTCCTCACCGTGGGCGAAGTGCTGCGCCGCTCCGTCGACTCCACGCGCGAACTGCTGCGGCGCGAACTGGAGATACGCCGCGGCGAACTCCTGGAAAGCCTGTTCTTCGCCTCGCTCGAACGCATCTTCATCGAGGAGCGCATCTACAAGGACCGCGAGTTCGAGAACGCCACTGACGTCGACGCCGCCTGCGCCCACATCGACCGCCGCCTCGCTCCCTTCTACCCCCAGTTTGTCCGCCCCGTCATGCGCGAGGACCTGCTCCGCCTGCTGGAAATCAAAATGGCGCGCATCCTGAAGTTCAACAAGGACCGCGCCGACGAACTCATCGCCCGCATGAAGGAGGAGATAGCCCGCATTGACCGCGACCTGGAGAACATGGTGGAAGTGACGGCCAACTGGTTCCGCCTTATCCGGGAAAAATATGCCGGCGAGCACCCGCGCCGCACGGAGATCCGCGCCTTCGACACCATCGAGGCCACCAAGGTCATCGAGGCCAACGAGAAGCTCTACATTGACCGCGCGGACGGTTTCATGGGGACCGGGCTGAAGAAGGACGAGTTCGTGGAAAACTGCTCGCCCATCGACGACGTCATCCTCTTCTACCGCGACGGGACGTACAAGGTGACGCGCGTGGCGGAGAAGGTGTTCATCGGCGAGACGGAGCGCTCGAAGGCCGAGAAGCGCAAGGCCGAGGTCATCCACATCGCCGTATTCAAGAAGAACGACCTGCGCACCATCTACAACGTGGTCTACCGCGACGGGAAGACGGGCGCCTACTTCATCAAGCGCTTCAACGTCACGGCCATCACGCACGACCGCGAGTACGACCTGACGACGGGCGAGCCCGGCAGCCGCGTATGCTACTTCACGGCCAACCCCAACGGCGAGGCCGAGGTCATCAAGGTCACGCTGCGGCCCAACCCGCGCCTGCGCCGCATCTCCTTCGAGCGGGACTTCGGCGAAATCCTCGTCAAGGGCCGCCAGAGCCGTGGCAACCTGCTCACGCGGCTCGACGTGCACCGCATCACGCTCAAGGCCCACGGTGCCTCCACCCTGGGCGGGCGCAAGGTGTGGTTCGACCACGACGTGCACCGCCTAAACTTCGACGGCCGCGGACAGTATCTGGGCGAATTCCACACGGGCGACGCCATCCTCATAGTCCGCCGGAACGGCGAGTTCTACACCACGAACTTCGACCCCAACAACCACTACGACGAGGACGACATCCTGCGCGTGGAGCAATTCGACGCGCAGAAAGTGTGGACCGCCGTGCTCCTCGACGCCGACCAGCAGGGCTTCCCCTACCTGAAGCGCTTCACGCTGGAGCGCGCCGCGCCCGCACGCCACCTCAACCTGCTGGGCGCGGGCGCGGCCTCGCGCCTGCTGCTGCTCACGGACCGCGCCGGCGCACGCATCCGCGTCACCCTGGGCGGTGCCGACGCCATGCGCCCGCCCCTCGAGGTGGTGGCGGCGGACTTCGTCGGCGTCAAGGGGTTCAAGGCCAAGGGCCGACGCCTGACCACCTGCTCCGTGGAGAGCGTGGAGGAACTGGAGCCCCTGCCGGGCAGCGAGGAGGCCGGGCCGGACGAACTGCCGGAGGCGGAGACCGCCCCTGCGGAAACGGACGAGGCAACCAGCCCCGCCGACGACGCGCCGCACGCTCCCGCCCCCGACGACGACGCACCGGTCCAGCCAGCCGATGCCACTGCCAGCGGCGAACCCTCCCTCTTCTGAGCCCGTCCGCATACAGTACGCCCCCGCCCGCAACCTTCGCTGCGGACGGGGGCGTACTGTATGCGGACGGCGGGCCGGCACAAGGCGTTTCTCCGCGCTGCGCCGCCTTGTTTTCAGAAAGAAAGACTAACTTTGCCCCCATAGGGCCGTGCGCCGCGCGCGAAGCGTTGCCGCCGCACACGCTCCGGCCCATCCTGCGACCTTTATAAAACGAAATACGTATGAAAAAACTCCTTCTCTCCGCCTGCTTCCTTTGGGGAAGCTGCCTGGCCGCTCAAACCGCCGCACCCGGCATCCCGCCCTACCAGAACGCCGCGCTCCCGGTAGAGCAACGCGTCGACGACCTGCTCGACCGCATGACACTCGAAGAAAAGGTGCTCCAGCTGAGCCAGCAGACGCTCGGCCTTAACGACAACGAGAACAACGTGAACGAAGCCGTCGGCAGCATTCCGGCCGGCATCGGCTCCCTCATCTACTACGAGGAGGACCCTGCCGCGCGCAACGCCATGCAGCGCCGCGCCATGGAAAATTCGCGCCTGGGCATACCCGTGCTGTTCGGCTACGACGTCATCCACGGTTTCCGCACCATCTCCCCCATCCCCCTGGCGCAGGCCTGCACATGGAACACGGCACTCGTGGAGCAGGGCTGTGCCGTGAGTGCGGCCGAGGCGCGCCGCTCGGGCGTGGACTGGACGTTCTCGCCGATGATTGACGTGGCGCGCGACGGGCGCTGGGGACGTATTTCCGAAGGATACGGAGAGGACCCTTACGCCACGGCCGCCTTTGCCGCAGCCGCCGTGCGCGGCTATCAGGGCAACGACCTCACGGCGCCGGACCGCGTGGCGGCCTGCCTGAAGCACTTCGTTGGCTACGGCGCCTCGGAAGCCGGTCGTGACTACGTGTACACGGAAATATCCCGCCAGACACTTTGGGACACGTACCTGCCGCCCTATGAGGCCGGCGTGCGAGCCGGGGCGCAAACGGTGATGAGCTCGTTCAACGACATCAGCGGGACGCCGGGCAGCTGCAACGCCTACACGCTGACGGAGGTCCTGAAGGAGCGCTGGGGGTTCGACGGATTCGTTGTGTCGGACTGGGACGCCGTGGCGCAAATCGTGGCGCAGGGCGGGGCTGCGGACCGCAAGGAGGCAGCCCGGCGGGCGTTCAACGCCGGCGTGGACATGGACATGACGGACCGCTGCTACGAACACCACCTGGCGCGGCTCGTCCGGGAGGGTAAGGTGTCCATGGACCGCGTGAACGATGCCGTGCGCCGCGTGCTGCGCGTGAAGTTCCGGCTCGGCCTGTTCGACCGCCCCTACACGGACAACACGCCACAGGCCGAACGCCTGCTTCTGCCGGAAAGCCGCGCCGTGGCCGAACGCCTGGCCGAAGAGGCCATCGTCCTGCTGAAAAACGAGCACGGGCTACTGCCGCTGGCGACCGATGGCAGCAGGCCTGACATTGCCGTCATGGGCCCGCTGCTCGGCGCGGACGGCGAACTGCTGGGCAACTGGAGCGCACACGGCCGCACATCCGAGGTTTACCCCCTGCGCAAGGCGCTCGAGGAGGAATTTGCCGGAAAGGCCGAACTGCACTTCGTGGAGGGATGCCCGTTTGACGGCCAGGACCGCTCTGCCTTCATGGCCGCCCGCAAGGCTGCGAAACGGGCGGACGTCGTGCTACTGCTCATGGGGGAGCGGCGGAAATGGAGCGGGGAAAACTGCGTGCGCGCCGCAGTTGAACTGCCTGCTATTCAGGAAGCGCTTATCGCGGAAGTGAAAAAGGCCGGCAAGCCCGTGGTCCTCGTCCTGGCCAATGGGCGTCCGCTGGGCCTGGAGCGCGTGGAGCCGTTCTGCGACGCCATCGTGGAGATGTGGCAACCGGGTCTGCCGGGCGGCCGGCCAGTGGCGGGCGTGCTCTCCGGCCGCGTAAATCCGTCGGGCAAGCTGAGCGTCACCTTCCCGCGCTCGACCGGGCAAATTCCCATCTACTACAACCGCCGCAAAAGCGCGCGCCCCACCTTGGGCAAATATCAGGACATCCCCTCGACACCGCTCTACGGGTTCGGCCACGGACTGAGCTATACGACCTTTGCATACGGCGACCTGCGCCTGTCCGCCGACAGCATCGGCCCGGAGGGCAAGCTCACAGCCGAAATCACCGTGACCAACACGGGCAAACGCGACGGTGCCGAGGTGGTGCAATGGTTTGTCAGCGACCCATTCTGCCGCATCACCCGCCCCGAACGGGAACTGAAACACTTTGAAAAGCAAATGCTCCGTGCAGGCGAGAGCCGCACGTTCAGCTTCGAAATCTCCCCGATGCGCGACCTCAGCTTTGTCGACGACGATGGCCACCGTTTCTTGGAAAACGGCGAGTTCTTCGTCATCGTAAACGGGAAGAAAGCCCGCTTCGTCGTCAGCGACGGCCCGTCGCCCTTCGAGCCGTTATCACATTAAGCTCCGGGCCGGCGCTATCCGGGCCCCTTTCGCCCGCCGCGATGGACCATGCCCTGCCCGCGCAGGCATATAATGACATAATAAAACGTCCCGCGCTCTTCCGTCTGGATTTGCGCGGGACGCTTTCTCCTACCGCTTCCTCCGGACTTCTCCCGGAGTTCGCTTCTGATAAAAAACGGCGGCGACCTACTCTCCCACACTTGAGTGCAG
>CALUIN010000033.1 GCA_944320745.1 uncultured Alloprevotella sp. | reverse complement strand
CCTGGAAGATGCAGCTGAGCCGCCCGACGAAGGAATCGGCGCCGTAGGCCGTCATGGCGTCGACCATCATGCCGCGCGCCCCGCTGCCGCTCAGGGGCTTCATCAGGGCCGTGGGGAGCGCGCCGACCCAGCGGCTGTCCCCGCCGCAGAGCCCGACGAGCCACTTGCAGCCGTCGACAAGCCAGTCCATCGCCCCCGAGGCCCGGAACACGCCGATGGCCACCAGCATGGCGACCAGGTAGGGGATAATGCGCACGGCCGTGGAGAATCCCTCGCGCGCGCCTTCGATGAAGGCCTCGTAGACGTTGACCCGCCGGCGGATGCCGGCCAGCAGGAACGCGATGATGACGAGGAAGAGCAGGACGTTGGCCGTAGTCGTGCCGACGACGTTCATCATCGGCCCGTCCAGGCGGGCAAAGCCCCACACCAGGGCGGCCATCCCGACGCAGAGCAGGCCGAGCGTGAGGAGGACGGTGCGGTTGAAGAGGTTGATGCGCTGGTAGAGGCTGGTCACGACGATGCCGGCCAGCGTGGAGCAGAACGTGGCGATGAGGATGGGGACAAAGACGTCCGTGGGCTGCGCGGCGCCCAGCTGCGCGCGGTAGACGAGGATGCTCACGGGGATAATGGTGAGACCCGACGTGTTCAGTACGAGGAACATGATCATCGGGTCCGTGGCCGTGTCTTTCTTGGGATTGAGTTCCTGAAGCCCTTCCATGGCCTTCAGGCCCAGGGGCGTGGCGGCGTTGTCCAGGCCGAGCATGTTGGCCGAGAGGTTCATGAAGATGTTGCCCACGACGGGATGCCCCTTCGGTATGGCGGGGAAGAGCTTGGCAAAGAGCGGGCCGAGCAGGCGCGCCAGGACGTTGACCACGCCGCCGCGCTCGCCTATCTTCATGATGCCCAGCCAGAGCGAGAGCACGCCCGTGAGGCCGATGGAGATTTCGAAGGCGGTGCGGGCCGTGGAGAACGTGGAGTTCATGATGGCGGGAAACACGGAGACGTCGCCGAAGAAAAGCAGCCGCACGGCCGCGATGACAAAAGCCGTGAGGAAAAAAGCAATCCAAATATAGTTGAGCACCATAGCCTAAAGCATTGTCCGCGGCAAAGGTAGCCCTTTCCGCCGAAAACGGGGATTTTGGCGGCGGACAATTGCGCCCGGTCTCGATTATTATGCCTATCTTTGCGCAAGATATGGCAGAAGACACCTTTGACATACGCGCCGAACAGTTTTCCCCGACGCCCTCGGAGCGCGAATACGAAAACGCACTGCGCCCGCTGCGCTTCGACGACTTCAGCGGGCAGCTGAAGGTGGTGGAAAACCTCCGCGTCTTCGTCGAGGCGGCCAAGCTGCGCGGCGAACCGCTGGACCACACACTGCTCCACGGACCGCCCGGACTGGGCAAGACAACCCTCTCGAACATCATAGCCAACGAGCTGGGCGTAGGGTTCAAGGTGACGTCGGGCCCGGTGCTCGACAAGCCGGGCGACCTGGCGGGACTGCTCACCTCGCTCGAGCCGAACGACGTCCTCTTCATCGACGAGATCCACCGCCTCGCGCCGGTCGTCGAAGAGTACCTCTACTCCGCAATGGAGGACTACCGGATAGACATCATGATAGACCGCGGCCCGGCCGCACGCTCCATACAGATAGACCTGAACCCGTTCACCCTGGTCGGCGCCACCACGCGGAGCGGACTGCTCACCGCGCCGCTCCGCGCCCGCTTCGGCATCAACCTCCACCTGGAGTACTACGACGCCGCGACCCTGGGCCGCATCGTGGAGCGCTCGGCGGACATCCTCCAGGTGCCCATCGACGCGGAAGCCGCCGCCGAGATAGCCGGCCGCTCCCGCGGGACGCCCCGCGTGGCCAACGCGCTGCTGCGCCGCGTCAGGGACTTCGCCCAGGTAAAAGGCAACGGCCGCATCGATATGGCCATAGCCCGCTTCGCACTCGAGGCGCTCAACATCGACCGCTACGGGCTCGATGAGATAGACAACAAAATCCTGCTGACCATCATCGACAAGTTCAAGGGCGGCCCCGTCGGCGTAACGACTATCGCCACCGCCGTCGGCGAAGACCCCGGGACGCTGGAGGAAGTCTACGAGCCATTCCTCATACAGGAAGGCTTCATCCGCCGCACACCCCGCGGCCGCGAGGTGACGGAGCTGGCCTACCGCCACCTGAGCCGCACGCCCCGCGCCGCCGACCCCGCGCAACCCTCCCTCTTCCAATAATCACAGGCCTTACCGCAACATGATCACTTACCAGCATATCAACGTGAAACTGCCGGCCCTGCCGCACCGGGCCACGTCGGCCTGGATACGGGCCGTAGCCGCCACCTACGGCAAACGGGTGGGCGACGTAGCCTACGTATTCTGCGACGACGAGAAAATACTCGAGGTGAACCGCCAATACCTCCAGCACGACTACTACACGGACATCATCACCTTCGACTACTCGGAGGACGGCGTGGTCTCGGGCGACCTCTTCATCAGCCTGGACACGGTGCGCTCCAACGCCGCCGCGCAGGGCACGGACTACGACGAGGAGCTTCACCGCGTCATCATCCACGGCGTGCTCCACCTCTGCGGCATCGACGACAAGGGCCCCGGCCAGCGCGAGGTGATGGAGGCCGCCGAGAACCGCGCTCTCGACCTGCTGCGCCAGATGGCGGAGGAGCAGGGCCGCGGAAAATCAAAACAACCCTAACAACTCAACATACCGATGAACTTTGTAGACGAACTGCGGTGGCGCGGGATGCTCCACCAAATGATGCCCGGAACGGAAGAACTGCTTTCGCGCGAACGGGTCACGGCCTACGTGGGCATTGACCCTACGGCCGACTCCCTCCACATCGGCCACCTGTGCAGCGTGATGATGCTGCGCCATTTCCAGCGAGCCGGACACAAGCCGCTGGCGCTCGTCGGCGGCGCTACCGGCATGATCGGCGACCCCTCGGGCAAGAGCGCCGAGCGCAACCTGCTCACCGAGGACGTGCTCCGTCACAACGTTGCCTGCATCCAGGCCCAGCTGAGCCATTTCCTTGACTTCGGGTCCGACGCGCCCAATGCCGCCGAACTCGTGAACAATTACGACTGGATGAAGGACTTCACCTTCCTGGCCTTCGCCAGGGACGTGGGCAAGCACATCACAGTGAACTACATGATGGCCAAGGACAGCGTGAAGAAACGCCTCAACGGCGAGGCCCGCGACGGACTCTCCTTCACCGAATTTACCTACCAGCTCCTCCAGGGCTACGACTTCCTCCACCTCTACCAGACGAAGGGCTGCAAACTCCAGATGGGAGGGTCGGACCAATGGGGAAACATCACGACGGGCACCGAGCTCATCCGCCGCACACTGGGCCCCGAGGCCGACGCCTACGCCCTGACGTGCCCGCTCATTACGAAAGCCGACGGCAAGAAGTTCGGCAAGACGGAGCAGGGCAACGTATGGCTCGACAAGCGCTACACCACGCCCTACCGCTTCTACCAGTTCTGGCTCAACGTCAGCGACGAGGAGGCCGAGCGCTACATCAAGATCTTCACCTCGCTGGGACGCGAGGAGATCGAAGCCCTCGTGGCCGAGCACCGCGCCGACCCGGGCCGCCGCATCCTGCAGAAAAGGCTCGGCGAGGAAGTGACCTGCATGGTCCACAGCCGCGCCGACTACGAGACCGCCCTCGAGGCCTCCGGCATCCTCTTCGGAAAGGCCACGAAGGAGAGCCTGCTCAAGCTCGACGAGGCCACGCTCCTGAGCGTATTCGAAGGCGTGCCCCAGTTCGAGGTGACGCGCGACCAGGCCCTGGGACAGAAGGCCGTAGACCTCTTCGCCGGCACCACGCAGTGCTTCCCCTCGAAGGGCGAAATGCGCAAGCTCGCGCAAGGCGGCGGCGTCAGCCTCAACAAGGAGAAGCTCGCCCAGCCCGACCGCATCATCGAGAGCAGCGACCTGCTCAACGGGAAATACCTCCTCGTGCAGCGCGGAAAGAAGAACTACTACCTCATCATCGTCAAGGCCTGACGCAGCGTACGTCAAGGCCCGCCTCTGCCGGCCGCCCGGGAAACAGCCTCCCGCGGCGGCCGGCAACGTTTTACGCCCGCCGCGCGCAAAGGCCGGAGTTAAAGATTCTATATTCCGCACCGCGTTCGCGCCAAAGGCCTAACTTTGTCCCGGTAACCAATACCCCGAACGCCATGAGACACTACATCATCGAAGCCGCCATCCTTGCAGCAGGCCTCGCCCTGCTGGGCGCATTCTTCTACTGGGGGCTCAACGGCCTGTCCCAGCGCAACCGCACCGTCACCGTCAAGGGCCTCGCCGAGCGCGAAGTCAAGGCGGACTACGTCATCTGGCCCGTCGTCTACAAGACCACGGGCAACGACCTCCAGGCCCTTTACGCCGACATCAACTCGGCCAACGAGCGCATCACCGCCTTTCTGGAGAAAAACGGCATCCGCAAGTCCGACATCAGCCTCGGCGCCCCCGAGATCGTAGACCTCAAGGCCGACCGCTACGCCAGCGGCACGGAGCGCCGCGACCGCTACAACGTGACCTCCGTCATCACCGTAGCCACCACGCAGGTAGACCAGGTGCGCACGCTCATACCGCGCATGGGCGAGCTCCTTAAGGAAGGCATCGCCATCAGCGACGGCGACTACGCCAACCGCGTACAGTACGAGTTCCGCAACCTGAACAAGATCAAGCCGCAAATGATCGAAGAGGCCACACACAACGCCCGCAGCGCCGCCGAAAAGTTTGCCAAGGACTCCGAGAGCAGCCTGGGCAAGATCAAGCAGGCCTCGCAGGGACTCTTCAGCATCAACGACCGCGACCAATACACGCCCTACATCAAGAACGTGCGCGTCGTCACCACCGTCGACTACTTCCTGAAGTCCTGACCCCGCAGCCGCCCGGCCGGCCCTGCCCGCCCCCCGCGCGGCCCACCACAGCGCCCTCCCCGCATCCCGCGGCGGAGGGCGCCCGCCTTTTCCCGCCCGTCGCCGCCCGGCTACGCGCGGACGTGCCCATTCTGCGCAAACACGCGCCTTAGCCCCGTGCGGACGCGCCTTAGCCCCGTGCCGGCCGGACCAGGGCCCCCATTTCCGCCCCGAAGCGCCCCGACGGGCCGTCCCGGAGGCCCGGCGCAGGCCTACAGGCAAAAAAGTGCGGAGCCGCCCCGCGGCATATCACTGCAAATCACTATATTTGCAGGGCACATTATCCTAAAAACAGAAACCGACATGAAAATAGCACTGATAGGCTACGGAAAAATGGGACACATGATCGAAGAGATAGCCCGCAGCCGCGGGCACGAGATCACGTGCATCATAGACCTGGACAACCAGGAAGACTTCGACAGCCCCGCCTTCCGGAGCGCCGACGTAGCCATAGAGTTCACCACGCCCACGGCCGCCTACGCCAACTTCCTGCGCGCCTTCCGCGCCGGCGTGAAGGTGGTCAGCGGCTCCACGGGCTGGATGAAGGACCACGAGGCCGACGTGCGACGCCTCTGCGCCGAGGGCAACACCCTCTTCTGGGCCTCCAACTTCTCCCTGGGCGTGGCCATATTCCGCGCCGTCAACCGCTACCTGGCCCGCATCATGAACCGCTTCCCCGAGTACGACGTACACATCGAAGAGACCCACCACGTCCACAAACTCGACGCGCCGAGCGGGACCGCCATCACCCTGGCCGAGGACATCTGCGGCGAACTGGACCGCAAAAGCGGCTGGACACAGGGCACCGTCCGCCAGCCCGACGGCACCCTCGCCGGGACGGACCGCTGCGCCCCGGACCGCCTGCGCGTCGACGCCGTGCGCCGCGGCGAAGTGCCGGGCATACACACCGTAACCTACGACAGCGACGCCGACAGCATCCTCCTCACCCACGACGCACACAACCGCCGCGGCTTCGCCCTCGGCGCCGTCCTGGCCGCCGAGTTCACCGCCACCCACAGCGGCCTCCTCTCCACCGACGACCTCTTCAACTTCTAACCACGCGGCGCGGCGCACGCCACCGCCGGCACGCCCCGCCCCCATTTCCGCATCATGAAACGAAACATCCCGTCGCCCAGCCGCAAGACC
>CALUIN010000032.1 GCA_944320745.1 uncultured Alloprevotella sp. | reverse complement strand
CAGCCCCACGCATATGCGTGGAGACCATTATATCATCTCTTGTTTCCATTGTTTGAAGGTTCTCAGGCTTCGTACATGCAAGAAGAAGACATAACGCCTCTTGTTTTCAATATGTTTTGGAAAGAGTCGCCTCAATCCATTTACAAATATAGGGAATTTCCATGATAAGTAGCCATTATTAAACGAAAATCCATGCTTTTACATTGATTTTTTTGTGCCCTCATTGGCTCATATATCGCTTAATATACTGATTTTAGCAAGTTCTCAATAATTCCCCGACAAGTTATTATGGTTTCATCTTAGCCCTTACATTAATATCGCAGTGATTTATTTAAAAGCCAGATTTGGCCACTCTTTCTATTTAAAAACCTATAAAAACTCTCTGTAATTTCATGAGATTGCAGAAGGTCACTATTACAGAGTTTCGCTTCAAAAAGGTCACCTGAGGGTCACCAATAAAAGAAAAAGCACCTACAAAATCTTTGTAAGTGCTTGATTATTAATGTGGACCAGCCTGGGCTTGAACCAGGGACCTTCAGATTATGAGTCTGCTGCTCTAACCAACTGAGCTACAAGTCCGGGGCGGATTACTGGAATCCGCTGCAAAGGTAAGCATTTCTTTACGATTCGCCAAACATTCGCCCTGTTTTTATTCCTGCGTCTCGAAAGCCGTGAGTATGCGGGCCGCGGTCTCGGCCTGCTGTTCGGGGGTGAACTGGAGCTTCGGCTTGCTGAAATCCAGGTCGCCCTCGCTGTGCAGGGGCACCAGGTGGATGTGTGCGTGGTTGACTTCGAGGCCGAGCACGGCCATGCCGACCTTGCGGCAGGGGAAGGCCTTGCCGATTGCGCGGGCTACGCGCTTGGTGAAGACGGCCGTGGCGGCCAGCTCCTCGTCGGGCAGGTCGAAGAGGTAGTCTACTTCGTGCTTGGGCACGACGAGGGTGTGGCCCTGGGCCAAGGGGTTGATGTCGAGAAAGGCGTAGAAGCGTTCGTCCTCGGCGCAACGGTAGGAGGGGATTTCCCCGGCGATGATTTTGGAAAAGAGTGTCATGTCGTTATGCGGATTAGGTTTGCATTTGTTTGCTGACGGCCCGCGTGGTCAGAGCCGCGGCGACTCAGCGCGCCACGACGCAGGGTGCGGCTGCTGTGAGAACGTAGTCGCGGAGGCGGTAGGCGCGCTCGCCGACGGAGAGGGCGCGCAGCGGCACGTCCGGACCGCCGAGCAGCCGGAGCTCAGCCCCGCCGTCCGCCACGCGACACAGGCCCCACGACGCGCCGTTGCTCCAGAAATAGGTGCCGGGGCGGTCGGTGAAGTGCATACTGCGGTCGACACCAGAATAGTGGAAGCCGCTCAACGCCAAGACGAGGGACCAACTGGCCATGGAGCGGGCGTAATGGTGTCCGCACTCGGGCTCGTCGAAGGGATTGCGCCGGGCGCCGTCGAAGCGGGAACGGACGGCGCGGACGCAGCTCAGGGCTTCGCGCTCCAGGCCTTCGTAGATCATTCCGGCGGCGGCGCAATACTCGAAGCCGGTCATCACTTCGGCAAAGTAAGGAAAGGGCACTGCAAGCCGGCCTTTGGGCCAGGAAGCCATAAGCAGGCCGGACTCGGCGCCCATGACGTAGGAGCGCATGTTGTTGAAGTGGCGGCTGAAGTCGGGGACGAAGTTGTACTTCATGATGCTCTCGAGCGCGCGCCGCACGTGTTGCGGACGAGCCAGGTAGCCCAAGCCGCAGATATGGGCCATGTATTGGCCGGCCAGCTGGTCGACGAGGCAGCCCGGCCCCAGCTGGAAGGGAGGTATGCTGACGCCCGGCGCGGAAAGGTCGATCGGGGCGAAGGTGGCGGGGTCGGCAATCTGGTGCTCGTAGTACTCGCCGTTGAATAGGTGGGTGTCCATCCATTCACTGCCTTGGTCGAAAAGTTTCCTGCATTTGCGGGCGAAGTCCTTATCGCCCATGTGGCGGGCCATCTCCTCGCCCGCCCGGAGCGCGCCCAGGTACCAGAATCCCATCTGCGGGTTCGGCCCGAAATAGTCCACGTCCATCGTGTTGTGCTGCCGGCCTTCCATGACCCCGTCCTGATTGCCGTCCCAGCCTCGCTCCGTCCAAGCGTAGGCCAGGACTTTCTTCACCTGCGCCCAGTTGCGCTGCAGGAAGGCATCGTCGCCGCAGAGCTGCCAGTCGCGGTACATCTTCATGACGCAGCCCATCTGCCCGTCGGCCGCGGCGGCGCTGCCCTTCGCCGCTTCGGAGAGCGGCAGGGCGGCGCGGAAATTCATCAGGCCGTCGGGCCGCGTCGCGTAGTTCAGTTCCACGTCGCGCATGGTGCGGGCCAGCGTCCCGAAGAGGAAGGCTGTGGCCGTCTCGTAGTTCCAGACGTGCGTGCACGACCCTGCGCACGAGCCGTAGCGGTCCATCACGCCCTCCCAGCCCATGAGATGTCCGTCCGGAAGGCGGAACACGGTCTGCGAGCGCAGGACGGCCAGATTGAACAAGGCGGCTTCCTTTACCTCGGCTGGATAGCTGGAAGAGAGAAAGGCATTGACGAAGGCCAGGGTGCGATCCTCGAGCCGAGGCATGCGGGGAACGATGCGCCGCGCGGCATCCCAGGCGTCGGCGAACTGGCTGCAGTAGTAATTGCCTACGACCGTGGACGACCAGGCTTTGCGGTTAGGGAAGTGCCAAGTAAGGAAGAACGTGAAGGTCTCCGTCGCGCCGGGCGCCAAGACTTTCCTGACGGCCAGCGAGCCCATCGGGTCGTGCTCGCCGGCTACGGCGGGGCGCGCGGCAAGGCGGCCGTCGGCGCTGAAGTCGTCCCAGAAGTCGAGGATAGCGTTGTTCCAGCTGTCGGGGGCGGAGGACGTGCGGCAGGTCACCTCGCCGTCCGCCTGCGTGGTGAGCGCGATGGTACCCCAAGCCGGGTCTCGCCGGTCCACGCTGTCGGAGTAGAGGTAGAGGCCCTTGAGGCCGTCGCGCTCGCGGTATTCGTTGCGGTTGTAGCGTGCGCCGAGGGGGACGAAGTCGCCCTTCCAGTTGCGGCTGTACCGGCTGCCGTCGCGCCCGATGAAGTTGCGCAGCGAGCCGCACACGGCCACCTCGAGGGAGTCGGCGGTGAGATTGCGCACGGCGTAGGAAAGCACGGCCACCGGCAGTCCGCTGGCATCGGCGTCGCCGGGGACGAGGGGATTGAACCCTTTGACCGTCACCTCGACGGGCAGGGCCGGGTCCGTGAGGCTGACCTGCCCGAAGGGGTAGGCGGCTCGGAAGGCGGCGTGGGCGAAGCGCGGCAAGCCGTGGTGGTCCACGGGGCGGCCCTCGTAGTGGGCATACTCCTGCGGATAGAGGGGACCGGCGAGCAGGGTCGTGGTGGCCTGTCCGCCCTCGGGGCGGGCGTAGATGGCGAAGAAGGGCGCGTTGTTGCCTGGCGTGACGGTGCTGTAGCCCTTGGCAGGAACGTTCATGATTTCCCAATCGCGTAGTTCGCCGCGCCCGCCCAGCGAGACGGTCCCTGTGCCGATGCCGCCCAGCGGAAGAGCGACGCGGTAGAGGTGAGCCTCGTCGTAGGTGCGCAGCACGGGCCAGTCGGCCGGAGTCCACGTTTCAGCGCATAGTGCGGTAAGGGCGGTCCAGCCCAGCAGGGCCAGGGCGGCGCGGAGTCGGTTTCTCTTCATGGATTCGGGCTATTTCGCCCGGAGCGGACAGGGCGTGCGCGGCTGGCGGGTCAGCCCACGGAGATGTTGAGTATCTCCAGCTGTATGGTGCCCTGGGGGATCTTCACTTCGACCACGTCGCCGACCTTGCGGCCGAGGAGGCCCTGGGCGATGGGCGTGGTGGACGAGATTTTGCCTTCACGCAGGTTGGCCTCGCTCTCGCTGACGATGGTGTACTTCATTACCATGCCGTTCTTCACATTCTTCATCTCGACGGTGGAGAGTATCTGCACCACGTCGTTGCGCAGTTTGCTGGCATCGATGATTTTGGCGCTGGCAATGACGGCCTTGAGGTTGCTGATTTTCATCTCGAGCATGGCCTGTGCCTCCTTGGCGGCGTCGTACTCGCTGTTTTCGGAAAGGTCGCCCTTGTCGCGGGCTTCGGCTATGGCCGCGGAGGCGGCGGGCCGGTCGATTGTCTCCATGTGGCGGAGCTGGGCCACCATCTTGTCGTAGCCCTCTTGTGTCATGTAAGCCATAAGTCGTATGTCTGTTAATTGTTTTACCATTTGGACGGCATAAAAACGGAAAGAACTCCTGAAGCCCTTCGCCGCGGGAATCCTTTCGATTTTTTGCCGTATCTATGTGTCTTGTCGCGGGCAAATTTACGCCTTAATTCTGAAGGTGCAAAAAATTCCGGACAAAATTAGCCCGCACGGCGCCGCCGGACGGCCGCGCCACGGGAATAGGGCGCGTCGCTACGGGAATAGGCCCCGTCGCTACGGGCCTTAGCCCCGTGGGCCGCGCGCGGCTCAGGCGCCGATGCGGTCGAGGGCCTGGCGTATGTCGGCCAGGATGTCCTCCACGTCCTCTATGCCTACGGAGAGGCGGATGAGGTCCGGCGCGATGCCGGCCTCGCGCAGCTGCTCGTCGGAGAGCTGGCGATGGGTGTGGCTGGCGGGATGGAGCACGCAGGTGCGGGCGTCGGCCACGTGGGTGACGATGCAAATCATCCGGAGGCTGTCCATGAAGCGGATGGCCTCTTCGCGCGTGCCCTTCAGGCCGAAGGCGATGACGCCGCAGCCGCCCTGGGGCAGGTACTTGCGGCCCAGTTCGTAGTACTTGTCGCCCGGCAGTCCGGCGTAGTTCACCCAGGCCACGCGGCTGTCGGCCTGGAGGAACTCGGCCACGCGCTGCGCGTTCTCGCAGTGACGGCGCATGCGCAGATGGAGCGTCTCGAGCCCCTGGTTGAGCAGGAAGGCGTTCTGCGGACTCTGTATGGCGCCCAGGTCGCGCATGAGCTGGGCCGTGGCCTTGGTGATGTAGGCGTTCTTGCCGAAGGCGGTGGCGTAGGTCAGGCCGTGGTAGCTCTCGTCCGGCTTGCAGAGGCCGGGGAAGCGGTCGGCGTGGGCCATCCAGTCGAAGTTTCCGCTGTCTACGATACAGCCGCCGACCGTGGCGGCATGGCCGTCCATGTACTTCGTCGTGGAGTGGGTCACGATGTCGGCGCCCCACTCGAAGGGGCGGCAGTGCACGGGCGTGGCGAAGGTGTTGTCCACGATGAGGGGCACGCCCTGCTCGTGGGCCAGGCGGGCGAAGCGCTCAATGTCGAAGACGTGGCCGCCGGGATTGGAGATGGTCTCGCCGAAGACGCACTTGGTCTCGGGGCGGAAGGCCTTGCGGATTTCCTCGTCGCTCCAGTCGGGGTCGATGAAAGTGCAGTCGATGCCCATCTTCTTCATCGTGACGCCGAAGAGATTATAGGTGCCGCCGTAGATGGTATTGGCCGAAACGATGTGTCCGCCCGCCTCGCAGATGTTGAAGACGGCGAAGAAGTTGGCTGCCTGGCCGCTGGAGGTGAGCATGGCGCCCACGCCGCCTTCAAGGGCGGCTATCTTGGCGGCCACGGCGTCGTTGGTGGGGTTCTGCAGGCGCGTGTAGAAGTAGCCGCTCTCCTTCAGGTCGAAGAGGCGGGCCATCTGCTCGCTGCTATCGTACTTGAACGTGGTGCTTTGGTAAATGGGGAGTACGCGGGGCTCGCCGTTTCCGGGCGTCCACCCGGCCTGTACGCAGAGCGTTCCGGGGTGCTGCGATTCGTTCATGATTCCTCTGGTTTATAGTTGGATTAGACTTGGAGATATGAAAAGTGGAGGGGTTGCCTCCTCCACTGCTTTTTCTCATTATTTGTATGGTATCCTGTTCGCGGACCGGCTACGCCGTCCGCGGCGGCGCGGGTCATTGCGCCTGGGCGGGAGCTTCGCCCTTTGCCCGGGCGACCTCGGCCGTCATTTTGTCCTCGAGCACGCGCCAGCGGGGTTTGCGCTGTGTCTTGGCCAGGAAGGCGGCGCGGCGGCGCTGCGCGGCCTGCCACTTGGCGCGGGCCTGCTCCTTCTCGTCCATGTTCATCCACTGCGTCATGGTATAGTAATTTCCCGTAGAGGGGTCGAGCAGCTGCAGCTCGGGCAGAGCCGTCTCTCCGTCCGTGCGGCCCGGGATCGAGGGCGCCATGCCGACGGGCGTCACCTCCACGCGCACGACTCCGGCCCGGAGCATGTCGATCTCCTTGGCCGCGGCGAAGGAAAGGTCGACGATGCCGCCGCGGCGGAAGGGCCCGCGATCCGTCACCTTGACCACGACCTCGCGGCCGTTACTCGTGTTGCGCACCTTCAGGAGGGTTCCGAACGGAAGCGTGCGGTGTGCGCACGTCAGGCTGTCGCGATGATAGCGCGAGCCGTCGCTTGTGCGGCGTCCGTGGAACTTGTTTCCGTAATAGGTAGCGTCGCCGACCGAGGTCTTTTGGGCTTGCACGGGCATGGCGGTTGTGAGGCAGAGCGCGGCCAGAAGTGCCGACAATAAATAATGGTATAACTTCATTTCAAAACAGTTTGTCACGAGCGAAACTCCGGTGGAGTTTTCCGGCCGACAGCGGCTACAGGGGGAGCTGTCCGTCGGGAACGCAAGAAGGCTACGCGAGGCAGGGGATGCACCCGGAGCGCCGTTCCTCTCGTGTGGTTTGCGGTGCAAAAGTAGGAAAATCCGCCGAAAGAGACAAGGCTTTGAGTTTAATTATCACGACTTTAACGTTTTCAAGCCTCCGCCAGAGCGGCCGGGCGGGCGGAGGAAGGCGGCTGCCGGCGCCCGCCGACGGGACCTGCGGAAAGGAGTGGAAATCGGCTGAAAAGCACCGTGCCGAGGGAGGTTCGCACCGCGCGGCCGGCCCGGCGGACCGTAGCGGCAGGCCGAGCCGCCGCCGGCCCGCGGACGCCGCGGACACCGCCCGGCGCGGCGGAGCGTTTTTAACGTTTCGCAGCCCCTGGCAGATGGCAAGCCGGAAAAGGTCCGGACAGAGTAAAAATTCCGGGAAAAATCAAAGCGAATCAGCATTTTTCCATAAATTATTGCATTAAGATAGAAGAAAATCCTTTTATGTGAGAAAATCTTCGCACCTTTGCTACTGGAATACTGACAGATACACTTAGAATGGAATTAGAGAAATTTGACAGG
>CALUIN010000031.1 GCA_944320745.1 uncultured Alloprevotella sp. | reverse complement strand
GCCGTACAAAATAAACCTCCATCTTGATGATAACCTGTTCTCGGTAGCAATTATCAGGAGAGGGTGGATCCGTTCGCCCCTTCACGCGCATTTTTTGTTGGGCGAGGGTGTTGCTGGAGTAATATTGTAAGTCTGAAACCATCCGAATTTCTTCGCGGAGAGTGCCGTCGCACTTTGCGGCGGAGAGCGGAACAGTTCGCTAATGCAGAGTGTGTAGCTGCTCTTTGCCGCGCTACGCGATGCGCCTGCGGCTACCAGCTACCGGCGCAGCCTACTGCCTTCGCCTTTGGGCGCGGAACGCGGCGTGTAGAAGCGGAATTTTGCTGCATACTGTTCCGGTGTCGGGAGCCACCCCCTAACGCCGGCGGCAGTAGCACATCGTAGCCTCGGCGACCGGCGGGAGAGTGACATTACGCTTGTGCCGTTAAAGGGATAGAGATGACAGTTTCTAAGCCTCTGTATACAGTGTATTAGTAGGAGTCGGCCGTGTGCCGCGGCAGGAGCGAGTGTTGCTGGACTGCTCGGCGTTGTGAGCGGTACATGGTGCAGTGTTTCAGCGCTTCCGTGGGTGACGGGTGTGAGTATTGGTGGACGGGCGGATAATGGCAGTATCGCGGCTGGCGGATTTGCACCTTTGCCGGCCGGGCGGCTTCGCCGCCGATTACTGCTGAAGGTTTTGTATTCCGGTCCGGATAAAGGAAGGTCCTGTATCCACAGCGAGGTGGATACAGGACCTTCGTGTTGTCGCGAGCTGGCGGGCGGATCAGTGCGCTATGGCGGCGTAGACCTCGCGGGCCACGTCGATCGCATTGCCTTCCGGCTCGGCAGCGTAGGCGTTGTGCTGCTTTGTCCACGGTTCCTCCATAGCGTAGAAGTCTATGGACTGCGGCGCTGCGCCCTCCAGCCGTTGTGTCAGTTCTGTGAAGAAAGCCTGCCAGCGCTTGTAGTAGAAGTCCGCGAGCAGTCCGTTCCATTCCTTGTGAGCGTAGTCGCGCAGGCCGCCCTGGTCCGCAGCGACGCGGTTGCCCCACGTGGTCACCTGCACGCGCGCGTTCCATTCGTAAAGGTCCTTCTCCTCAGGAGTGTGGCCCAGGGCGCGTGCGGCCTGGGTCCAGTGGCCCAGGCGGAATTCAGATCGCGTGGCAAGCAGGCGGTCCTGCAGGCGGATGAGTTCAAGGAAGCGGGCCGACGCCTGGGCGAAGAGCTGGCGGTCGCCCGCTCGGAATGCGCTTATTACGACGGGATAGACCAGCCTGCCCTTTTCGGCCACGGCCTGGCGCACGATGTCCACGAGGTCGTACTCGAAATTGTTGTTGCCGCGGAAGCTGTCCGCCGCCGCTACCATCATGCCTGCCGCGCGGATGACATCGGCCGGCTTGTAGTAGTCCGACATTTCGGACCAGCTGGATACCTGGTAGACGGAGAGCGACGGCCGCGCGCAGAACACGGACTCGTGTGTGCCCTGCTGCGTGGAGCCGTCCGGACAATTATATATGGTGTTGCTCAGCAGCGTCCAGGCAGCCAGCACGTTGTCGTTCGTCCGCCCGTAGCGGGCCTTCACGTAGCCGGTCAGCCACTCGTCCTTGCCGAAGCGTGCAGGGCGCCAGGGCAGCTCGCTCACCAGTTCGTACATCACGGGATTGTTTTCTATACCCTCCATCGTGAGGCCCACGCCGCGCAGCGTTGTGCCGAAGCGGCTTTCGCGGGCTTTGTAGAACTCGTCGATGACGTGGCGCATCTTGCCGTGCAGGCCGACGTTGCCGCCGAAGTTGAGCAGCATGCAGTAGAGCCAGTCGTGCCCGTCGTATCCGTTTTTACGGCCATACTTGTAGAGCGGGTCTCCCCACTGCGGGCGACTCTCGGAGTACAGGTCGAGTACGAGCATGTCGCCCCGGGGGATGTTCTTCATCATGGCCGGCCGCGGGTTGGCCCCCCAGGCCTGCACCACCCATACGGCCTCCGGATTGTTGTGTTTCATGGCTTTCCAGATGGCCTGGCCGGCGGCGTCGAGGTCCACGCCGGCCACGTTTCCTCCCTCATGGAAGGGGTCCATGCTGTAGAAGTCGGCTTTGCCGTAGAGGCGGTCCAGCTCCTTGTAGTAGAGCGCGGCGATCTCGGGGAAGCGCGTGTCCGTGGGCAGCAGGAAGGCCGGGCGGCGGTATCCGTTCCACTTTCCCGGGTCGGTGATGTTTAGGCCCAGGCGCTCTTTCGCGTCGTGCGGCAGCATGCCCGAGTAGCCCGGCAGGACGGGCATCATGTCCAGTTCGCGCATCCGCTTGAGCACTTTCCGTTGCAGCGCCACCCGGTCGGCATACCAGCTTTCGGGGTTCGGTCCGCCCCAGCCCTCGAGATTGTTCATGAGCCACCACGCCTGGAAGGCCGGTCCGGCGATGAAGGCGTCGGCCTCCTGCGCCGAGTATCCCAGCTTCAGCAGCACGTTGCGCCACACGGCGTCCGTGCCCACGAGGGCCAGCGGGAGGTTGATGCCGTGGAGCGCCATCCAGTCAATTTCCCGCTGCCAGCGCTCCCAGTCCCAGAAAGCCATGCTGTAGGAGTAGGTGCAGTAGTTCAGGTAGTAACGGTAGTGCAGGGAAGTCTCGCGGCGTTCGCGGCGCGTCACGGGCGGGAGTTTGTCCGGCAGGTCGGCCTGCATGCCGTTCCAGGACAGGTGTATGCCGGCGTAGTATTTCAGGTACCAGTTGATGCCGGCGGCTATGCTGACGTAGTTGTTGCCGCGGACTACGACTTTGTCGCCGTCCTGGTCCAGTTCGAAGAAGTCCCTGACGCCCTTGCGGCGCTCGATGCGGAATTTTTCCGAAGCCCCCTTGTCGATGCGTTCTAAGAGTTCGGTGACGGGCGAAGCCTGCGCCAGGCAGAATCCCAGACAGGCTGCCAGTAGCAGCATGATTTTTTTCATGGTGTGTATAGTGTTAGGTTTGTTGGCCCGATTGGGGGACTCACGGTTGTCCGTCCCGGTCCGGGAGGTATAAATGGATTTTCAAAAGCAAATTTAGGGAAAAATTGTGAGCCGGCAGTCCTGCCCGTAGTTTTTCTCCCGCGACGACGGCCGGCGGGGCTGCAGCTGCGGGGCTAAGCCGAGGAGGAACGGGGCTAAGCCCCGCGGCGACGGAGAGGGGCGGAGTGGCTGCGGAAACGGAAGGCGGCTGCGCCAGGCGGTGAGAAAAAAGAAACGGGAGAAGCCAGCCGGAGCTGACTTCTCCCGTGATGTTTGCGGTCCGGAGGGCCGGTGTGCGCTTCGCTTATTGCACCAGTGTGCCGTCCTCGGCAATGCGCAGGTGGACGTCGGGCGTGCCCGGGCGCTCCAGTTCAATGAGGAAGTAGTTGCCTTGCGGCGTTTCCACCCATTCCACGTCTTCCGTGCGGTAGCCGGCGTAGTTGGCTGCCAGGTAGTCCTGAACGGGCTGCGGCAGGGTGCTGTAGTAGTCGCACTCGGTGCGTACCCATGTGCCGTCTGGCTGGAACCATGCTTCGTAGTTGACGTTCCCGGAGCGGTATTCGGCCTTGTAGTACCCGTAGTCAATCTCCCACTCGTAGGGGGTCTCTCCGGGGTATTTGTCCTGGAAGGCGCGCGTCACGGCGTCCGGGGGCGTGATCCACTGGTCGTCGTCGTCGTCGCAGCTTTGGAGCGAGAAGGCGGCCAGGATGAATCCTAAGAGATAGAGTTTCAGCTTCATGGCTCAAGGGATTTACATGTCGATGTCTACGATCTGGAACGACTTGTTGAACGTCAGTTCTACGCGGTTGCTCAGGTCTACTTCGTATTCCTTGTCGCGCTCGATGGCGAGCACGCGGGCGTCGGGATAGTTGCTTTTGACGTATTGGCTGATGCCGGCGGGGATAAGGGCGGCCGGTACGCCGGATGTCTTGCAGCTGATCTCGGTCCATTCTCCGCTACGGTTGAACTCTATTTTCTCTCCGTTGGTGAAGATGACGTCGTAGCTCTTGTCGAGCAGTCCGCTCTCCATCTTGGCCAAGGCTACTTTCTGCTTGCCGAAATACTTCTTGAGCGTCTGCTGTGCGGCAGCGGGCAGCTCGCTGACGGAGACGGGCTTGTCATTGTCCGCGTAGGCGGCAGTGGAAACGGTAAACACGCAGGCCAGTGCAATGAGCCAATGTTTCATTCTTGCTTTCATCGTCGTAGGGTTTTAGAGGTTGTGTGAATCGTTTGTTGCTTTGTTACAAGAGCAAAGGTAGGGGCCGATTCTGAAAACATTCTGAAAGCAAGGGAAAGAGTCTGACGTTTAACTCTTGTTAACCCTGCGGACGGTGAAAACGTGCAGGCCTTCCTCGTAACTGTAGTCCAGGCGCAGGCCGTAGCGCTTGCAGATGGCCTGTGCCAGGGCGAGTCCCAGGCCCGTGGACGAAGCCTTTCCGGGCGAGTGGTAGAAGCGGTCGAAGATATGCTCGGCATCCAGCGGGCCGGGCGTGCCGGTGTTGGCCACGCGCAGCGCCGTCGCGGTGAGCGTCAGGCGGATGCGCCCGCCGCTGACGTTGTGGACGAAAGCGTTCTTCAGCAGGTTCGAGAGCAGTGTGGCCGCCAGCTCCCGGTTCATCTCGAGGCGCAGGGTGGCTCTTTCTTCCGCCTCCACGGCGATGTGCTTATGGGCGAAGGCGTTGCGGAAGTCCGCCAGCAGGCTTTCAGCGAGCGCGTTGAAGTCTACGGCCTCCGTTTCGGCAAACTGCTTGTTCTCGATGCGGCAGAGCAGGAGCAGGGAGCGGTTCATGCGCGAGAGCCTCTCGAGCGTGTGGAGCGTCTTGACGAGTTCCGCCATCTGGGCCTCGGTGAGCTTCTCGTCCTCCAGGAGCATTTCTATGCGGTTCTGGCATACGGCCAGCGGGGTCTGCATCTCGTGCGAGGCATTGCCGATGAATGTCTTCTGCTGCTCGAAGAGTTCCTCGTTGCGTGCGGCGAACTGCTTCATGGCCTCGTTCAGGCGGCGGAACTCCCAGATGCGCGTGCGGCTGTCCGGCGGCGTCTCTTTCGTCCCCGGCTGGTAGCGGTCCAGCCAGCTAAGCAGGGCGCGCAGGGGCCGCATGTTCCTGCGCACCACCCACAGGTTGATGCCGACGACGGTCAGGAGGAGTGCGCCGTAGAGGAATACTATCCAGAAGAAGATGGCGTGGCGCAGGTCCTCCTTGTCTATGGTTGGCGTCGAGACCTCTATCTCCATGAAGCGGCCGTCGTCCCGCTGGAAGATGTAGGTGAGCACCCGGGCCGGCTCGCGCTCCTTCTTCAGGCGGATGTAGACTTCGCGGTCCTCGTAGCGGATGTGGGGCCGGTTCTCTGCGTAGGCGGCGCTGACGGGTCTCAGGTAGTACTGGTTGTTCGTGCCTCCAGGCTGCGCGGGCAAGGGCTCGCCGGCCAGCGAACGGCGGATGATGTGCTCGGCATAGTCCTCAAGCGAGTCGTCCATCTCGTCGTTCACCTCGTCCATAAGGGTGAAGTAGAAGAACACGGACCAGCAGGCCAGCACGACGGAGGCCAGCAGCGAGAAGCGCAGGGCGAAGACGTGGGTGAGCCTCATAGTTCCGCCAGTTTGTAGCCGAAGCCGTAGGCCGTCTTGATTTCGATTGTCGCGCCGGCATCCTTGAGCCGCTTGCGCAGGTTCTTCATTTGCGCGTAGATGAAGTCGAAGTTGTCCGCCTGGTCAATGTGGTCGCCCCATACGGCCTCGGCCAGCGTCTGCTTCTCCACGAGCCGTCCGGGGCGGTTCAGAAAGTAGACCAGTATGTCGTACTCCTTGCGGCCCAGTTCGAGCGGCCGTCCCTCCACTTCCACGCGGAAGTGTTCCGGGTCGGCCGTCACGTTGCCGCAGCGCAGCAGGCGCTCGCCGCCGCGCCGGCGGCGGAGCACACTTTTCAGCCGCGCGTGGAGCTCGGCCAGGTGGAACGGCTTGGCCAGGTAGTCGTCCGCGCCCAGGTCCAGGCCCTTCACCTTGTCCTCTATGGCGTCGCGCGCCGAGAGGATGATGACGTTTGTCCGGCGGCCGGCGCGCTGAAGTTCGGCCAGCAGGTCCAGTCCGTTGCCGTCCGGCAGCATGATGTCCAGCAGCAGGCAGTCGTACTCGTAGCCCATCGCCTTGGCGCGGGCTGCGCGGTAAGTCTCGGCAGTCTCCACGACGTAGCGTTCCTTGCGCAGGGAGCGGGCTATGATTTCGCGCATGTCGGCGTCGTCCTCAATGACCAGAATCTTCATGGCGGGGGTGGGGATTAGGGAAGCGGGCGGCAGCGGGTCGCGCCGCGGCCGCCCGCAGCGTTTCGGGCGGGTTCAGCGCTCGTCGTTGGCGTAGAGATAGTCGAATGTGCAGAGCTGCCACTCCAGGATTTCCTCCGGGCGGAAGAAGCGGCGCAGCTCCGTCGCGGCTGTCTCGGGCGAGTCGGAGGCATGCACGATGTTCTCCTGGAAGCTCATGCAGTAGCTGCCGCGGATGGTGCCCGGCGCGGCGTTGCGCCCGTTGGTCGGGCCGGCCAGTGCGCGCACGGCCGCGATGGCGTCCACGCCCTCCAGGCACAGGGCCACCACGGGCGCGGTCATCATGGAGTCCTTCACCCGCTGGAAGAACGGCTTCCCGCTCAGGTGGGCGTAGTGCTCGCTCAGCAGTTCGTCCGTCAGTTGCATCATTTTCATGCCGCAGATTTTCAGCCCCTTCTTTTCAAACAGGCTGATGATTTCTCCTGCCAGGCCGCGCTGCAGCGTGCAGGGTTTCAAGAGGACCAGAGTTTTTTCGATTGCCATGGTATATATTATTTAAGGTGTGTCGCTCTGAGGGACGTCACAAAGATAAGACTTTTTCGCCGAACTGCCGCACATTTCCCGCGGGAAAGGCGGCGGGCAGCCGCCGGCTCTCAGCGCTTTTCTGCTTTCTCCAAAAAAAATGAGGAAAAACTTTTGCGCAACGCTGAATAAATGTAAATTTGCAGGTGAATAACCCCTCAAAATGTTTTAATCTATGAAAAAAGTATTCTGCTTACTGCTTTTGGCCATGCTCTGCTTGTGCCCGGCAGCCTATGCCCAGAAGAACATGACGGCCGCGCAGCAGCGCGTGCAGACCAATATCAAGAGTTTCCTCGCCTCCGAGGGCTACGTCCCCACGATGGACACTTCGGACAACTCCGTAAAGTTCAAGAAGGCGGGTGCCACGTATTGGGTCTACGTGGAGGAGAGCGGGCCTTATTATATCACGACGCAGCGGGCCGGCTACGGGCTCGAGTCGCGCAGCCGTGCGGCAGCCGTCCTCGCGGCCAATGAGTGCAACTCTTCGAAGAAAGCCGCCAAGACTTATGTCACGGACGAGTCCGTCGTCTTCGTCGTGGAGACGTTCGTCACGACGGCCGCCGAGTACCAGCGCGTGTTTCACCGCATCATGAGCGTGCTCGACTCCGCCATGGAGCAGTTCGACGAGGAGTACGAACGCTTCTCCGAATGACGCGCCCCGGCGCCCCGTTTACTCCCCTTAGCCCCCTGCGAACGGGACTAAGGGGAGTTTTTTCTGGGCCTATTCCCGTGCGCACGGGCCTTAGCCCCGTATGCGGCGCGCCCCTCCGCCGCCGGCCGGCGACGGGCAGCAAGGTTGCAAGCCGGTTGCGCGCGGATTGCAACACGGTTGCGCCGCGGAGACGGTAACTTTGCAGTGAAAAAGAAAATCAATGCAAGGATACCATGTGTAAGCATTGTCACGAAGAATCCCATGGACACGTCCACGCCGCCGCTGCCGGCTGCGGACACGCCCACACGCACGGCGGCGCCTGCGGGACCGCGGCCGGTCGGAGCGCATCGTCCCTGCGCCGCTGTGTATGGCCGGCGCTCACCGTTCTGCTGCTGGCCGCAGGCCTCTGGATGGACCATGCCGGCGCGGCCTTCCTGTCCGCGCCGTGGGTGCGCCTGTTGTGGTACGTCGCGGCCTACCTTCCCGTCGGCCTGCCCGTGATTCGTCAGGCCGTGGCGGAGTCCGCCCGCGGCGACGTGTTCAACGAGTTCACCCTCATGACCGTCGCCACTATCGGCGCCTTTGCCATCGGAGAATACCCCGAGGCGGTCGCCGTCATGCTCTTCTACGCCGTCGGCGAGCACTTCCAGGACGTGGCCGTGGACCGCGCCCAGGCCAGCATAAGCGCCCTGGTCCGTCTCCGTCCCGACACCGTCATGCGCTGCGGCCCCGACGGCAGCCGCACCGTCTGCACTCCCGACGCCGTGCACCCCGGCGACGAGATCGAAGTCCCCGTGGGCGGGCGCGTACCCCTTGACGGACAGCTGCTCGGCGGCTCCGCCTCGTTCGACACGGCCGCCCTCACGGGCGAAAGCCTGCCCCGCACCGTCGCAGGGGGCGGCGAGGTGGCCGCCGGTTTTCTCGTGGTGGACCGCGCGGTGCGTCTGCGCGTGGTCCGGCCTTATGCCGACAGCGCCCTGTCGCGCATCATGCGCCTGGTCAGCGAGGCGGCGGAGCGCAAGGCCCCGGCCGAACAGTTCATCCGCCGCTTTGCCCGCGTCTACACGCCCGCGGTCATCGCCCTGGCCGTGCTCGTCGCCCTGCTGCCGCCGCTCTGCGCCCCCTGGCTCGGCTTTGGCCCGCAGCCGGCTCGCGAGTGGGTCTACCGCGCACTCGTGTTCCTCGTCGTGTCCTGCCCGTGCGCGCTCGTGGTCAGCATTCCACTGAGCT
>CALUIN010000030.1 GCA_944320745.1 uncultured Alloprevotella sp. | reverse complement strand
GGCAAGAGCAAGCTGTCCAACGAGGCGCGCGCCAACCTGGGCTTGCTGGCTGAAGTCATTAAGGAGGCCGATCCGAACGCCGTCTACACCATCACCGGCTACGCCGACGCCGGTACGGGCAGCAAGAAGATCAACGAGCGCCTGAGCAAGGAGCGCGCACAGGCCGTCTACGACTGCCTCGTGAAGGAGTTCGGCGTGTCCGAGAAGCAGCTCCGCATGGAATACAAGGGCGGCGTGGACAACATGTTCTACGACGACCCGCGCCTGAGCCGCGCCGTCATTACCCGCAGCAACTAATCGGCGGCGTAGGCTTCGGAGGGGACCGGCCGTGCGGGCCGTCCGTTCATGGGAGGCGCCCGCCGGCTTCCCCTCCGTTTTTTTCTCTTAACTCTCAGACGGGCTTCGCGCCGCGCCGCAGGTTTGAGCCTTGCGGCGGCGCGGAGCCGGGACGGGGCGGCTTTCCGCCGGCATGGCCGGCCGGGAAGTCCGTCCCGTCCTTTTTTGTATCCGCACGGGGGCGGAGGCGGCACATCGCAACGAACTGCGATTCTGCTTGCGTTTTTTGCGGTAAAGTCTTATCTTTGTATTCACAATCATAACCAGACGAAGGACTGAACCGATGAGAGCTTGCGAGGTTTACGTGCATGGCATCAAGGCCGGGACTTTGAGCGAAGTCCCCGGCGAGGGATATGTCTTTGCCTACGACCGGAAATACCTGTCCCGGCCGTCCCGTCCGCCGGTGAGCCTGACGCTGCCGCTGCGGAGAAAACCGTACCGCTCGGCCACGCTGTTCCCTTTTTTCTTCAACATGCTGTCCGAGGGCGCGAACCGCCAGACGCAGTCGCAGCTGCTTCACATCGCGCCGGAGGACGACTTCGGCATCCTGCTCGCCACGGCGCACACGGACACCATCGGCGCCGTGACCGTCAAAGCCATTGAGCCATGAACCGCCCGACCGTATGCCCCTCCACCCTTGCGGAAGGCTTCAGCACGTACAGCCCCGCTGCCTGCCAGGCTCTGTTTGGCGGGACGGAAGTGTCGGCCTTCACCACAAATCAGAACGAATGAATCCGACAACGGAACCGCCCCGCGCCGCGCGGCACGCGTCAGTCCCCAACGACGTGCTCTTCGGCGAAGTGGCGCGCCGGCTGGCCGCCGGCCAGGCCGTGACGCTGCGCGCAAAGGGCGGCAGCATGTATCCCTTCATCGTGGACGGCCGCGACAGCGTGGTGCTCCGGCAGCCGGAGACGCTGCGGCGGGGCGACGTGGTCTTGGCCCGCACGCAGGAGCGGGGGTGGGTGGTCCACCGCATCGTGGCCCTGGACCCTGACCGCGTGACGCTGATGGGCGATGCCAACCTCTGTGTCCGCGAGACGTGCCACCCGGCCGACGTGTGCGGCGTGGCGGCGGTCATCGTGCGGCGCGGCCGCGCGGTGGACTGCGGCGGCCGCGCCGAGCGGCTACGCGCGGCCCTGTGGCTTCGGCTGCTGCCCGTGCGGCGCGGGCTGCTCTTCGTGCTGCGCCATTGCCGGGCGTTCTGACGGCCGCCCGCCGGTTTGCTTCATCCCGGTCTCTCCCCCTCGGGGCGCGGAGGCCGGGATTTTCTGTACTTTTTTCCGGGGCCGGCACTTTGTCCGGGCGGCCGGAAAGGCTATCTTTGCAGGAAACTCAAAAAAACGGCGGCCTTGCCGCGGACTGCCGCAGCAAGACGCGAGCCTCCCCACCCGTAGCCAGACACTTATGGACGGACAAGCAGAAGAGAGACAGCAACAGCAGGAACGGACGTTCCGCCACGTGATGAAGTACACGGGCCTGTTTGGCGGCGTGCAGGGCATCACGATGCTGGTGGCCGTGGTGCGCAACAAGGTGGCGGCCGTGCTCCTCGGGCCGGCCGGCATAGCCCTCGTGAACATCTACATGACGGTGACCAACCTGCTGAACCAGGCGACGAACCTCGGCATCTCGTTCAGCGCGGTGAAGCACGTGTCGGAACTCTTCGACCAGGGCGACACCGGGCGGACGGCGCGCTTCGTGGCGACGGTGCGGGCGTGGAGCGTGGCGACGGCGGTGCTGGGCATCGGCGCGACGTGTCTGCTCTCCCCGCTGCTCAGCCTGTGGACGTTCGGCGACTGTGGGCACGCGCTGACCTTCTGCGCGCTGTCGCCCGTGGTGGGCATGGCGAGCGTGACGGGCGGCGAACTGGCCATCCTCAAGGGCCTGCGTCAGTTAGGGCGCGTGGCGCGGATTTCGGTAGCCGGCGCGGTGGGGACGCTGTGCGCCACGGCGCCGCTCTACCTGTGGCTGGGCACGGACGGCATCGTGGCGGCGCTGCTGCTGGCCACGGCCGCCGTGATGGCCGTCCACCTGTACCACTCCGCGCGCTGCTGCCCCTGGCGCATGGACGGCCGCTGGCGGGCGCACTTCCGCGCCGGAATGCCCATGGTGCGGCTGGGCGTGGCCTTCATCGTGGCCGGCGTGGGCGGGCAGGGCGCGGAGTTCGTCATCCGCCTGGCGCTGCTCCATCTGGGCAGCCTGGCCGACGTGGGCTTCTACAACAGTGGCTACGTGATGGCCGTGACCTATGCCTCGGTAGTGTTCACGGCGATCGAGGTGGACTATTTCCCGCGCCTCTCGGCAGCCTGCGCGGACCGGGAGCGCATGAGCGGCATCGTCAACCAGCAGACCGAGGTCTGCGTGCTCCTGGTCGCCCCGTTTCTGATACTCTTCGTGCTGGCCATGCCGTTCGTAGTGCACCTGCTCTATTCGGCCGAGTTCGCTCCGGCCGTCCCGATGGCCGTCTGCACCGTGCCCTACATGTTCTTCAAGGCCCTGACGCTGCCGGCTGCTTATCTGTCCCTGGCGCACGGCGATTCGCGCACGTATCTCCTGACGGAACTGGTCTACGACGTATTCGTCGTGGCGGCCATTCCCGTGGGCTTCGCCCTGTGGGGCCTGCCCGGCGCGGGCTGGATGCTGTCCGCCGGCGGCGTGCTGGACTTGCTGGTAATCCATCTGCTTTACCGCAGGCGCTACGGCTTCCGTTTCGACTTCGGGCCGCTGCGTTTCTACATCGCGCAGTTCCTGCTGCTCGCGGCGGCTCTCCTTGCCGTGCTCGCTCTGGACGGGCGGCCCGCAATGAAGTGGGCGGCGGGCGGAGCTGCCTTTGCCGTGTCGGCCCTGCTGTCGCTGCGCCGCCTCGGGCGCGAGGCCCGTCTGGCGGAAGTCCTGCGCGCCAGACTGTGGCGGGGCCGGAAAGGCTCGTAAGGCCGGGGCTGTACCCCTTTTTCGCGGGCGGGCCGCCGAGATTGACCGGAAGAAGATTTGGCGGCTAAACCTTTTACGCATAACTTTGTAGCCGGCAAGTCCGCTGCGGCTGCGGCAGACTTCACAGACCGACAAACACATTATCGTTCAAATACTAAGAAAACAGGAATATGGTGATTTTCTCTTTGGAAGGAAAGGTGGCGCTGGTGACCGGCGCAGCCTATGGTATCGGTTTCGCTATTGCCCGGGCGCTGGCCGAGGCGGGCGCACGCATCGCGTTTAACTGCCGCAGCGCGGAGCACCTGGAGAAGGCCAAGGCGGACTATGCAGCCCTGGGCATACCCGTCAGGGGCTATCTCTGCGACGTGACGAAGGAGGACGAGGTGGCCCGCATGGTGGCGGACATCAAGGCCGAACTGGGCCCGGTGGACATCCTGGTGAACAACGCCGGCATCATCAAGCGCATCCCGATGACGGAAATGGGCGTGGATGAGTTCCGCGAAGTGGTCGACATAGACCTGACGGCCCCCTTCATCATGGCCAAGGCCGTGATCCCCGACATGATAGCCAAGGGGCGCGGGAAAATCATCAACGTGTGCTCCATGATGAGCGAGCTGGGCCGAGAGACGGTGTCGGCCTATGCTGCCGCAAAGGGGGGACTGAAGATGCTGACGCGCAACATCGCCTCGGAGTACGGGGAATACAACATACAGTGCAACGGCATAGGGCCGGGCTATATCGCCACGCCCCAGACGGCACCGCTGCGCGAGCGGCAGGCCGACGGCTCGCGCCACCCGTTTGACGCCTTTATCGTGTCCAAGACGCCGGCGGCGCGGTGGGGCACGCCCGAGGATCTGATGGGGCCGGCCGTGTTCCTGGCCTCGGAGGCGTCCGACTTCGTGAACGGCCACATCCTTTACGTGGACGGCGGCATACTGGCCTACATCGGCAAGCAGCCCAAGTGAAGGCCGGCGCGGACCTGAAGCTAACCTTGTAGCCAACGGATTAATATCATGGAAAAGGTATTCAGTTATATCATAGGACTGGGCGCGCCGGTGATGATGCCCATCATCTTTACCGTGTTGGGCGTGTGTATCGGCGTGAAACCGGGCAAGGCGCTGAAGAGCGGCCTGCTCGTGGGCGTGGGTTTCGTGGGGCTGTCCATCGTGACGGCGCTGCTCACGTCCGCCCTGGGGCCCGCGCTGGGCAACGTGGTCGACGTGTACCAGCTGCAGTTGGGCGTGTTCGACATGGGCTGGCCCGCCGCGGCAAGCATTGCCTACAACACCACGGTAGGCGCATTCATCATCCCCGTCTGTCTGGGCGTGAACCTGCTGATGCTCCTGACGCGGACCACGCGGACCGTGAACATCGACTTGTGGAACTACTGGCACTTCGCCTTTATCGGCGCCATCGTCTACTTCGCGAGCGGGAGCATCTGGTGGGGCTTCTTTGCAGCCGTGGTATGCTACGTCCTCACGCTCATCGTCGCGGACCTCATGGCGGACAAGTTCCAGAAGTTTTACGACAAGATGGACGGCATCTCCATTCCGCAGCCGTTCTGCGCGGGCTTCGTCCCCTTCGCCGTGGGCATTAACAAGCTGCTGGACAAGATACCGGGCGTGAACCGCATCAACATCGACGCCGAAGGCATGAAGAAGAAGTTCGGCCTGCTGGGCGAGCCGCTCTTCCTGGGCGTCATCGTGGGCTGCCTGGTGGGGTGGCTGGCGCGCTACGACTTGCCGAAGGTGCTGATGCTGGGCGTGCAGATGGGAGCCGTCATGGAGCTGATTCCGCGCATCACGGGCCTCTTTATCGAAGGCCTGATGCCTATCTCCGACGCCACGCGGCAGCTCATCGCCCGCAAGTTCAAGAATGCCTCGGGCCTGAACATCGGCATGAGCCCCGCGCTCGTGATAGGCCACCCGACGACGCTCGTCGTCTCGCTGCTGCTCATCCCCGTGATCATCTTCCTCTCCGTCGTACTGCCGGGGAACGAGTTCCTGCCCCTTGCCTCGCTGGCCGGCATGTTCTATCTCTTCCCTCTGGTGCTGCCCATCACGAAGGGCAACGTGTTCAAGACGTTTGTCGTGGGGCTCGTCTCGCTCGTGGTGGGCGTCTACTTCGTGACCAACCTGGCGCCCGCCTTTACCGAAGCGGCGGTCGACGTGTACAACACGACAAAGGACTCGGCCGTGAAGATTCCCGACGGGTTTGAGTATGCCGCCTCGCTCGACTTTGCATCCAATCCCTTCGCCTGGGTCATCTATCACCTGACGCACACGGTGAAGTACGCGGGCCCGGCCATCCTCGTGCTGTTCACGGGCTTCATGATGTGGCGGAACCACGTCCGGATAGTCCGGAAATCCAAGGAAAACCAATCGACTAATACACAAAACAAGCAATGATGAAAAATGTAATCCTCGCACTGGCGTTCGGCGCCCTCTCCGCCACCGCGGCGGCCCAGGTGAACTACCGGATGCAGACCGCCTGCCACCCGCAGGATGTCAAGAACTATGATACGGAACTGCTGCGCTCCCGCTTCCTCATGGAGAAGGTCATGGCTCCCGACGAAATCAATCTGACCTATTCCCTCTACGACCGCTTCATCTATGGCGGCGCCATGCCGGTGGACCGGACGCTGACGCTCGACACTATCGCACCGCTCAAGGCTCCCTATTTCCTCTACAACCGCGAACTCGGCGTGATCAACGTGGGAGGCGAGGGCGTTGTCACGGTGGACGGCAAGGACTATGTCCTGGGCTTCAAGGACGCGCTCTACGTGGGCCGCGGCAGCGAGAAAGTGACCTTCCGCAGCCAGGACCCTTCGCGCCCCGCCAAGTTCTACCTGAACTCCGCTACGGCCCACCGCGCCTACAAGACGCAGCTCATCACCATCGACGGGCGGAGCGGTTCGTTGAAGGCCAACTCCTTCCCGGCCGGAAAGATGGAGGAGAGCAATGACCGCGTGATCAACCAGCTCATCGTGAAAAACGTCCTGGAGGAGGGCCCCTGCCAGCTCCAGATGGGACTGACCGAACTGAAGCCCGGCAGTGTGTGGAACACGATGCCCGCCCACACGCACAGCCGCCGCATTGAGGCCTATTTCTACTTCAACGTGCCCGAGGGCAACCGCGTGTGCCACCTCATGGGCGAGCCCAAGGAGGAGCGCCTCGTCTGGATGTCGGACGAGCAGGCCATCATGTCGCCCGAGTGGTCCATCCACGCCGCCGCCGGTACGAGCAACTACATGTTTATCTGGGGCATGGCGGGAGAGAACCTGGACTACAACGACATGGACAAGATTCCCTATTCGGAGATGAAATGACCGCGTCATGGCAAAAGTAATCACTTTCGGAGAAATCATGCTCCGGCTCAGTACGCCGGGGCATAGCCGTATCGTTCAGACGGATTGTTTCGACGCAGTCTACGGCGGCGGCGAGGCCAATGTGGCCGTCAGCCTGGCCAACTATGGAGACGAGGCCTATTTCGTGACCAAACTGCCGCGGCATGAAGTGGGGCAGGCCGCCCTCTGCGCCCTGCGCCGCTACGGTGTGCGGACGGACTACGTGGCCCGCGGCGGTGAGCGTCTGGGCATTTATTACCTGGAAAGCGGAGCGGCCATGCGGCCCAGCAAGGTCATTTACGACCGCGCCCACTCGGCCATCGCCGACGCCGAGCCTGCCGATTTCGACTTCGACGCCATCATGACGGGGGCCGACTGGTTCCACTGGTCCGGCATCACTCCGGCCCTTTCAGCCGGCGCGGCGCGGCTCACGGAACTGGCGCTGCAGGCGGCGCGCCGCCACGGCGTCACGGTGTCGGTGGACCTGAACTACCGCAAGAAACTCTGGACGCCGGAGGAGGCCCAGCGCGTCATGCGCCCCCTGATGGCTTACGTGGACGTGTGCATCGGCAACGAGGAGGACGCCGCGCTCTGCCTGGGATTCCGCCCGGACGCCGACGTGGAGGCCGGACGGACGGATGCCGAGGGCTACCGGGACACGTTCCGCCAGATGGCCGGGACGTTCGGTTTCAAATGCGTGGCCTCTACGTTGCGGGAGTCCTACTCCGCCTCGCACAACGGCTGGAAGGGCCTGGCTTACGACGGTACGCGCTTCTACGGGTCGCGCCACTACGATATTCTTCCCATTACGGACCGCGTGGGAGCGGGCGACGCCTTCTCCGCAGGCCTGATTCACTGCCTGGCAGCAGGCCAGTCGCCGGACCGGGCGCTGGAGTTTGCAGTGGCCGCCTCGGCCCTTAAGCATACGCTACCCGGCGACTTCAACATGGTCAGCGCGGACGAGGTGGAACATCTCGTACAGGGCGACGGCTCGGGCCGCGTGCAGCGTTGAGCCGGACAATATCGTCAATATGCAGTCACAATCTGATTACGCACATGGCAAAGTTTGATTTCCTTAGTGTTTGGCGCAAGATGGGGGAGACAGGCATTGTCCCCGTCTTTTACCACGCGGACGCCGACGTGGCGCGGTCCGTGGTCGGTGCATGCTATGCCGGCGGCATCCGCGCGTTTGAGTTCACGAACCGCGGCGATGGGGCGCACGAGGTATTCGCCGCCCTGGTACGCTACGTCCGCAGCGAGTGCCCCGACATGGCCCTCGGCGTGGGCACGGTGACCGATGCGGCCACGGCCGCGCTCTACATGCAGCTGGGTGCCGACTTCGTCGTCGGGCCGACGTTCAACGCTGACGTGGCGCGCACGTGCCACCGCCGCAGCCTGCCCTACGTACCCGGTTGCGGGACTGTGACCGAAGTGAGCGACGCCCAAGCGGCCGGTTGCCCGGTCTGCAAACTGTTTCCCGGTGACGTGCTGACGCCCCGTTTTGTCAAGGACCTGCTGGCCCCTCTGCCTTGGTCCAAACTGATGGTGACGGGCGGAGTGGAGCCTACGGAGGAGAATCTGTCCGCCTGGTTCCGTGCCGGTGCCTACTGTGTGGGCATGGGTTCCAAGCTGTTCCCGGCATCTGTCCTGTCCGCCGCGGACTGGACCGGCGTGACCACCCGCTGCAGCGAGGCCCTGGCTATTGTCCGCCGCGTCCGCGAATAGCGCGCCGCCCTGTCCTTCCGGCTGTATAATTATTTTGCTTTCCCCTTAAAAGCCGGGCCCGGAGACAGGCTGGAAGGTCCCGGACCGATGCGGCAGGAGCGGAGAAACAGACCAGGACATCCGCGCAGCAATCAAGTAGGCGATAGCCCACAACTTGCGCCGTACCGCTTGGACGACATAAGCGACTTCTCTTTTGCGGTAAATAGAAAAACTCCGCAACGCCTGACAATAAAGCGTTGCGGAGTTTCTTATGTGGTGCCACCAGCACTATTAAAGTTAAATTTTAATCTAACAGATTTTATTTATTTAATTATTAATACACTGTATATCAAGTGCTTTTAATTCTATTAAATACAACGCGGTTTAATTCAATGCAAGTTTTATAGGTAACTTTATAGGTAACTTTTGAGAAAACATAGTAACTTTGCAGTCGTAACATTATCCATTATTAAACGATTGAGTTATGGCAAAAACGCTTTCCAGATTCTATATTCTCAAAAAGGATGAGAACAAAGAAAAGGCCACCCTTTTTGTAAGGGTGCAGGCTCCTGACAGAAGGATTGACGTGCAGTTTACCACACGCATTCAGGTCGGCGTGGCGGAATGGAAAGCAGCCGTTGCCGATGAAGACTCTTTGGCACGCCACCGCAAACAGAATCCCAAGCTGCATGACAAGCTGGGCAGGATAGAAGTGATGTTGGA
>CALUIN010000029.1 GCA_944320745.1 uncultured Alloprevotella sp. | reverse complement strand
CGACTCATAGCCATCAACTTTGCAGGACTGGACGAGACGCAAAGTTTTAACTACGGAATCAAAGTACATCACCTCGTTAACCTGTTGGAACACACTACGGGCATATGAAATTGCCCCTTCTCGACGGCACGGGGACGCCCCCAGGGCCGCGCAGTGAGCCGCGGCTTTCCTGTCCGGGCGAGGGAGGAGCGAAAAATTTGGGGCGGAAAGGGGGCTGTTTGCCGGTCTTGAACTATCTTTGCGGATGCGGAGCGCGGCGCGGACCCGGGCGCCGCGGGCCGGAGCGGGAGTCCGCTCCCTCTCTCTCTTTTCACTAACCGATAAATTTCTTTGACACACGATGAAAAAATGGATTTGCCGGGCGGCGCTGCTGGTGGCGGCGCTGCTCGTTCCGGTCGCGGGACTGCAGGCCAGGGACAAAAAGGAAAAAGCTGAACCGACGGTGACGACCGGCGCGCAGGACCGCGCGCTGTGGGTGGGCTGGCTCTGGAAGATTGCTTACCCCGTGGTGCACAACCTGGCGGAGGGCACGCTCCGCAAGAACATGCCCGTGGAGAGCGGCGGCGGCAATCCGGCGGGCTGGTACGCCGAGGTGACCCATCTGGAGGCCGTCGGGCGGACGCTGGCGGGCGTGGCGCCCTGGCTGGAGCTGCCGGACGACGACTCGGAGGAGGGCCGCCTGCGCCGGCAGATGCGCCAGGAGGCGCTCAAGGGACTGAAGAACGCCGTCGACCCTGATTCGCCGGACCGGCTGAACTTCACGCGGCAGGCGCAGCCCATCGTGGACGCCGCCTACCTGGCCCACGCCTTCCTGCGCGCACCGAAGGCTCTCTGGGAGCCGCTGGACAGCCTGACGAAGCGCCGCTACGTGGAGGCCTTCAAGGCGCTGCGCAACCGCACGGGCGCCTACAACAACTGGCTGCTCTTCGCGGGACTGACGGAGGCCTTCCTCCTGAAGCAGGGCGAGGAGGCCGACCCGTTCCGCTTCACTCTGGCCAAGAACAAGCTCAAGGAATGGTACGTGGGCGACGGCTGGTACAGCGACGGCAGCAAGTTCAGCATGGACTATTATAACTCCTACGTGATGCACCCGATGATGGTGGCCATGCTCGAGACGCTTGCCGCCAAGGGCAGGGCCAGCAAGCAGGAGTGCGAGCAGGCCATGCGCCGCATGGTGCGCCACGCCGACTACTGCGAGCGCATCATCGGCCCCGACGGCCACTATCCGGCCTTCGGGCGCTCGGTGACCTACCGCTCGGCGGCCTTCCAGTCGCTGGCCGACGCGGCCCTGCGCCACAAGCTGCCCGAGCACGTCAGCCCCGCACAGGTGCGCTGCGCACTGACGGCCGTCCACCGCAACCTCTACGACGGCCCGCAGAACTTTGACGACAACGGCTGGCTCGTCCTGGGATTCAACGGCCACCAGCCGGGCATCGCGGACTACTACACGTCCACCGGCAGCCTCTACATGGCCACGCTCAGCTTCCTGCCGCTGGGCCTGCCCGCCGACGATCCCTTCTGGACCGACGCGCCGGCGCCCTGGACCGCACAGAAGGCCTGGGGCGGAGAGCCTTTCCAGAAGGACTACAAGGTGGAATACTGAAAAGAAAGGCCCCGTCCGCGGCCAAACGTGTCCGTGCCCGCCAGCGCCCGCAGCCTCCTGCGGGACCTGGCGGGCACGGACTTTCTGCTGACTTTTCAGAAGAAAAAATACCTGCTTGGCCGCATTTGTGATACACCCGAAGTGATTTTTCCATAATTTTGCAAAGTCATAACCGGACAGCGCGGAAGCACCGCCGGGCACGGCCCGAAGCGGACTGCGCGCCGCCGGGTAAGAAGATTTGAAGGATAATGAAAGCAGCCGTTACATACAAGGCCTGGGCGGCCTTCGTGGCCGTCACCGCAGTGTGCCAGACCGGGCTGGCCGACTTCCCCGCGGACTTTTTCCGCTTTCCGGTCAACGCGGCGGTGCTGCTGCTCTGGGCCGTGGGGCTGTATGTGGCCTGCACGGAGCGCAGGGACTGGGCCGTGACGCGCCTGCTGCTCGCGCCGCACTCGACCTATGCCCTGCTCGCGGCGTTTCTCGCGGCGTGCCTGGTGCAGGGTTTCTGCAGCCAGCGGCTGACGGCCACGTGGTGGTTCGTAGGCATCACGGCGGCCCTGCTCAGCCACCTGCTCTGCGCGACGGTGCGCAGGGCCCGGGCGGGCCGCCCCCGGCGGGTGCGCTTCCTGCTGGTCCACGCGGGCGTGCTGCTGGCCGTCGGCGGCGGATTCTGGGGCGCACCGGACACGCAGACCGTCCGCATGGCCCTCGTCCCGGGACAGACGGAGCGGCGGGCCGTGAGCCCGGAGGGCCGCGTGGCCCACATGAGCCGCGGCCTGCAACTGCTCCGATTCCGCACGGAAACCTACCCCGACGGCTCGCCCAAGCGCTACGAGGCCGACATCCGGACCGACGACGGCGCCGAGCTGACGCTGGCCGTCAACCGCCCCTACGCGCTGACGTGGAAGGACCGCCTCTACCTCATGGCCACCACGCCGCGCTACTGCGTCGTGGAGTGGGTCAGCCAGCCGTGGATGTACGTCCAGGCCGCGGGCATTCTGCTCCTAGCGGCCGGATGCGTCCTGCTCTTCGTGCAGGGCACGGGGCGCAAGAGAAAGGAGGAAACACAAGATGACGACATGGGATGACTTCGGAGCCTTTGCCCTGACAGCCCTCTTGCTATGGGCTGCCGGAGCCGTGGCCGCGGCCCTTCGCCGGCGCGCGGCCCTCGCGGCCGTGCTCACGGCGGCGGGGATTTGCGTCTACGCCGCCTTCATCGCGGCCTACTGGGCAGGGCTGCAGCGCCCCCCGCTGCGCACCATCGGCGAGACGAGGCTCTGGTACGCCCTCTTCATCATGGTGGCCGGACTGGCCACCTTCGCCCGCTGGCGCTACCGGTGGATACTGGCTTTCACAACGGTCATGGCGGCCGTATTCACCGCCATGAACCTGCTCAGGCCCGAGATTCACGACCAGACGCTCATGCCCGCCCTGCAGAGCGGCTGGTTCGTGCCCCACGTCACGGTCTACATCTTTGCCTACGCCGTGCTTGGCTGCGCCTTCCTCATGGCCGTGGCCAGCCTGTTCTCCCGCCCGGAGCGCTGCCTCGCGACGGCCGACAGCCTCACCTGTGTCGGTGCGGCATTTCTCACGCTGGGCCTGCTCAGCGGCGCGCTCTGGGCCAAGGACGCCTGGGGCGACTACTGGAGCTGGGACCCCAAGGAGACCTGGGCGGCGGCCACCTGGGCCATCTACCTTCTCTACATCCACCTGCGGCTGCGCCTTCGCGCCCGCTGCCGACGGCTGGCGGCCGCGCTGCTCATCGCCGGATTCGCCTGCCTGCAGATGTGCTGGTACGGCGTGAACTACCTGCCGGCGGCCAAGGGCAGCATACACGTCTACGCGCAGGCCGCCCCGCAGGAGGGCGCTGTGCTTTCGAGAATCCGTTTCACCTTATAAAATGACAGGAGGAAAAAACATGAAGAAAAGATCCAAGATTCTGCTGGGCCTGGCAGGCTTGATAGTGGTGCTGGCCATTGTCTACCGGGCCGTCAACCGGGCACCGGCCGCAGACCTGCCGGCCGGCGGGCAGCTGCTGGCCATCATCGACGACGGCGGCTGCGTGATGTGTCACACCGAAAAGCCCTCTCTGCCCTTCTATGCCAGCTGGCCCGTGGCCAAGGGCCTCATCGGCAAGCACGTCAGGGACGGCTACGCCACGTTCGACATCGCCCCGTTCATCGAGGCCCTGAAGCAGGGCCGTAAGCCCGACGAGGTGGACCTGGCGAAAGTGGAGCGCAGCCTGGCGGACGGCTCCATGCCGATGATGGAGTACTACCTGGTGCACTGGGGCTCGTCCGTCACCGGTGCGAAGGAGGACATCGCCATGAACGCCGTGAAGCAGCTGCGCGCCCGCTTCTATCCCAACCCGCTGGCCGCGCCCGAGTTTGCCAACGAACCCGTGCGCCCCATCCCCGACAGCATCCCCTACGACGCCCGCAAGGCGGCGCTCGGCGAGCAGCTCTATGCCGACACCCGCCTCTCGGCGGACGGCACCGTGTCGTGCGCCACGTGCCACAGCCTCGCGACGGCCGGCGTGGACAACAAGCGCTACTCCGAGGGCATCAAGGGGCAGCTGGGCGGCGTCAACGCCCCGACGGTGTACAACGCCTGCTTCAACTTCGTCCAGTTCTGGGACGGCCGTGCCGCCACGCTGACCGAGCAGGCCGGAGGCCCGCCCCTGAACCCCGTCGAGATGGGCTGCTCCTCGTTTGACGAAATCGTGGCCCGCCTCTCGGCGGACGAAGCCTTCGTCCGCCAGTTCCAGGCCGTCTATCCCGAAGGCCTCAGCCAGGCCACCATCACCGACGCCATCGCCGAGTTCGAGAAGACGCTCGTGACGCCCAACTCCGCCTTCGACCGCTACCTCAAGGGCGACAAAACCGCCATGACGGCCGGGCAGATAGAGGGCTACGCCCTGTTCAAGGACTACAACTGCGCCACCTGCCACGCCGGCGTGAACATGGGCGGACTCTCCTACGAACTGATGGGCCAGCGCGCCAACTACTTCGAGGACAGGGCGCTGACGCAGAAGTCGGGACTCACCGACGGCGACAATGGCCGCTGGGCGCAGACCAAGGTGGAGCGCGACCGCTACCGCTTCAAGACGCCCACCCTGCGCAACGTGGCCCTCACCTGGCCCTACTATCACGACGGCAGCGTGAAGACGCTCGACGAGGCCGTGAAGAAGATGGCCAAATACCAGGTGGGCCGCGAGATGCCGGACGCCGACGCCCGGAAGGTTGTGGACTACCTGGGCGCCCTCACAGGCCAGTATAAAGGCCAGACGCTGACCAACACCAACCGCCAGCAATAAGGCGGGGCCCCTCAGCCGGGCCCGGAAGCAGAAAGCCGAAAACAGGGCGTGCCGCGGACGATGAGTGCTCCGCGGCACGCCTTGTTTGTTTTTCCTCCGCCGGGGAGGAGCGGTTTGCCCCGTCCGGCCTTAACGCACATTAATATTCCGCCCCGGCAACGGCTGCCCCAGGCTCCAGGCGCAGGTGCAGGATGGGGTAGGGCTTGCCCTCGGCGTCCGTCTCGGAGCGCGACGCCAGGCGGAAGCCCAGGTGCGCGTAGAAGCCCACGGCCTGAGCGTTCTGCTCGTTCACGTCCACGCGGTCCGCGCCCTGCACGCCGACGGCGTAGCGCACCAGCCGGCGGCCAATGCCCCGGCCACGGCAGTCATTGTCCACGAAGAGCATTTCGATGTTGCCCCCGGCCGTGCCGATGAAGCCGGCCAGGCGGCCGTCCGCCTCGTAGCCCGCCAGACTGACGTAGGGGAAGTAAGAAGGCAGCTGCGCCTTGTAATAGCGGAAGTCCGCCTCCGCGAGGAAGTCGTGCGTATGGCGCACGGCGCTCTCCCATATTTCTGCCAGGCGCGGATAGTCGGCCGGCGTGATGTCTCGTATCATATTGCTTCAGGTTGATGTGAATCCATAATATATTAACCGCGTCAGCGCGGAGGCGGGGCGTCACTCCTCGTCCTTGCGCACGAAGGGCTTGAGCCCCTTCACGGCCTCGGCCGCCGTGATGCGGCGCCCGCCGTTGTCCAGGTCGATGAGCACGTAGCGGTCGTTGCCCATGCCCAGCTCCTTCATGTAGGAAAGCTGGCGCAGGCCGTGGCGCGACTCGATGCGCTCCACCAGGTCGTGGTGCTCGGCCTCGGTCATGGCGTAGACCAGGTCCACGCACGCCTGGTCCACGGCCAGGATGTCCGTCGAAGAGAGAATGCCCACGTCCGGCGTCACCACCGGCTCGGCGCCAAGGCCCTCGCAGTCGCAGGACACGGACATGTTGCGCATCACGTTGACGAACGTGATGTGCGGCGCGAAGTAGTCCGTCACGGCCTTGGCCGACTCCGTCATGCGCTCCATGAACTCCTCCCTGGCTATGTCCCACTGGTCGTCCTGCCCGGGCGTGGTGTGGATCCAGGCCTTGCCCACGCGGCCGTCCGCGCAGCCAATGCCGATGTTCTTGCCGCTGCCGCCGAATCCGCCCTGCGTGTGGCCCTTGAAGTGGGTGAGCACCACGAGCGAGTCGTAGCGCGTCAGGTGGCCGCCCATGGACATTTCCTCAAACCACTTGCCGCCCCTGACGGGCAGCAACACGGTGCCCTCCTCGTCCATGATGTCCACGGGGCAGAAGGTCCAGCCGTTCACGCGGAGCGTCTCGCGGTGCTGCTCCGTGGTGAAGCGGTCGCCCTCGTAGTAGGTGTTCGTCTCCACGATAGTGGCGCCGGGCAGGTCCGTCTCCATGAGCTTGCGCACCCAGGAGCGGGGAATGATGTTAGGCCCGTGCTGCTCGCCCGTGTGCAGCTTCACGGCCACGCGCCCCGCAATGCGGGCCGCCACCCGGGCGTAGGCCTCCCGGAGCCCCTCGGCGCTGAGCCGGCGGGTGAAGTAGACGATGGACTCGTTGCCCCGCCGCTCGGCGTAGGGCACGTACTGGTTGCCGCCGGTCCCCGGCACGGGGAGGGGTCGCGTGGGAGCGCTGGCTCCCGGGACTGACTTGTTTGCTGACATGACTGTAAGGAAAAGTGTATTCCGGAAAATGTGTGTGGTAGGGGGAAAGCGGCCGCGCCCGCCGGAACGGACTGCCCACTCTGCAAAGTTACGGATATTGTCCCGCCGCCGCCCTACCCGTATTACGGATTCTGCCCTGCCCGCGGCGGAAAAACGCGGCGCGGGCCCTGCGAAAAGGCAAAAAAAAAGGGATACCGCTGTATCCCAACCTTGTTAACCTTAAATCTAATACTATGAAAAACACACGTGCAAAAGTACATAGTTCCAGCAAAGTGGCAAGGGATGGGACCGGTTTTTTTCTTCTGTATAGCATTTTTTATGATTACGACTTTACTATTGGAAGGTTTGTTTGTCAAAATAAAATATTTTTCGCCCCGCCTCCGCTATGTCACAGGCAGCGGAGGCGGGGCGAAAAGGGGCGGAGCGGCGCCGCTCCTGTCCTGGTAGCGGCGCCGTCCGCCGGCTCACACCGTAGGCTCCTCGGCGGCCTCGGCGGCATCGCCCTGGCGGGCAAAGCGGATGCCCTGCTGGCCCACGGCCAGGCGCGAACGCAGCCGGCTGCTCATGGTGAAGCGCACACGCAGGTGCTCGATGGTGTCGGCCGTGACCTCCTCGGCCGATTCGCAGGCCCGGCCCGAAAGCGTCAGGCGGAAGGAGCCCAGGTCGCCCAAGCGCACGCTGTTGCCGTCGCGCAGGGCAAAGAGCACCTGCTCCTGCAGGGCGGAGAGCACCGCCTTGATGTCGTGCTCCGTCACGGTACAGGTGGCCGCTATCTTCTCGGCGATGTCCTCCAGCTGGAGGGGATTGACGGGCGCCACCTGGGCGTACCACTTCGTGGCCTTCGTGATCGGGTTCTTCTTTACGGTAGGGATAAACGTAATCATGGTCTTTCCGTTTTGTTTTAGGGTTAGTGAATCGCGTGATGTTGTCTCGGTGTGCCGTCGCCTTCCCGGGACTGGCGGCGGTCACAGTGCAAAGGTACGCCGCCCCGGCGCGCCGCTTCATCTTTAGCGCGCACGGAGCGGAGCGGCGCGCGGCCATCAGTCCGCCGCCATACCGCAGTCGGTCAGCACTTTACCGGAAGCGGATTCGTTTCCTGAAAAAAATTAGGGGAGAAGTATAGAAAGCAAGATTCAGGCCGCCGCCGCGCGGAGAAAGACTTTAGGGAAAAGCACCTGCCGCCCCCCGGCGGCGCGCCGCGCCTATCTGTTTGTATCGGAGGCTATGACATAACCCTCTCCGGTGTAAAATATATAAACGCTCATGGCGTTAAAGGATAAAGTCGAACGATTGTCTTTCCATTTCCATCTCATACTGCTTGACCAGCTCCTCGTAGCTCAAGAAGGACACCCGCTTGTTCAGGCGCAATTCGTCAAAAGAGTGGAAGTGCATCTTCACCTCAAATTCGGCTCTGCGCCTGACGTCGGCCACGATGATCATCCGCACATAAAAATCCTGCAGGTCGTTGAACTTCAACAACGAGTTCTGAATGTCCGTGCTATGCTCTATCTCGAAGAAGGAATGCGGCATGCCGCGATGGTTAAACCATATCGTATCTATCGTGGAGCTGCGCTTCAGCATGTGCGGGTAGGAATAGCGGGGCTGCTCGGCAAGGGTGGAAAGCTCTCCCAATCGCTTGCCATTGTAAAACGCTTTGTTCTTGTCCTGTCGGGGAATAAAGGTCTGCAGGTTGCGACACTTTCCTATGATCAGCAAAAGGCCTTGATAATAAGCATGGTTAAACTTTCTGACGGCTTCATCATCCCGATTCTGTACGGTTTCCGCCACGATGCCCCGCTCCTCGTTTTGCCTTCTGAATTTTTCAAGCCCGTACAGTCCCGGCTTGATTTTATAGATCCCCTTGGTTTGCTGGACTATGCGGCGGATGCTGGCGAATGGCGTTTTGGTTTTCCATTCGCAATCCTTTATCTTGAACACTTCCCGGTTGAGCTCGCCCAACGTAGCGACGCCGCCCAACCTTTCTATGGTTTCGATTACAGCCTCGTACTGCTTCATAGCTTCATCCTTCATTGCCCGCCCCCATGAGCCGGGCCTTTCCTCCGGGTCTTTTCATGTAAGCCAAATGTATTGAAGGGAAATCCCCCGCATGATAACGCAAAAATAATGATAAACGTCCGTTCTCCCAATAACATGAAGCTATAAAAAAAGTATTAGCTTTTATTTTATCCGCACGCCGGCGGGAAGTATCGGCCTTGTCGTACCGCGCCATTTCCTGCGAAATAAAACGTAGCGCCTGCCACCCGGACGGCAGCCAGGAAAAAAACATGGCCTGTCCCTGTTCTTACGCCAATAGTCCGCCGCCCGCCGGCGCCTGGCCCCCCGATTTCCTGCCTGTCCGCATTCCTGCCCGCCGGCGCAGTACCCGCTTCGAGGCATTTTTCCACCAGACCACCCATCGCCTTATATAAACATAGGATTTCTATATATTAAGGGGTAGAGAAAAAGAAGATACCTATATTGCTGATGATAGGCGGTGGAAACGGTGGATACTTTCCGGGCGAAAAGTTTGGCCGGGAAGTTATCCCCGTCCGGTCCACAGCGGAGCGCCCTTTTGTCCACAGGCCGCGGCCGGGCGGAGGAGGCAGAGCGTAAGGCGGTTGGGCGGCGCGGGGCCGGACTTGTGCACAGGGTGTGGACGGCGGGGGTGTGGACGAAAAAAGTGGGCTCCGGGCTGTGGACCAGACGGGGAATTCCGGGGGAGGAGGATGGGGAAAACGGTGGGTAAACCTTCCGGCCCGTCGGGCTGTGGCGGCCGTAGTTTTTCCCCCTGCCTTTCCACAGGTTGTCCACGGGGTTTTCCACGCCTTTCTCCCGCGGCAAGGCGGATGTGTGTGAAGAGGAAAAAGAAACCGGGCTGTGCCCGCGGACTGCGGCGGCTGCGGACGCAGAATACAGGATACAAGTAAGGGGGCAGACCGCTTTGCGTGCAGTCTGCCCCTTCGCTTGACCTTCCGCCGCGCTCCACTCCGGCGGGCGGCTTTTCCTGTGTGCGGGTCACGTTTTTCCCTCCCCCTCCTCCACGGGGAAGGAGGGAAGCGTTTGTTTGGCTTGTGCTTTATTTGCCCAGCCTGGCGTATTCCTCGTCCGTGACCGGTTCGAGCCACTCGTTGGACGTGCCCTCGCCGGGAATCTCGAAAGCGAGGTGGGCGAACCAGCTGTCGGCCGCGGCGCCGTGCCAGTGCTTCACGTTGGCCGGGATGTGGACCACGTCGCCCGGTCCGAGGCTGACGGGCTCCTTGCCCTCCTCTTGGTACCAGCCGCGTCCGGCCACGCAGACGAGCATCTGCCCGCCGCCCTTCGTGGCACGGTGGATGTGCCAGTTGTTGCGGCAGCCGGGCTCGAAGGTCACGTTGTTGAAGGGAATCTGCTCGCGCGAGACGGGGGCCAGGTAGCT
>CALUIN010000028.1 GCA_944320745.1 uncultured Alloprevotella sp. | reverse complement strand
CCGTTGCCCATTCTCATGCGAGTTTCATATAATACACTGATAGTCAAATAAAATACTTCTGACTATTACAAATATACTAATTTGAAAGCAATTCACAACGCGAGCAGGCTATCATGAATAGCGAGGTTGTTGTCTCCGATAGAGCAAAGATACTAATTTGAAAGCAATTCACAACACAACCGGTATTGACCCATTCCATGGAAAGTTGTCTCCGATAGAGCAAAGATACTAATTTGAAAGCAATTCACAACCATCAGCCCTGCCATGGGCACAACGCGGCAGTTGTCTCCGATAGAGCAAAGATACTAATTTGAAAGCAATTCACAACGTGGTAAATATCTTTTTCGTATCTTTGTAGTTGTCTCCGATAGAGCAAAGATACTAATTTGAAAGCAATTCACAACGCTTCCCTCGCAATTTGAGACGAAAATTTGTTGTCTCCGATAGAGCAAAGATACTAATTTGAAAGCAATTCACAACGTGGTAAATATCTTTTTCGTATCTTTGTAGTTGTCTCCGATAGAGCAAAGATACTAATTTGAAAGCAATTCACAACGCTTCCCTCGCAATTTGAGACGAAAATTTGTTGTCTCCGATAGAGCAAAGATACTAATTTGAAAGCAATTCACAACGTATTTACAAGAGAACCCCCGGCTTCGTGCGTTGTCTCCGATAGAGCAAAGATACTAATTTGAAAGCAATTCACAACTCTGGAAGCTCGCAGGCGGGAAGAAAAAGAGTTGTCTCCGATAGAGCAAAGATACTAATTTGAAAGCAATTCACAACGCTTGCCTACTTTTTAGGATTTGAGAATAACTGTTCCGCCGCAGTTTTGCTATATTTGCGAACTGCGGAGCGCCTTTTCCCCTCCCCGCGCCGGGTGGGTTTAGCCCGCTGGCGATTGACCCGGGCGCGGAGGCGCGGCTGCGTACACGGGGCGCGGCGGACTGGGATTATTTTGGGAGTTAAGCATTGTGCACGGACGGTACGCAGACCTTCTCCCACCCTTCTCCGCGCCTAGGCAAAGCTCATCCATTGTGCGCCTCTCCATGTATAAACCTAAAAAATAATTGGCTTATGGTCTGCAATACTTCTCCCGCCGGGGGCGGGTTCTGCTATAAATATCCTCACCCGGCCGTGACGACGGACTGCGTGGTTTTCGGATTCGACGGGCGGGCGCTGCGCGTCTTGCTGATACGGCGCGGGCACGCCCCCTTCCGCGACCGATGGGCCACGCCGGGCGGTTTCCTGGACCCGGACGAGGAAGCTACCCGCGGGGCGCTGCGCGAACTGCGGGAGGAAACGGGGCTGGAGGGCCTGGCAGAGGTGTGGGAGCTGTTTTCCCTCTCGCAGCCGGACCGCGACCCGCGCGAACGGGTCATCTCCCTGGTATTCATGGCTCTGACGGGGCTGTCCGCCGTCCGCGGGGGCGACGATGCGGCCGAGGCGCGCTGGTTCGAGGCCGACGCGCTGCCGCCCCTGGCCTTCGACCACGCCGACGCCGTGCACCGCGCCCGTGTGGCCCTGCGCCGCCGCTCCTTCCTGGCCCCCTTGGGGCGCGGCGTGCTGCCGGCTGCCTTTCCGCCGGCGGAGTTCGCGGCCTTCTACGCGGCAGTGCGCGGCGAGGCGGCGGTGAACGCGGCGGAGCTGACACACTGGGCGCTCGCGGCGGGGTTCGTCCGCCGCGCGGCCGGCGAGTACGGCCTGCTGTGCTTCGACGATGCGCGCTACGACGCCCTCTGCGCCGCGGCCGACAGCATGGATTGCCGTCCGCTCTGACGCGCTGACGTTTCGAAGGCTGTAAAGAAAAGGGAGTCAGAATAAAGGAAATGGGGACATGCCTGCCGGGGTGCCGTGCCGGCCTTACTCCCCGCCCGGCAAGCGGGACCAGGCACTGCTCAGAGCGGCACGACCGGCGCGCACTGCTGCGCCACGGCGGCATGGTGCGTGACGAAGATGAACGTTTTCCCCGTCACCTCCCGGCGCAGGTTGTCCAGGATCTGCCGCTCCGTGGCGGCGTCGAGGGCGGACGTGGCCTCGTCCAGCAGGACGATGTGCCCGTCGCGCAGCAGGGCGCGGGCTATAGCGATGCGTTGGGCCTGGCCTTCGCTCAGTCCCGCTCCCTGCTCGCCCAGCCAGGCGGAGAGCCCGCCGGGCAATGTCTCTACAAAGTCTGCCGCGGCCAGGCGGAGGGCGCGGAGCATTTCGTCGTCGGTGGCGTCGGGGTTTCCCATGCGCAGATTGTCGCGCACGGTACCGCTGAAGAGCGTGTTGCCCTGCGGCACGTAGGTGAAGTTGCAGCGCGTGGCGGGCGACAGTTCCGCCTCCTCGCCGTCCAGGCGCAGACAGGCCTTGCCTTCCTGCGGGCGGACGAGGCCGAGCAGCAGGCGCACGAGGGTCGTCTTGCCCCGGCCCGTCTCCCCTACCACCGCCGCGCAGGCCCCGGCCGGTATGTGGCAGGAGAAACGGTCGAGCACGGCGCGGTCGCCGGGGCGGTAGCGGAACGTCACGTCGCTGAGCACCACGTCCGGCGTCGTCGCCAGGCGCGCCTGCCCCCCTACCGTTTCGGCGGGCACCTCCTCCAGTTCCCGCAGGCGGTCCACGGCGGTCAGTGTCTCCACGAACGAAGGCACGAGCCGCGCCAAGTCGAGCACGGGCCGCTGCACGCGGCCCACCAGCTGAAGGAAGGCGGCCATAGTGCCGAAAGTGACCGTCCCGGCGCTCAGCCCGACGATGCCCCAGAGGAAGGCGGCCAGATAACCGCCCGCGAAGGCGGCCGATATGCAGGTGCGCGACAGGATGGAAAAGCGTGTGCGCTTCATCAGCCGCATACGCAGCGTCCCCTGCTGCGCGTCCAGTTTGTCCACGCTCTCCTCCGCCTGCTCCAGCGCCTGGATCACGGTGCGGTGTTGCAGGCTTTCCTGGATAATGGACTGAATGCGGCTGTCGCTCTTGCGGATCTTGTGCGTAAAGCGATACATGCGCTTCATATAGAAACGGCTGCCCAGGAAGAAGAAGGGCAACATGCCCAGTACCACCCAGGGCAGGCGCGCGTCCAGATAGCAGAAGAACCAGAACGCCGCCAGCAGCTGGACGCTCATCACGATGAAGGCGGGACAGGACACCGTCAGCAGCCCTACGACGGACGACGTGTCCCGCTCCACGCGGTTCACGACGTCGCCCGTATGAAACTGCTCCAGTCCGTTCCAACGGCTGTGCAGCAGGCGCTCGAACAGGCGGTGGCGCAGGGCGTTGCCCACGCCTACGCGCATCCGCACGCTCACCCAGCTCTCCGCCGCGCCAAAAAGCAGCATCAGCACGGACATGCCCACCAGCGCCGCCGCGTAGGGCGCCAGGGACGCGCCGCTACCCGCCGTCGCCACGTCGATGGCGCGCTTGGACAGGTAGATAAAGCCGAGCGAAAGGCCCACGGAGACCATGCCCGTCAGGACTACCATCGCCAGGCTGCTCCCGTAGCCGGACAGCGAGCCGCACACGTAGCCCAGGCTCCGGCGCAGGCGCACCAGGAAACGGCGCAGGGCCGCGATGCGCGTCCAGCAGGCCGAGTAGAGCCGCCACGCGCGGCCGTCGGCCGCGTAGTCACGGCCTTTCCGCCCGAAAGCGCAGGCCACGGCCACCACGCCGCCCACTTCCGCGCGCTCCTGCTGCACGGCATTCCCGTCCCCTTGCAGCAGGAGGCGGTCGCCCCGCCGACGCACGATGCGGTGAATCAGGTAGCGCCCCGTGTCGCTCTCGCGGGCCAGGACCACCATGCCCGGGCGCAGCTCGGCAGGGTCGAAGGGCCGCAGCGTGATGCTGTCGCGCCCGTCGGCCAGAAAGGGACGCATGCTGTTACCCTTCACGCCTATCGTGACGCGCATTCCTTCCCCGATGAGCCGTTCCACTTCGCCCATCAATAACTCCGTACGCACGGTCTTTCTGCGGATTTTCGTTTCCATCATTGCGCGGGCCGTAGCCCCGTTTGTCGCAAAATTAAGCGTTTCGCCCCGTCCGGCCAAGGCCCGTCTGCCCTTTCCTCCTGAAAATCTCGCGCCGCACGGAGCGAGGGAGGCGAAAATGTGGAGGAAATGCGGGAATCGGGCGGATGCGGGCGCGCGGTAGGGCAAAAAGTACTACCTTTACGCCGTCTAATCCTCTTACGGCAGAGACCGTCAGGACGCGCTCCCGCCCTGTCCTTTCCGCTTATGCATCGCTTCCCGTCCGCACTCCGCTCCACCTGCCGCCGGCTGCGCCGGCTGTTCGCCGCCCTCCTGGCGGCGGCCGCCGCGCTGAGCCTCGCCGCGCAGACCGACCGCCGCGAGCCGTACATCTCGTGGGAGGAGTTCGTCACCGAATACTTCGGCGACGAACCGGAGGGACAGTCCGCCGGCATGGCCCTGGAACACCTCGAGGAACTCCGCGCCTCCCCGCTCAACCTGAACACCGCGCGCCGCGCCGACCTGCTGGCCCTGCCCTTCCTGGACGAGGCGCAGGCGGACTCCATCCTGGCCTACCGCGCGCGGCGGCGGGCCTTCATGTCGCTGGGCGAGCTGCAGCTGGTCCGCGGACTGGACCGCACACGGCGCCGCTGGATCTCGCTCTTCGTCGTAGCGGGTGACACCGCGGCCCGCCGCACCGGATGGCGCGAACGCCTGCTGCGCGGGCGCCACGAGATTGTGACGCGCCTCGACGTCCCCCTCTACCGCCGGGCCGGACAGCGCAGTTTCTCCCCGCAGGAACTGGCGGAAAGCCCGAACCAGGCCTACTGGGGCAACGCCCTGGCCCACACGCTGCGCTACCGCTACCGCTGGCGCGACGACGTGGCCTATGGCCTCACGCTCCAGAAGGACGCGGGCGAGCCTTTCCTGGCGGAGGGAAACTATCCCTACGACTACGTGTCGTTCTTCTTCTCCTGGCGGGCGGCGTCGGGCCGCTGGAGGCTGCTGGCGGGCGACTTCAACGTGAACCTGGCGCAAGGCCTGCTCTTCGGATCGGGCTTCTTCGACAGCCGCACGGCGGCGGTGGAGAGCGCGGCCCGCCGCCGCACTTCCCTACGGCCGCACACGTCGGCGGACGAGTCGGACTTCTTCCGCGGCGTGGCCTTTTCCTTCCGGCCGGCGCGGCGCTGGCAGGCGGCGGCCTTCGTCTCCTTCCGCCGGCTGGACGGGCGGCGCGAGGGCGACACGCTCCGCTCGTTCCTGACGGACGGGCTGCACCGCACACGCGCCGAACTGGACCGGCGCCGCGCCGTGGCTTGCCTCACGGGCGGCGCCGGGCTGACCTATACGGCGCCGGGCTGGAGCATAGGAGCCGGCGGCTATGCGGCGCACTACTCGCGCTACATCGAGCCCGAGGCGCGGTCCTACAACCGCTTCTATCTGCGCGGCCGCATGGCGGCGGGCGCCTCCGTCCACTACGCCTGGCGCGCCGGCCGCTGGAGCGCGGAGGGCGAGGCGGCGCTGGACCGCCGCGCCCATCCGGCCACTATCCACCGCCTGCACTGCGAAGCGGCGGACGGGCTGGCCCTGACGCTGCAGGGGCGCTACTTCTCACCGCGCTACGTGGTGCCCTATGCGCAGACGCTGCAGCAGGCCTCGCGCGTGCAGAACGAGGCGGGCCTGCTGGCCGGGCTGCACTGCACGCGCTGGCCGCGACAGGAATGGACGGCCTACGCCGACTGGTGCCGCTTCCCCGCCCCGACTTTCCGCGCCGACAGGCCCTCGCAGTCCGTAGAGGCCTTCGTGCAGGGGCGTTTCGCCACCCGCGGCCCGCTCTCCTTCCTCGTGCGCTACAAGTGCCGGGCACGGCAGGAGAACGTGAGCGGGACGGACGGCATCCTGCAACACGTGTGGACGCACCGCGCGCGCCTGCAGGCCGCGTGGGAGCAACCGGCCCTGAGCCTTTTTGCCGCAGCTGACGCCTGCGCCGCCGGCAGCCAGACACGCCGGACGGAGTGGGGCTGGATGCTCTCGGGCCGGGCAGCCGTGCGACCGTCGGACCGCTGGCGCGGCGGCGCCTTTGCCTCCCTTTTCTTCACGGACTCCTATGCCGCCCGCCTCTTTGCCTACGAGCCTCAGCTGCCCTATGCCGGTGCGTTTCCCTCCTTTGCCTACCACGGTTTCCGCCTTGCGATGCTGGCCCGCTGGCGCGCCTGCGCCTGGCTCGAAGCCGGCCTGCGGGCAGGCTGGACGCACTACTTCAACCGCGACCACACGGGCAGCGGGCCGCAGCGCATAGACGGGCCGGACCAGGCCGACGTATCGCTCCAAGTGCAGCTGACGCTCTGATGCCGCCGCCCGGCCGCCGGACCGCCGGACCTTAGGCCTGCGCGAACGGGGCTAAGGCCCGTAAAAACTGGCCTTAGCCCCGTAATTTCTTTCCCTATCCCCGTAAGTTTTTCCCTTAGCTCTGTTTTTCCTTCCCTCTATCCCGCGCCTTCCCTCCCCGGCCCCGCGCGCGCCGGAGCGGGCGGCAGGAGCCGGCCGGTCGTCAGAAGTCTATGCTCAGCCTCAGGTTGATCTGGCGGCCTGTCAAGTAGTTCGGCACGGCATACTGCGTGTCCGTAATGTCAGTAATCCAGTAATAAGAGTTCACGTTGTTGATGCCCAGCAGATTAAAGGCGTCGAGGCCGATCCAGGCATTCTTCACCAGCCGCCCGAAGCCGTAGATGTGGCGGTCCTCGTTGTGGATGAGGCGATAGCTCAGCCCCACGTCCACCCGCTTATAGGCCGGCGCGCGGAAGGTCTGGGCGGCGCGGCCGCTATGGGGCGGGCCGAAGGGCAGGCCGTCGGCCAGGGCGGCCCTGAGCGTCAGCCGCCAGCGGTCGGTCCCGGGAAAATAGTCGGTGAAGTAGAGCGAGACGTTGTAGCGCTGGTCCGTGGGGCGCGGCAGCCACCGGCCGTCGAGCTTCTCCTTGGTGCGCATGAGCGAGAAGGTGACCCAGGAGTCCGTACCGGGCACGAACTCGCCGAACAGCTTGAAGTCGATGCCGGCTGCGAAGCCGCGGCCTTCGTTGCGGCCGGTGTAGACGATACGCACGTTGTCCACCTCGTAGGGTATGAGGCGCGAGAGCGCCTTGTAGTACACCTCCGTCGTGAACCGGAACGGGCGGTCGAGCATGCGGAACGTGTAGTCGCCGCCCAGGACGAAATGAATGGAGCGCTGCGAGCGGATGTCGCGGTTGAGGACCACGGTGGACTGTCCTCCGCTCCGCACGGTGTCGCGCAGTTCCTTGTAGAAGGGGGCCTGGTAGTAGAAGCCCGCGGCCAGGCGGAAGGTCCACGCATCGCTGAAGGAGGGGATGAGTCCCAGAGAGGCGCGGGGCGAAAGCAGGGTCTCGCCGTTCCAGTCCCAATGGGAAAGCCGCAGTCCGTAAGTCAGGTTGAAGAGGCCCGCGGCGGCGGTGAAGCGCCACGTGTCCTGGACATAGGCTTCGATACGGTTGGTCGTCAGTTCGTTCTGCGAGCGCAGACTGTAGATGAGTTCCAGGCGGTCGGGGACGTGGGGCAACGAATAGCCCATGGAGTCGCGCATTTCCCACTCGCGAGCGTTTTCGCGGATGCGCTCGCGGCGCCAGTCGAATCCTGCCTGGAGCGTGTGGCCGGACAGGCGCGTGCGGAAGCGCAGGCCAACGTCGACCACACGGGCCTGGAGGCGGTTGCGCGCGTGCTCCATGTAGGTCCCCACGCCCAGTTGCTCCTGCGTCGTAGCCTCGTTGAGCCAGTACTCGCCCTGGATGTCATAGCTCTCGCGCTCGCGGGTGGTGAAGGAGGAGAGTTGCAGCGCGAGGTAGGTCTGCGGGCCGAAATGGCGCGTCAGGGTGGCTGCGCCGAAAAGCGTGCGGAAGGCGTCCTTCTCCTGCCCGTCGAAATAGACGCGGAAGGAGCGGGCCATCTGCATCGTGCCGAAGCGCGTCTCGCGGTCCTCGGGACGGAAGTTGTAATGGTTGTCGGAGAAATTGCCCAGGACGTCGAGCGACCAGCGGGCATTGGGCCGCCAGGAGAAGAAGGCCTGCGCGTCGAGGAAGTTGGGGCGGTACTCGCCCTCGGTGTCGAGCGAGCCGAGCAGGTGGCGCGTGGTCTTGTAGCGTACGGAGCCCATGAGGCTCACCTTCTGGTTTCCCCAGCCCACGTAGGCGCTGCCGCCCAGCATGGAGCCGGCCAGCGTGGACTCGAAGCGCTCGGGCCGCTTGTAGGTGATGTCGAGCACGGAGGACATGCGGTCGCCGTAGCGCGCCTCGAAGCCTCCCGAGGAGAAGCCGATGCTTTCCACCATGTCCGCATTGATGACGGAGAGACCCTCTTGCTGCCCGGAGCGGACGAGCAGGGGGCGGTAGACCTCTATGCCGTTGAGATAGACACAGTTTTCGTCGAACGAGCCGCCGCGCACGTTGTACTGCGAGGAAAGCTCGTTGTGGGTGGAGACGCCGGCCTGCGTGGCGATGAGCTCCTCGATGGCGTTGCCTGTGGCAGAGGGAGCCAGGTGGCTCTCGGTCGGCGTGATGCGCTGCACGGTCCCGGTCTGCACGCCGCGGCCGGTCACGACGGCCTCGCCCAGGGTGCCGTCGCCGTAGGGTGGCAGGACGACGTCGACGCGCACGGAGTCGCGCACGCCGACGAGCGAGCGGCGCCGCGTGGCGTAGCCTATCATGGAGTAGACCACGACGGCCGTGTCGCGCGGGGCAAACTGTAGCGAGTACTCGCCTTTCAGGTTCGTCACCGTGCGGGCCGTCTGGCCCTGCACATGGACGGAGGCCAGCTCCACGGGTGCGCCGGCGGCGTCCTTCACCACGCCGTAGACGCGGCAACGCTGGGCGCTGGCCGCCGAAGGCAGGAGAAAGACCAAAAGCAACAGCCCGAAGAGGGCGGCAAAAGACAAATGGCCCCGGCCGGGGCGCGACGTGGGAGGAATCATGGGCTATCTTTTCCGGATGACGGGATTAGCGCGCGGCGGCCCGGCACATCGGCCGGCCGCGGACGGGCACGGCGCCCGGGCGGCAGCACGGAACGCGCGCCCAAAGTTCGCAAAAATTTACGACCTCCGCAAATGTGCGTTGCCAAAAGCGGCGGAACGGCCGCGCGCCCATTACCGCCGACACGCGCCTTAGCCCCGTAACGACGCGCCTTAGCCCCGTGACGACGCGCCTTAGCCCCGTGACGACGCGCCTTAGCCCGCACGCCGGGCGGGCAGTTTCCGTAATCCGGGGCGCATTTTCCGTAATCCGGATAAGCGGATGACGGCCGATTTGCGTAACTTTGCCTTCGTGGGAATTTTGTACTTAAAACATTATAACTATGAACCGGAATTGGATTAAAAACACGCTCATGGCCATGCTGGTCATGTCGACGGCCGGGCTGCCCGCCTGTGGCTCTACCCGCGCGGACGAGGAGAAGGACCTGCCGCGCGTCTACATGGTGAAGGACATCACGCCCGAAAACCTGGTGCGCGTCTACGAAGCTCTGGGCCGGCCGGCCACGGGGCGCGTGGCCGTGAAGCTCAGCACGGGAGAGCCGGGCGGCCACAACTTTCTCCAGCCCGCGCTCATCGAGGGTCTCGTGAAGCGGGTAAACGGCACAATCGTGGAATGCAACACGGCCTACGGCGGCCGCCGCTCCTCGACGGCGGACCACCTGAAGGCGGCCGAGGAACACGGCTTCACGGCTATCGCCAAGGTAGACATCATGGATGCGGACGGGGAGTTCAACCTCCCGGTGCGCGACACGACGCATATCCGCTACGACATCGTCGGCTCGCACCTGAAGAACTACGACTTCATGATTAACCTGGCCCACTTCAAGGGGCACGCCATGGCCGGTTTCGGCGGCGCCATCAAGAACCAGTCCATCGGCGTGGCTTCGGCCAACGGCAAGGCCTACATCCACACGGCGGGCAAAGTGAAGGAGGTCGGGACACTCTGGCAGAACCTGCCCAAGCAGGAGGCCTTCCTCGAGTCGATGGCCGCCGCGGTCCAGGGCGTGTCCGACCACTTCGGCGACAAGATTCTCTACATTAACGTGATGAACAACCTGTCCGTGGACTGCGACTGCGACGCTCACCCGGCCGACGCCAAGATGCAGGACATCGGCATTCTGGCCTCGACGGACCCCGTAGCGCTGGACCAGGCGTGCCTGGACCTGGTATATGCTGTGAAGCCCACCAAGGACAACGACAACCGGCCACTCATCGAACGCATCGAAAGCCGTAACGGCAAGCACACTGTGGACTACGCCGCACAGATTGGCCTGGGCAGCCAGCAATACAAGCTGGTCCGCCTGGACGAATAACGCGCCGCCGCATACTCTTAAACCTTTAGAAAATGAAAGTACTACTCATCAACGGCAGCCCGCGCGCGAAGGGGAACACTTACCTGGCCCTGACAGAGGCGGCGCGGGCCCTGCAGAATGAAGGCATTGAGGCCGAGATCGTACACATCGGGACAAAAGCGGTACAGGGCTGCATAGCCTGCGGCAAGTGTGCCGGAATGGGGCGCTGCGTTTTCCCCGACGAGCTTTACCGCACGCTGCGCGAAAAGATAGAGACGGCGGACGGGCTCATCGTCGGTTCCCCCGTCTACTACGGCGGCCCGAACGGCTCGCTCTGCGCCATTCTCGACCGCCTGTTCTACTCGAGCGGACGCTTCCTGGCCTACAAGCCGGCCGCTGCCGTGGCAGTATGCCGCCGCGGCGGGGCCAGCGCCACGTTTGATCGGCTGAACAAATACTTTACCATCCTGAACATGCCCGTTGTCTCCTCCCAATATTGGAACAGCGTGCACGGCCGCGACGCCGGCGAAGCGGCGCAGGACCTGGAGGGCCTGCAGACCATGCGCACACTGGGCCGCAACATGGCCTGGATGCTGCGCAACCTGCACAGCGGCGCGGCGCAACGGCCCGAGCCGGAGACGCCGGTACGCACGAACTTCATCCGCTGAGCCTGCCCGTCCGCGGGCCGCAGACAGACCAAGAGGGGAAATCCCGACGCTGCCAGGACGGCAGGCGGGGTTTCCCCTCTCTTGCATCAAGGCCGGGCCGCGGCGCACTCACCCTACCGGGACGGACACCACGGGCTGGCGCTTCTCGGCGTCGAGCGGGCGGGCCTGGTAGGCCGTGCGGGCAAAGTCCACCTGCCGCAGGTCGATGCAGCGTATGGCGCTGTTCCACATGGTGCGGTAGTATATGCGGCGGTTGGCGGGGTCGGTAGCCGAAGTCCATTGCGTCGCGCTGGGAATGGAGGCCGGCACTTTGCCGTCGGCGAACTCTATGCCGACCGGTATATCGAAATTGTTGAGAATCTGGAATCCTTGGAGCACGGCCTCGGCGGCGTCGGCGGCCAAAGGGGTTGCGGCCTGATAGAACGCGGCGCGGACGAAGCGCGAAGGGGGCGTCACGTCGCCGGGCAGGCCCAGAAAGCCGCTGCCTGCGCCGAACTGCGACAGACGGAGGCCGCCCAGCTGGCGGGCGGGCGCACTGCCGGGAAAGAGGTTAACGTAGTTGTTCAGATTCATAAGCTGCCACTCGAAGCCCGGCGAGTTGGTGAGCACGCCCAAGGGGTTGTCGTAGAAATGCAACTCGCCGCCGACAATCTCCAGCACCACCTGGCGCCCGGACAAGTCGGCGAAGCGCCAGTGCACGGTAGAGGCGCGCGGGTCAACGGCCACGACGTGAACCCGGCCCAGCGCGGCCTTCACTTCGTCCACCGTGGCACATTCGCCCAGTAGCCAGGAGACCAGCTGCAGGTCGGCAATGCTCGTGGCGCTCAGTGCGGGGTCGTAGGCCTCGTACTGCCCGTAGCCGGGAAAGTAGAACAGGCCGGCGGAGAGCCCGGCTTCGTTCAGCCCCTCTGCGACAAATTCCTTCTGCTCTACGGCCAGCCCGACGTAGCCATAGCGCGCCGTGAACTTCATGCCGCCCTCGCCGCCGGGACACAGGGACTGCTGCCGGTAGCCGCGAGGAACGATGACGTACTGACTGTTGAGGTCGCTACCGCCCCACTCGATGGTGCGCGCCAGCACGACGGCGTTGTCGGCGGCTCTCAGCGTGATGCCCGTGCAGGCCGCCACGGGGCTCCCTGCCAGCAGAGCGAAGGCTGCGGCACAGAGCCAGATCGTCCATTTTCTCTTTTCCATCTTCTTTCTCCTTTTGAAATGCCCGGCAAGCCAGCCGCGCCGCACCTTTCGCGGGGGAACAAGCCTGCCGGACGGCATTCTGTATTCGCGAATACAAAGATACGCAAATCTTTCCATATCCGGGACAGCGCGGCCCCGCGAAGACGCGCCTCCGGCGCCGGCCGGAACAAAAAAAGCCACGACGGACGCCTTGTTTCGTCCGTCGTGGCTGGTACACTCTCAGGGGTTCGAACCCTGGACCCACTGATTAAGAGTCAGTTGCTCTACCAACTGAGCTAAGAGTGCAGT
>CALUIN010000027.1 GCA_944320745.1 uncultured Alloprevotella sp. | reverse complement strand
ATGGTCTTGTCGATGAGCTTGTACCAGAACGACAGGTTGAAGTAAACGCCCATCATGATTTCCGCCGCCATGACGATGGGCACCACGCGCAGGCCCTCCCAATAGCCCGGCGCGATGATGTATTTCAGCACGTCGAGGTAGGCCATGACGAAGAGGAAGGCCAGCAGCGTGAATATGATGAAGTACTTCATGGCCTTGGCGTAGGTGGCGCGGTTGTCGCCGTCGTTCTGCTTGCCGAAGACGAAGGGCTCGTAGGCGTAGCGGAAGGCCTGCGTGATCATGGCCATGATCATGGCAATCTTGGCGCAGGCGCCGTAGATGCCCAGCTCCACCTTTCCGGCTTGTCCGGGCACCATGCGGGGCAGGATGATTTTGTCCGCCGTCTGGTTCAGGATGCCCACGACGCCCAGCAGCAGGATAGGCCATGCGTAGGCCAGCATGCGGCGCAGTAGCCGGCGGTCCAGCACCCAGCGGAAACCGGTCAGTTCCTTACGGAAGAAGAGCGTGATGAAGGACGTGCAGCCCAGGTTGATAGCGAAGGCGTAGAACACGTCGGCCTTGCCGAGCACGAGGAAGAAGAGGATGTTGAGCCCGATACTCAGCAGGATGAAGAGCAGTTTGAGCGCGGCGAACTTGAGCGGGCGGCGCTGGTAGCGCAAGTAGGCGAAGGGGATGCTCTGGAAGGCGTCGATGGCCACGCATACGGCCATCATGCCCAGATATTCGGGATGGGCCTCGTAGTCCAGGGCTGCCGCGATGGGGTCCAGGAAGCCGAGCACCAGGACGATGAAGGCGGCCCCCATCGTGCCTACGGCGATGAGCGCGGTGGAGTAGACGCGCCGGGGATCCTCTTCCGCCTTGTTCACGAAGCGGAAGAAGGTGGTCTCCATGCCGAACGTGAGGAGCACGAGCAAGAGGGCGGTGTAGCTGTACACCTCCGTGATGACGCCGTAGCCGCCCGAGGAGGCGGCGAGCTTGGCCGTGTAGAGCGGGACGAGCAGGTAGTTGAGAAAGCGCCCTATGATGCTGCTCAACCCATAAATGGCCGTGTCTTTGACGAGTGAGGTAAGGTTTGCCATGTCTTTTTCAGAAAATGTGCGGCGCCGGCGCCGCGCCGGCGGGCGTTACGCTGCCGCCGTTTACGGTAAGAACTTCTGCCCCGGGCAGGCAGCCGGGCAATGCGGGGTCATGGCTGGCGATGACGACGGCACAGCTGCCGGCGGCTTCCCTTATGAAGGCGTAAAGCTCGCCCTTTGCCGTGGCGTCGAGGTAAGTGTCCGGCTCGTCGAGCAGCAGCAGGCCGGGCCGGCCCACTACGGCGCGCGCCAGGAGCGCACGCTGCCACTGCCCGCCGCTCAGCGCGCTGATGGGGCGGTCTGCGAGGTCCGCCAGGTGGAAGCGCTCCAGCGTGCGGCCGAGCGTCCGCTGTGCGTCGCGGTCCGTCCGTCGCCACCAGGGCCGGCGGCCGGCCAGTCCGGAGCTGACCACCTGTCCCACGGTGATGGGAAACTGCCGGTCGATGCTTCTTGCCTGGGGCAGATAGCCTATGCGCAGACCGGCGGCGCGCGTCACGGTGCCCGCCGCGGGGCTTTGCAGGCCTGCGATGAGCCGCAGCAGCGTGGTCTTCCCTCCCCCGTTGGGACCGTGGAGTATGAGGCAGTCGCTGCCGCCTATGCGCAGCGTCACGTCGTGTAGCACGGTGCGGCCGTCGAATTGCTGCGTCACGCCGTCGAGCCGGACAAGAGCTTCACTCAGCGGCATAGCTCCTCCACGATGTGTTCCAGCTCCTCCTCCCACTGGTAGGAGAGAGGGTTGATGACGGCCACGCGCGCCCCGGCGGCTTCCGCGATGCGCCGCGCCGTCTCTCCGGAATACTCCTTCTGGATGAACACCACGCGGACGCTGTCGCGGCGGCATTGCCCGACGAGATCGGCCACGCGGCGCGGCGAGGCTTCCTTGCCGTCCTGTTCCACGCTGAGCTGGCGCAGGCCGAACGTCCGCGCGAAGTAGCCCAGCGCCGGGTGATAGATTAGGAACGTGCGGCTGGGCGCTTGCCGGAGCCGCCGGCGCAGGGCGGCCTCCAGGCTGTCCATGCGGTGGCTGAAGGCCTTCAGGCGGCTGGTGAAGGTCCGCACGTGGGCGGTGTCGAGGGCACAGAGCGCGTCGCAGATGTTGCGGGCTATGTGCTTCATGTCCCGCGGCGAGGTCCAGGCGTGCGGGTCGGCGCTATCGCTGCCCGCCGCGCTGTCGGTGGCGAGCGGGGGGATGCCCTTCGAGGCGTTGATGCAGATCAGGTGGGGAATGTTCGAGGTGAACTTCTCCAGTTGCGTGCGCTCGAAGCCCAGTGTCCCCATGCGGATGAAGGCCCGGCTGCGGCTCAGCGCCACCATCTGCCCGGGTGTGGGCTGGTACGTTTCGGGACTGGCGCCTGCCGGCGTGAGTGTCGTCACGTCGTAAATGTCGCCGGCCAGTTGCTCCGTGACGTAGCGGAGCGGTTCGATGGTCACTGTGACGAGCGGGCGGTCGGCCGGCTGTTTCCGGCTGCACCCGGCGGCGAGGCCCGAGAGCAGGGTCAGCAGCAGTGCGGTGCGGAGCAGGTGGGGAAGATGCATGGTGTCTGGTTTATGAGAGTCCGAAAGTCAGTTTGTCGCCACGGCAGCCGTCCATGTGCTGACGATGACCTGATAGCGTGCATATTTGCTCAGGGCTATCGCCGGCAGGGAAAGCCACGGCTGCGTGCGCAGGTAGCCCATGGCCACCGTGAGCAGGTCGCCCACGACGGGGACGAAGGAGAGCAGCCCCATCCATGCCCCGTAGCGGCGCACGGGCTTGAGCCCGCGTTCCAGCCGCTGGGGCGAGATGCCCGTGAAGCGGCTGATCCATTCCAGGCGCCCCAGCCGCCCGATGTAGTAGTTAAGCCAGCCGCCCAGGACGTTGCCCGCCGTGCCGCACACGAGCAGCGCCGTAGGGTCGGCCCCGGCACCCAGCAGCCCCACCAGTACGAGCTCCGAACTGAAAGGGAGGATGCTGCCCGCCAGAAAGGCGGCCACGAACATGCCCGCCGGGCCCGCTCCGATCAGGAAATCAATGACGGCATCCATGTGCAGGCATAGGTGAAGGCGCACAGGGCGGCGCAGAGCAGGCACCACAGGACGAACCACACGTTCATGCCCCGTCCGCGCGCCAGCGTGAAGTAGTGGCCTGCCAGCGGAGCGGCGCAGACCGCCAGGACGGGGGCCAGCGTGTCGAAGTCCTGCGGACGGACCACGAGGCCTGCCGCTACGGCCACCTCGGACACGATGAACGTATAGAAGAACATGCGCGTGCGGATTTTGTCGTTATAGGCCGTGCGCAGGAAGTGGACGGTCGCCATCAGGGCCAGCGCCAGCATGAAGGCGCCGGCGGCCTGCCGCGCGGGCCCCAGGGCGGCCAAGGCCTCGCCCAGGCCGCCGTCGCCGGGGGGCGCGAACCGGAAGGCCGCCGCCCACTCCGCGGCCCGCGCGCCCAGGTCGCCGCGCCACATGGCCCAGGCCGCGCCGAGCCAGTAGGGCAGGGCGGCGCCCAGCACCCCGGCCGCAAGCGTGCGGCCCGTGAGGGCGCGCAGGTGGACGGCAAGGCTCAGACAGTAGCAGGGCAGCAGCAGGAGCAGGGGCGGGAAGAGGAGGCTGCCGAGGCTGACCAGCAGAAACGCCTGGAATACGTGGTGCTGCGCCTCCGCTTTCTGGTACGCCCCGAAGAGTGGCCGGAACGAGGCCGCCACGCAGAGCGGGACGAGCGACTGGGGCGTGAAGCCGTGGGCCGCGGGCAGGACGAGCAGCAGGCCGAGGAACGTCACGCTCACCATGCGCGAGCGGACGCGCAGCAGGGTGCAGCGGTTGTTCAGCTCGATGAGCTGGAAGGCCGTCCATGCCGCGGCGACCAGCCCCGCCCAGAGGCGCCAGCTGCCAGCGTCGGGCGCCACCCAGAGCACGGCCGTGAGGGCGGTCATGGCTGGGAGCGTGTAGGTGCCCGTAGTGACGCGGGTCCGCAAGTCTTTCTTCTGCATGTCGGGCAGTCTTTTTTGTGCGGAAAGTGCTGGTTCCTATGATGTTCGCAGCCGGCCGGAGACTTACAGGTCGGCGCCGATGTCCGTGCGGAAGTATTTCTTTTCGAAGCTGATGCGGCGTGCGCCCTCCATGGCGCGGGCCAGGGCCTCGGCGCGGTCGGCTCCGTAGGCGCTCACGGCGATGACGCGGCCGCCGGCCGTGACGAGGCGGCCGTCCTTGAGGGCCGTCCCGGCGTGGAATACGACGCCGTCCTTCACGTCCTCCGTGCCCGTGATGGGGAATCCCTTTTCGTAGGCCTGCGGATAGCCGCCCGATACGCACATGACGCAGACGGCGGCGCGGGGGTCGGTCTCCACGTGCTTCTGGTCCAGCGTGCCCTGTGCGACGCCTTCGAAGAGCTCCACCAGGTCGCTCTTGAGGCGCAGCATGACGGTCTCCGTCTCGGGGTCGCCCATGCGGCAGTTGTACTCGATGACCTTGGGCTGCCCGTCGCAGTTGATGAGTCCGAAGAAGATGAATCCCTTATAGTCCAGTCCCTCGGCGGCGAGGCCTTCCACGGTGGGGCGGATAATCTCGTCCTCCACCTTTTTCATCCAGGCCTGGTCCGCGAACGGCACGGGCGATACGCTGCCCATGCCGCCGGTGTTCAGCCCCGTGTCGCCCTCGCCGATGCGCTTGTAGTCCTTGGCTTCGGGCAGTATCTGGTAGTGGCGGCCGTCCGTGAGCACGAAGACGGAGCACTCCGTGCCGCTGAGGAACTCCTCGACCACGACGCGGGCCGAGGCCTGGCCGAACATGCCGGCGAGCATGTCGCGCAGCTCGCGCTGGGCCTCCTCGAGCGTCGGGACGATGAGTACGCCCTTGCCGGCGCAGAGGCCGTCAGCCTTGAGCACGTAGGGCGGGCGGAGCGTGGCCAGGTAGCGGCAGCCCTCCTCGGCGTGGGCGGCGTCGAAGGTGGCGTAGGCCGCGGTGGGGATGCCGTGGCGCTTCATGAAGCCCTTGGCGAAGTCCTTCGAGCCTTCCAGCCGGGCGCCGGCCTTCGAGGGGCCGATGACGGGCGTGTCCTTCAGCAGCGAGTGGGCGGCGAAGTAGTCGGCGATGCCCTTGACGAGCGGGTCCTCAGGCCCGACGACGACCATGTCCACGTCGTTGTCGATGACAAACTGCGCGATGCCGTCGAAGTCATCGGCCTTGATGTCGACGTTCTCCCCCTCGGCGGCCGTGCCGGCGTTGCCCGGGGCGATGAAGAGGCGGTCCACCTTGGGGCTTTGGGCTATTTTCCAGGCCAGGGCGTGCTCGCGGCCGCCGCTGCCCAATAGTAGTATTCTCATGGTGCGTGACTTTTTGTGAAAAAAACGGTTCTGTCTGCAAAGTTAGCGCAACGCCTCCGACGGGCAAAGCGAAACGCGGTTATTTTGCCCCCGCGACGCGCGGCGACAGGACTAAGCCGAGTTTTTATGGGGCTAAGGCCCGTGGCGGCGGGGCCGGGTGCGGGGAAAAGGAAAAGCGCCGCAAACCGTCGGCCAACGGTTCGCGGCGCCCTTAGGGGTGTTTTCTTGAAAATGGAAGGCCGGCCGGGGCTTATTTCAGCACGCCGAGTTCCTTGCCCACCTTGATGAATGCGGCGACGCACTTGTCGAGGTGTTCGCGGTCGTGGCCTGCGGAAACCTGGACGCGTATGCGGGCCTGGTCCTTCGGGACTACGGGGTAGTAGAAGCCGGTGACGTAGATGCCCTCGTCCTGGAGCTTGCGGGCAAACTCCTGGGAGAGCTTGGCGTCGTAGAGCATCACGGCGCAGATGGCGCTCTGCGTGGGCTTGATGTCGAAGCCGGCGGCCATCATCTTGTCGCGGAAGTAGTTCACGTTGTCCACGAGCTTGTCGTGCAGGGCGTTGCTCTCCTTGAGGATTTTGAAGGTCTCGAGCGCTGCGCCGACGATGGCGGGTGCCACGGAGTTGGAGAAGAGGTAGGGGCGGCTGCGCTGGCGGAGCAGGTCGATGATCTCCTTGCGGCCGGTGGTGAATCCGCCCATGGCACCGCCGAAGGCCTTGCCCAGGGTGCCGGTGTAGATGTCAACGCGGCCGTAGGTGTTGAAGAACTCGCTCACGCCGTGTCCCGTAGCGCCGACGACTCCTGCCGAGTGGCTCTCGTCCACCATGACCAGGGCGTCGTACTTCTCGGCCAGGTCGCAGATCTTGTCGACCGGGGCCACGTTGCCGTCCATGGAGAATACGCCGTCCGTCACGATGATGCGGAAGCGCTGGGCCTGTGCCTCCTGAAGGCAGCGCTCGAGGTCGGCCATGTCGGCGTTGGCGTAGCGGTAGCGCTTGGCTTTGCACAGACGCACGCCGTCGATGATGGAGGCGTGGTTGAGGGCGTCGGAGATGATGGCGTCGTCCGCCGTGAAGAGCGGCTCGAACACGCCGCCGTTGGCGTCGAAGCAGGCGGCGTAGAGAATGGTGTCCTCCGTCTTGAAATAGTCGGAGATGGCGGCTTCCAGCTCTTTGTGGATGTCCTGCGTGCCGCAGATGAAACGGACGCTCGACATGCCGTAGCCGCGGCGGTCCATCATGTCCTTGGCGGCTTGGATGAGGCGCGGGTTGTTAGAGAGGCCGAGGTAGTTGTTGGCGCAGAAGTTGAGCACTTCCTGGCCCTTTACCTGGATGGCTGCTTGCTGCGGCCCTTCGATGAGGCGCTCGTCCTTGTAGAGACCGGCCGCCTTGGTCTCCTCCAGTTCCTGCTGGAGGTGTGCTTGAAATTTTCCGTACATGGTGTTGAGGTTTAGAAACGCCGCGCCGTCCCGCACACAGCGGCGGAGCCGGGCGCGCCGCTTGCAAAGGAACGTATTTTTTTGAAAATATCACCGTGCCCGCTATGATTTTCTGAAAAAAAAGTGTTCCTTTGCAGCAACATTTCAAAACCAGTAAAATCCATCTTATACTTACGACAATGAAAAATATCCTAGTCATCGGCGCTACGGGGCAGATTGGCTCCGAGCTGACCATGAAGCTGCGTGGCATCTATGGCAACGACCACGTCGTAGCCGGCTACATCGTCGGAGCCGAGCCCAAGGGCGAGCTCAAGGAGAGCGGCCCGGCCGAAATCTGCGACGTAACGGACGCCTCCGCTATCGAACGCGTAGTGACGAAGTACAGTATCGACGCCATCTACAACCTGGCGGCCCTGCTCTCCGTCGTGGCGGAGCACAAGCCCCTGCTGGCTTGGAAGATCGGCATCGACGGCCTGCTGAACGTGCTCGAAGTGGCCCGCCAGCACCAGTGCGCCGTCTTCACGCCCAGCTCCATAGGCTCCTTCGGCCCGGAAACGCCCCGCGACCACACGCCCCAGGACACCGTGCAGCGCCCCCGCACCATCTACGGCGTAAGCAAGGTGACCACCGAGCTCCTCTCCGACTACTATCACAACAAGTACGGCGTCGACACGCGCAGCGTACGCTTCCCCGGACTCATCTCTAACGTGACGCCTCCGGGCGGCGGCACCACGGACTACGCCGTAGACATATATTACAGTGCCGTGCGCGGCGAGAAGTTCGTCTGCCCCATCGGAGCCGGCACCTATATGGACATGATGTACATGCCCGACGCCCTCCACGCCTGCGTACAGCTGATGGAGGCCGACCCCGAGCGCCTCATCCACCGCAACGGCTTCAACATCGCCTCCATGAGCTTCGACCCCGAGGGCATCTTTGCCGCCATCAAGAAGTACAAGCCCGACTTCGAGATGGAGTACAAGGTAGACCCCTTGAAGCAGAGCATTGCCGACAGCTGGCCGAACAGCCTCGAGGACATCTGTGCCCGCCAGGAGTGGGACTGGAAGCCCACGTACGACCTGGACTCCATGACGAAGGACATGCTCGAGAAGCTCGCCGCCCGTCTGAAGTAAGCCGCAGGCGGCCCCGCAGCCGCCAGGCCGGAAGCCCGGATGCAGGAACACCCCGCATCCGGGCTTTTTTGCGCCCAGCCGCCCGCCAAGTGCCGCCCCGCGCGCTTTGCCCTTTTCCCGGAAAATGCGTAACTTTGCCCCGGACAAGAACAAACCCCTTAAAACATAAGACAATGGGAAAGAAAGCACTGTTAATGATCCTCGACGGATGGGGCATCGGCAACCATGCCAAGGGCGACGTCATCTATCAGACGCCCACGCCCTTCCTCGATGAGCTCAACGCCAAGTACCCCCACTCGCAGCTTCTGGCTTGCGGCGAGAACGTAGGCCTGCCCGACGGGCAGATGGGCAACTCCGAAGTGGGACACCTCAATATCGGCGCCGGCCGCATCGTTTACCAGGACTTGGTCAAGATTAACCGCGCCTGCGCCGACGGCAGCATCATGAAGAACCCCGAGGTGGTCTCCGCCTACGACTACGTGCGCCGCACCGGCAAGCGCCTGCATCTGATGGGCCTCACCTCGACCGGCGGCGTCCACTCCTCGCTCCAGCACCTCTACAAGCTCGTCGAGATTGCCGGCGAGTATGGCGTGGCCGGCCGCACCTTCGTGCACTGCTTCATGGACGGCCGCGACACCGACCCGCGCAGCGGCAAGGGCTTCATCGCCGACCTCTCCAAGCACTGCGACGCCTGCGGCGCACACATCGCCTCCATCATCGGCCGCTTCTACGCCATGGACCGCGACAAGCGCTGGAACCGCGTCAAGGTGGCCTACGACCAGCTGGTCGAGGGCAAGGGACGCCTCGTGGACGACATGGTGCAGGGCGTGCAGAGCTGCTACGACACCGACTCCGAAGAGCACAAGAACACCGACGAGTTCATGGAGCCGCTCATCAATGCCCATGTCGACGGACGCATCCAGGAGGGCGATGCCGTCATCTTCTTCAACTACCGCAACGACCGCGCCAAGGAGCTGACCGTCGTGCTCACCCAGCAGGACATGCCCGACGAGGGAATGCACACCATACCCGGCCTGCAATACTACTGCATGACACCCTACGACGCCTCCTTCAAGGGCGTACACATCCTCTTCCCCAAGGAGAACGTAGAGAATACGCTCGGCGAGTATCTGAGCGCCAAGGGCTTGCGGCAGCTCCACACGGCCGAGACCGAGAAGTATGCCCACGTCACCTTCTTCTTCAACGGCGGGCGCGAGGCCCCCTTCCCCGGAGAGGACCGCATCCTCGTGCCCTCCCCGAAGGTGCCCACCTACGACCTGAAGCCCGAGATGAGCGCCTACGAGGTGAAGGACAAGCTCGTAGCCGCCATCCGTGAGGACAAGTACGACTTCATCGTCGTCAACTTTGCCAACGGCGACATGGTGGGCCACACCGGTGTCTACGAGGCCATCGAGAAAGCCGTCAAAGCTGTGGACGCCTGTGTCCGCGAAGTCGTGACGGCAGCCTGTGCCACCGGCTACGAGACGATTATCATAGCCGACCACGGCAATGCGGATAATGCCATCAATCCTGACGGCACGCCCAACACGGCCCACTCGCTCAACCCCGTCCCCTTCATCTACGTCACGGAGAATGCCCATGCCACGGTGAAGGACGGCGTCCTGGCCGACGTAGCCCCCAGCATCCTGCACATCCTGGGACTGCCGCAGCCTGCCGAGATGACCGGCCACGACCTCATCACCGACTAAGTCCCGCGCCAGCCGGTACCCATAGCGGGCCCGGGGCGGCATCTGCCGCTCCGGGCCCGCCTCGTTTTCGCTCCGCGCCCTGCGGCGGCTACGGACCCAGGGGGACGGAAAACGGGGCTAAGCCCCGTAGAAACTGGGCTTAGCCCCGTGGCTGCGCGCCTTAGCCCCGTAGCGGGACCGCCCGGCGGTCAGGGCACGAGCGCCTTGGCCGCCTTCGTCAGATAGGGCGCAAGGGCGTCGTAGCTCAGCGTGCACTCCGGCATCCCGGCGGCGTAGCTGTCTATCTCGTAGGGCGCATACTTGAAGCGTATCCCCTCTTTCACGAAGGCCGGCTCCAGCTGCGGCAGGGCAAAGCTGAAGATGTCCGGCGCCTCGTCGTAGGCCGGCGTGGCGCCCAGCGGGGCGTAGAACTGCTCGGCCACGGCCTGGCGCACCAGGGCGGCCAGCTCGGCGCGCGCCTCCCCGGGCTTGAAGATGTCGTCCCAGGTCAGCTCGCGCCCCGTGGCGCGCTCCAGGGTGAAGTAGAGGTCCGAGGGCATGCCGTGCGCCCCGCCCGAGTAAGAGTAAGCCTCGTAGCGGAAAGTGACCACCTCCGGCGACTCGTAGAAGAGCGATACCGTTCCGTCGAAGGAGTAGGTGAAGGCCGGGCGCTGGCCCTTGCCGATGCTGGCGGCGTCGTCATAGTTCAGGCGGAAGTCCTCCATGTACAGGTCCACGACGGGGCGGAGCGCCGCTTTGGGGTCGGCGAGCGGCTTCCCGTCCGGCAGCCCGAGGCGGGCGAGGATGACTTTCCGCGCATTCGTCAGCAGCGGCTCGCTTCCCTGGGCGGGATAGTCGGCGCTGACGCGCACGGTGGCGGCGTGCGAGGAGTCGGACAGGGTGACGTGGGTCACGCGGAAGGGCGTCTGGGCCAATGCCGCAGGGCCGGCGGCAAGGGCCGCCAGCAGCAGAAGTCTGCCAGGTCTTTTCATAGCAATGAAGTTGGGTGGTTTGACAGGGGCGACCCGCAGCATTCGCCCGGAGGGTTAAAACAGTTGGAAAGAGTTACAGAGGATGATGGCCAGGACAATGGCCGTGATGGCCACGTAAAGCCAGTCGCGCAGGCGAATGAAGTCCGCCAGCGAGAGGACCACGCGGAGGATGGGCGTGAGTATGAGGGCCACGACGCCCAGCTGAATCCAGCTGCTGGCGCGCATGGAGAGCACGCCCTGCACGATGCCGTGGAGCGTGGTGTAGTAGTCGGGATGGTCCGCCGCGTTGTCGTAGGAGAAGGCCGTGTAGTTCGGCATGGGCTCGGCGCCATGCTTGAAGAGGTAGATGGCGCCGCCCACGAGCGTGATGAGGCAGGCCACCGTAACGCCCCAGCGCAGGGTGTTGCCGATGAGTTGTTGCAGATCGTTCTTGGGAGCAGACATAGGAGGGGAGAGGGGTTAGAATTTTCCGGCGAAACCGTCGTAGATCATGTTGAAGGCTACCAGCAGGATGGCCAGGCAGAAGAGGCGGCGCAGCAGACGGACGTCGAGCCGCTTGAGCAGGCGGGCGCCCGTGAGCGCGCCGAAGAGCACGCCCACCAACACGGGGCAGGCAATGCCCGGGACGATGTTGCCGCGCTGAATGTAGACCACGGCCGAGGCGCAGGCCGTCACGCCCATCATGAAGTTGCTCGTCGTCGTGCTCACCTTGAACGGCACTTTCATGATACCGTCCATGGCAATGACTTTCAGGACGCCGCTCCCGATGCCCAGGATGCCGGAGAGCAGGCCCGCCACGAGCATCACGGCGAAGCCGCCGCCCACGTGGCGCAGCTCGTAGGCCTTGAGCGAGCCGTCCTTCTGCGGCCACGTGCCGAAGAGCTTGAGCCGCCGCGCCATATCGGAGCCCCGCGTGCCTTCGTGGTCCTGCTTGCGTACCTGCTGCATGACGGCAGTGAGCAAGAGGACGAAGCCGTAGATCACGGCGATGGTGCTGTTGTTCAGCCACACGGCGACCACGGCGCCAGCCACGGCGCCGATGGTAGTGGCTATCTCGAGAAACATGCCCAGGCGGATGTTCGTGATGCCCTCTTTCACGTAGGCGCTTCCCGAGCCGGACGACGTGGCGATGGAGGCCACCAGCGCGCCGCCTACGGCGTAGTGGAAGTCCACGCCGAAGACGAGCGTGAGCAGGGGAATGACAACGACGCCCCCGCCGAGGCCTGTGAGCGAGCCCAGCAGGCCGGCGCAGTAGGCGCCCAGCAGAAGAATGATGGTAAAGGTGAGTATCGTCATGACTTGTCCCGGTGGTTACGGGGCGCAAAGTTAAGGAAAAAAGCCGTGCCGCAGGCTTCTTTCCGGCAAAGGAACAGGAAAAAAGCTGGCGGGGCGCTTCCGCCCGTGAAGGGGAAGCGCCCCGCCGGCTTGGGAAGCGGTCAGGCGCGGGGAGCCCGGAGGCTGCGCCGGCATTGCCAGGCGGCCAGGGCGAGCCAGCAGAGCGCCAGGGCGAGCAGCCCCGCGTGGACGGCGAAGGGGAGCGCCAGGGCGGCGCCGGCCGCCTGGACGTGGAGCAGATGAAGCGCCTGCCGCGGCGTTATCTCGCGCTCCAGCAGGTTGCCGTAAAGGCGCGCGAGCCCTCTCAGGGCCGCGCCGGCGCTGAGGCGTCCGGCCGCACCGGCCGGTTTGCGCGCCGCCAGCCCTGCCGGCTCCAATAGCATGTCTTTCTTTGTCATCATCGTCGTAAGGTTTTGGTCGATGGTGCAAAGAAAGCGCTTGGGCGTGACAGACTGCGTCAACCGTGGATTTTCTTTGTTAAATCTTCAACCCGTTCGTCGAGCCACGCCTGAAATTCGGGCGAGTCCACCACCTCGATGTCGTCGAAGAGGCCCAGGACGAAGCGCCCTACGCCCTTGAAGCTGCACACCTGCGTGGTGAGCAGGTGGCGCCCGTCATCGGCCAGCGTGAGCTGCTCTTCGGCGGCAGGATACTCCTCCAGCAGCAGGCTCGTGGCCAGCTGTCCCAGCAGGAGACGGACCGTGTGGCGCTCCTCGCCCGAGAAGTGGAACAGGTCCGTGTAGAAGGGCTGGTGCTTGTCCTTGTGCAGCCAGCGCACGCCGAGCAGTTCCACCAGCTCGATGCGCCCCACCTTGAACGTCTTGTTCATACCGGTCGGGATCTCGTAGCAACGCACCTCGCTGTTTTCCGCAAGGAAGAGATAGGGCTCGACTATGCGGTCGCTGATTTTCCCGCTGTTGGGCGAGGAGTAGTTATGGAGGACGGCCACGCGCTCGGACTGTATGGCCTTGAAGAGCATGCCCAGATTGCGCGCGATAGCGTCGTCCACGCCGTGGCGGGCAAGGACGCCGTAGTCGTAGAGCGAGGCGAGCTTCTCCCGCAGGTGGCGCACCTGCGGGGAGTTGTCGATGACGGAGTTCAGCACTTGGTTGATGGTCATGGCCTCCTCCTCGTTGAAGTGAATGCGCTCCGTGATTTCCTGAAAGAAGGGCGAAGCGTGGTCTATCCGGTAGCGCGAGCCTTCCTTCAGCACGATGAAGCCCATCTGCCTGAAGGTGTCGATGTAGCGGTAAATGGAGCGCCGGCTCATCTGCAGCTCCTTGCTGATTTCCTCGACAGTCATGCGGCGGTTCTGGGTGAGCAGAACCATGAGGCGTAACTGCCTGTCAAATTTCTCTAATTCCATTCTAAGTGTATCTGTCAGTATTCCAGTATCAAAGTTGCGAAATTTTTCAAACATAAAAGGATTTACTTCTATCTAAAAGCAATAATTTATGGAAAAGTCATTGAAAGGTACACGTACCGAAAAGAATCTGATGATTTCTTTCGCTGGT
>CALUIN010000026.1 GCA_944320745.1 uncultured Alloprevotella sp. | reverse complement strand
GCCGCGCCGCAACCCGAGCCCGCCGCGCCGCAACCCGAGCCCGCCGCGCCGCAACCCGAGCCCGCCGCGCCGCAACCCGAAGTACCGGCTGAGGACAAAGCCGGCGAGGGACCGGCTGAGGACTATCTGACCTGGTCCATTCTCAGCACCATCTTCTGCCTGGGCGGCTTCTCGTTCAGCGTGGCCGGCATTGTAATGTCGGCGCTGACCCGCTCGTTCAACGCCCGCGGCAACTACAGCCTGGCCCGCCTCTTTTCCAAGCTGTCCTTCTGGTTCACGATAGCCGGCACGGCGCTGGGCTTCGCTTATTGGTCCTTTATCCTCATGGCTTTCGCCTTTGCAAGTTGATTTTCCGGAAGCGACCCGCCTGCCCGTGCGCCGTGCCTCGCAACCGCGGCGCTGCGCACGGCTGTGACTCGCCCTATTCCCGTCGAAACGGGGATAGGGCGAGTTTTTACGGGGCTAAGCCCCGTTTCGCCTCCCCTTAGGCCCGTCGGCAGCTGCACGGGCATGGCGTCCGCCGGAACGGACGGGCAGGAAATAGGAAAAAGCGGATACTTTTGTTCCCTCCTCCGGGCAGGCCGGGCGGGGGAAATGTAGTAAATTTGCAGAGACAAGACAGACATTCGCATGAGGTTGATAAGGATTCTCGTAACGCTCCTGCTGGCCCTGACGGCCATCGTGCCCGCTGCGGGACAGGGCGCGCCCCGCAAGCGCGTGGGCCTGGTGCTGGGCGGCGGCGGGGCAAAGGGCGCGGCAGAGGTGGGCGTGCTCAAGGTGCTGGAAGAGGCCGGCATCCCCATTGACTACATTGCCGGGACCAGCATCGGCTCCATCGTGGGCGGGCTCTACGCCATAGGATACACGGCGGCGGACCTGGACAGCCTGTTCCGCACGCAGGACTGGTCCTTCCTGCTGAGCGACCAGGTGAAGCGCGAGGCAACGCCATTCCAGTCGCGCGAGGAGAGCGAGCTCTACCTGATACAAGTGCCGCTGACCGACCTGAAGAAAGTGGCCCTGCCCTCCGGCTACCAGAACGGGCAGAACCTGGTGAACCTCTTCTCGCGCCTCACGGTGGGCTACCACGAACCGCGCGACTTCTCCACGCTGCCTGTCCCGTTCCGCTGCGTAGCCGTAGACCTCGTCACGGGCAAGGAACGGGTGCTCTCGTCCGGTTCGCTGCCCGAGGCCATGCGCGCCAGCATGTCCATCCCCGGAGTGTTCACGCCGGTGGACTCGGCCGACGCGATGTTCGTGGACGGCGGCGCGCTCAACAACTTTCCCGTGGACGTGGTGCGCGACATGGGGGCGGACGTGGTCATCGGCGTGGATCTGAGCAGCGGACTCCTGGATCGCGAGGATCTGAACTCGGTGGGCGGCGTGGTGCGTCAGCTCATCAACATCATGGGCCGGGAGAAATATGAGCGGAACAAGACCCTGACTGACGTGTATATCAACCCCAAGCTGAAGGGCTACTACTCGATGAGTTTCCAACCGGAAGCCATTGACTCCATGCTGGCCTTGGGCGAAGCGGCCGCCCGCGACAAGTGGGACGAACTGATGGCCTTGAGGCGGTACGTGTACGGGCCGGCCGAGGCCGACTCCGTGGCTCCCGCCCGCCCCGTGCGCGACCGCTCGGGCCGCTACTTCGTGCGCCACGTCCGCTTCGAGGGCATCAGTCCCGACGGGACGGAGCGGCTGCGCCGCCGGCTGGGACTGGCGGACAGCACCTACGTCACGGCGGACGAGATAGAGCGCTGCGTCACCGCCCTGCGCGGGCTCGACATCTTCTCCAAGGTGGAGTACCGGCTGACGAACAGCGCGCCCTACGACCTGGTGTTCCTTTTGGAGGCCGACGGCAACTGGCAGCTCAACGTCGGCGCGCGCTTCGATACCCGCGACATAGCCAGCATCCTGGTGAACGTGACCAGCGGGAAAAGGCTCACTTCGAGCAACCACCTTTCCCTGACGGGCCGCATATCGAAGAATGCCTATCTCCAGGCGGACTACAGCTACGGCTCGTTGCTCGGCAGCAAGCTGGGGGCTTCCTATCAGCTGAAGTATAATGACTTCGACCTCTATTCCAATAAGAAGCGCGTCGAGTCCATGACATTTCTTTCCCACCGCCTTTCCCTTTTTTACACGGCTACGCTCTTCAACTTCAGCGCCCGTGCCGGCGCCCGAGTGGACTATTTCGACTACCACCACAGCCTTTACGACGTGAACTACACGCCGCTGCGGCGCAGCTCGGACTTTTTCCTGAACTACTTCGTCGACTTCACGCTTGACACCTACGACAGTAAGTATTTCCCCACTAAGGGGGCGCGAACCTACATCAGCGGCACGGTCCACACGGACAACGGCGTGAGCTACGACGGTAATGAGCCTTTCGTCGATGCGGCGTTCCACTTCTCCACCGTCTGCCGGCTTTCGGACCGCCTCTGTCTGCAGCCCGCGCTGAAGGGGCGCTTTGTCTTCGGGGACAACATTCCTTCGATCTATCAGAATTACGTGGGCGGCAACTTCGATGCCTGCTACATGGCGCAGCAGGTGGCTTGGGAGAGCGTGCAGCACGTGCACATCGTGGACCACGACTTTATGGCCGCGAAGCTCGCCCTGCGCTACCGGCTTAAGGAGCGCATTTACCTCTCCGCACTGGCGGATTACGGCAAGGAGTCCCATCACCTCAAGTCGATATTTGCGGGCAACGACCTTTGGGGCGTGGCCCTGCAGGCCGCTTACGACTTCATGCTCGGCCCGGTGGCCTTGCAGGTGAACTACTCCAATCTGTACAAGAACGTGGGCGTGTACGCCAGCGCCGGCTTCTGGTTCTGAGACCGGAAGCCGGCGCTGGCTGCGGGCGGGGCGGAGGCTCCGCCTTAATTGTCTTTCTTCCCGAAGACGGAGAAGTGGACGTAGCGCTTCGGGTGGGCCTTGAGGTCGATCATCAGCGAGTCGGCATGGGAAAGCGTACTGTTGAGGTTGTCGTAGACGGAGCGGTCGTTCAGGAAGAGGCCGAGCGTGTTGTCCCGGCTGTTGAGCTTCGTGTCGAGCATCTCCGTGACGGCGTTCAGGTTGCCCGTGAGCTGTTCGACGCTGCCGAGCGTGGCGTTGACTTGGTTGACGGTGCTGTCTATATCGACTGCGGCGAGGTTGCCGGTGAGCGTTTCCACGTGGCCGCCGATGCGGTCGAGGCGGGCCGTGAGCCGCGGCACGTCGCTGCGCATCAGACTGTTGAGGCTGGCGGACGTCTCCTTGAGGTTGGCGGTGAGCTCGGCGGTGTTGCGGAGCGTCTGCACCAGGGCAGTGTCGGCCGTGAGGCGGTTCAGGTTGCCCATGATGGAGTCCAGCTTGGGCATCATCTGCTCAAGTGTGGGGATCATGGCCTCCAGCTTGTTGAGCGCGCCGACGTGCATTCCGCCCTCGATGGTATCGCCCGGATGCATCAGGGCGGTAGGGTTGGGCCCGAGCACCAGGCTCATCGTGACGCCGCCCATGAGCTGCGATTCGAGTTCGGCCCGTGTGCCCTGTGGAACGGTCATGCTCTTGTCCAGGTCCACGCAGACCACGACGCGGTCCGTGCGGTCGTAATCGTACGCAATGCTGCGGACGATGCCGACAGAGTAGCCGTTGGCGTAGACCGGGCTGGAGACGGTAAGGCCGTTGATATTGCTGAACCGGATATAGTACGTGTTGCTGGACTTAAAGACGTTGATGCCCTTCAGGAAGTTGATGCCAACGAAGAGTATGATGATGGCTACGATGGCGGTCAGGGCGATTCTTACCTCTTTGGTGAAGTATTTCATGACTATCGTGTTGGATTATTTCTTGGATTGGCGGATGGCTTCGGACAGGTCCGTGCGCTGCCCGTTGACGAAGGCTACGATGAAGGCGTCGGGGAAGAGGTCCAGGATGTCCTTGCGCAGTTGCTTCGTTTGCTCATAGTCGGTGGAGCTGCCGTAGGTGTATTTGTAGAGTCCGTTGTCGCGGTAGGCGGCAATGGGGGAGAGGCCCTTGAACTGCGGGTCGTCGGGCCGGATCTGCTTTGCGGCGGCAAGCACCTGCACCTTGAATACGGGCCGGCCGTCGGTCCCGGCCTGGGATGTGGTTTCGGTGCTGTCGGCCGCGTTCGCGTCGCCGCTGGGCTTAGGCGTGTCGCCACTGGACTTAGGCGCGTCGCCGCTGGGCTTAGGCGCGTCGCCGCTGGGCTTAGGCGCGTCGCCGCTGGGCTTAGGCGCGTCGCCACTGGGCTTAGGCGCGTCGGCCGGCTGTTGCGGGGTGGCTTTTGCGCCGTCGGTCGCGGCGGATGTGCCGGCGGGGGTGGCGTCGGCCGTGTCGGCGGCCGGCGAGCTTGGAGCCTGGGCTTGTCCCGTGAGGGCCAGGTGGCGGTCGTAGTATGTGCGGAAGCCGTTATAAAGGCTGCGGCCCATTTTCTTGATACCGTTTCGGGAGTTGAGGAAACGCTCTTCTGCGGGCGTTGAGATGAATCCCAGCTCCGTCAGTACGGCGGGCATGGACGTCTGGCGCAGTACGAGGAAGCCTGCCTGGTGTACGCCTTTGTTCTTGCGTCCGGCGTAGCTGACGTATTGCTGCTGGATGGCCCGCGCCAGCTCGACGCTCTGCTTCATGTGCTTGTCCTGCAAGAGTTCGAAAATGATGTAGCTCTCCGTCTTGTTGGGGTCGAAGCCGGCGTATGTCTGCTGGTAGTTCTTTTCGTAGACGATGACCGAGTTCTCGCGCTTGGCCACTTCAAGGTTGGCTTCGGCGCGCGCCATACCGAGTGTGTATGTCTCCGCGCCGTATGCGATCTTGCCTCCCGGAAGCGAGTTGGTGTGTACGGAGATGAAGAGGTCGGCCTTGTTGCGGTTGGCTATGTCGGCGCGGGTCTGGAGAGGGATGAACACGTCGGTGCGGCGCGTGTAGATCACCTTGACGCGCGGACAGTTGGCCTGCACCAGCCGGCCGAACTCGAGGGCCACGTCCAGGTTGATGTCTTTTTCTTTCGAGAAGTTGCCGATCGCTCCCGCGTCGTGGCCGCCGTGTCCGGGGTCGATGACGAGGACGAAGTCCGTCTTGCGGCCTGCGGCCTGCGCGAAGTCCGTCCCTATGAGGAAAATCAGGGCCGCCAGAAGCAACCTGAGCGATATGCGTAGCATGACTATGGTTTTAAGATGCGGCAAAGGTAATTGTTTTTTTCTGAAAACGGCTATGTTGCAGGCCGTTTTCGGCGCGAGCTCCGCCTACAGGCGACAAAAAAAGAGTTCCGCTGACAAGTGTCAGCAGAACTCGAATATTGTTTTCGTTGACCTTCCGGAGCGGCTCAGGCTTCCTTGGCCACGTTCGTGCGCTTCTCCTTGATTCTGGCCTTTTTGCCCGTAAGTTTGCGCAGATAGTACAGCTTGGCGCGGCGCACCTTACCGATCTTGTTCACTTCGATGCTGTCGATGTTGGGCGATTCGATGGGGAAAATACGCTCCACGCCGACGTTGCCGGACATCTTGCGGACGGTGAAACGCTTCTTGTTGCCGTGACCGCAAATCTTGATGACCACGCCGCGATAGAGCTGGATACGCTCCTTGTTACCTTCGACAATCTTGTAAGCTACCGTGATCGTGTCGCCTGCTTTGAAAGAGGGAAACTGCTTACCCGTATCGAAAGCCTGCTCAGCAATTTTGATTAAGTCTTCCATCTTAGAATTGAAATTGTTAGGGTTTGTCTGTCCGGCCCAACTTGTCGGGGAACACTCCATCCCGGCAGCGGTTAGGCGGAAAAGCGCTGCAAAGGAACGAATAATTTTTGAATTGACCAAGCCTGTAACGCGCTAATTTTTCGCACGCTGCGTAGCCCGGCGGGCCGGCGGGGAAGATTTTGCCCGATTTCGCCGGGAAAGCCGGCCAGATGTCATTTTTAATCCGTAACTTTGCGGAGTTTTACACATAGCGATTGTGATTCTATCCTAAAACCTGAAACAATGGAAAAGATTGATTGGGCAAACTTGCCTTTTGGGTATGTCCCCACGGACTATAACGTGCGCTGCTACTACCGTAACGGGAAGTGGGGGGAGATTGAAGTGAGTTCCTCGGAGTACATCAGCATCCACATGGCCGCCACGTGCCTTCACTACGGCCAGGAAGCGTTCGAGGGGCTGAAGGCTTTCCGTTGCCCGGACGGTCATGTCCGCATTTTCCGTATGAAGGACAACGCCGAGCGCTTGCAGAACACCTGCCGCGGTATAGTCATGCCCGAGCTGCCTACCGAGCGTTTCTGCGAGATGGTCGAGCGCGTCGTTCGGCTTAACGAGCGCTTCATCCCGCCCTATGAGAGCGGCGCCGCGCTCTATATCCGTCCTTTGTTCCTGGGCACTGGGGCGCAGGTGGGCGTGCATCCCGCCGACGAATACCTGTTCGTGATCTTCGTCAGCCCGGTAGGGCCTTACTTCAAAGGAGGTTTCTCGACAAACAACTACGTCATCATCCGCGAGTATGACCGCGCGGCGCCGCTCGGCACCGGCACGTACAAGGTGGGCGGCAACTACGCCGCCAGTCTCCGGGCAAACCGCATGGCGCACGAGGCGGGCTACGCCTGCGAGTTCTATCTGGACGCCAAGGAGAAGAAGTACATCGACGAGTGCGGCGCGGCCAACTTCTTCGGCATCAAGGACGGCAAATACATCACGCCGAAGTCCACGTCCATCCTGCCATCCATCACCAACCGCAGCCTGCAGCAGCTGGCCAAGGACATGGGCCTGACCGTCGAGGTAAGACCCATCCCCGAGGAGGAGCTTTCCACATTCGAGGAAGCCGGAGCCTGCGGCACGGCGGCCGTTATCAGCCCCATCGCCCGCATTGACGACATGGAGAACCACCGGAGCTACGTCATTTCCAAGGACGGAAAGCCCGGCCCCATCTCGACTCAGCTCTACAACAAGTTGCGCAACATACAGTACGGCATAGAGCCCGACGTCCACGGCTGGGTCACCGTGCTCTGACCGTGCGGCCGGCGGCCGAACAATTTTGCGAAAAATCATCAATCAAACCCCAAGCAATGAAGAATTTCACCCATGCCCTCCTGGGCCTCGTCCTGGCAGCGGCCGCCACGGCAGCCGTGACGGGATGTCAATCCAACTCGGACAAGGACAAGGAACTCAACGAACTGCGTCAGTTGGCCGAGATGGACCGTCGAGAGATGGAGAACCAGTACGCCGAGTTCGCAGCGCAGTACGGTGAGATGAAGAAGGACATCAAGGACGACTCGCTCGTGGCCCGGCTCGATGCCGAGCAGCGGCGGGCCGAAGCTTTGCTCAAGGAGCTGCAAAGCCTCAAGACGAACAGCGCCGCCGAGATCCTCCGCCTGAAGAAGGAGCTGGCCACGGTGCGCGCTGTCCTGCGCGACTATATCCGCCAGGTGGACTCCCTGCAGCAGATCAACCAGGCCCTGACCAGCGAGCGCGACGAGGCACGCGCCGAGGCCGCACGTACGCGTCAGGAGAACACCACCATCAGCCAGCGCAACTCGCAGCTGTCCGAACAGGTGGCCGTGGCTTCCCAGCTCAACGCTACCGGCGTCTACATCTTCCCGGCTAAGAAGAACGGCAAGCAGGCCAAGAAGAGCAAGGACATCACGCGCTTCACGGTCTCCTTCACCATTACGCGCAACGTCACCGCCGCCACAGGCATGCGCACGGTCTACGTGCGTCTGCTCAAGCCCACGCAGGACGTTGTCTCCAACTCCGGCACGTTCCAGTACGAGAATAAGAACATCGGCTACTCCGCGGTGAAGAACATCGAGTACACGGGCGAGGAGCAGAAAGTCACGCTCTACGTGCCCGTGAGCGAGTATCTGAGCGGCGGTACCTACACGGCCTATATCTTCGTCGACGGGCAGATGATAGGGTCCGGCTCGCTCACGATGAAAAAATAAGGGAAAGGCCTCCCGGGCTTTTCCGGACAGACGGAGCGTTCCCCGCCAAGCCTCCCGCAGGCACGGCGGGGAACGCCGTTTTTGGTGCCCTGTCGCCGCGGCCCGTCACGTCCGTCCGCCCGTTTCCGTCCCTGTCACCGGGGCTAAGGCGTGTCGTCACGGGGCTAAGGCGTGTCGTCACGGGGCTAAGGCGCGTCGTCACGGGACTAAGGCGCGTTGTCACGGGGCTACGGCGAGGCGGCAGGCGGCCGGGCGGCTGCGCCGGAGCGTTTTACATAAGTTTAAGGCCAGCCGTGGGCGCGTATGCCGGGAAAATGTGTAATTTTGCGAGAACTATGGACGAAGTGAAAGATTTTGTCGATGCGCTGGCAGCCTATGTCGGCGCAGTCCTCGAGGCTGGCGACGGAATGGCCGACTATAACGTGGAGGCCGTGTGCGTAGTCGACGCGCGCAATCACCTGTTCCGCACGGTCAGCGGGCTCTATCCCGATGAGGCCGAGGCCGTCTATCCGCTGCGCGGGCTCTGCCGCGTGGATGAGGAAACGCTCGAGCTGGTCCCCGACCGGCAGCGCATGGCGGCTGTAACCCGCGATTTCTTCTCGCCCGTAGCCTCCCCTTTCAACACTTATCCCTTATGACACCGCCCGCCGCAGTCCCGCTCCCTAGCGCTACAGACTCAGCCGCCGTGCGCAGCCACCGCCGCGTCCCTATACAAATCCGGTTCAACGACGTGGACCGTTACGGCCACGTCAACAACAACGCCTACTTCGCCTTCTACGACCTCGGGAAGGAGGATTACCTGGCCCACGTCCTGCGCGTGGACTACCGGGAGCAGGACGTGGTACCCGTCGTAGCCAATATCAACGCCGACTTTATCCATCCTATATTCCACGGCGACGACATCGTGGTGGAAACGCGCATTTGCCACGTGGGGCGCAAGAGCTTCACCTTGCAGCAGCGCGCGGTCAACGCCCGCACGGGCGAGGAAATGTGCCGCTGCGCCACGGTCATGGTCTGCTACTCGCTGAGCGCACAGGAGTCGGCCGACATACCCGAAGAATACCGGCGCGCCATAGCCGCCTGCGAGGGCGAATCCGTATTCAGCACACCGGAAATAAACCCGACGACATGAAGACAGAAGTCATCTTTTCATCCCGCGCGGCGCGCGACCTCGATGCCGTAGTGGAGCGTTGCGACCGCCCCTTCGACAAAGTCTTCGTCCTGACGGACGAAACCACGCGCCGCCTGTGCCGCCCGCTCTTGGAGGACAGTGCGGCCCTGCGCACCGCCGCGGACATCACCATCGGCGCCACCGATGCCCACAAAACGCTGCAGACCCTGGCCGACGTATGGAAGGCCCTGGGCGACGGCGGTGCCTCGCGCCGCTCGCTGCTCGTATGCCTGGGCGGCGGCATGGTGACGGACCTGGGCGGGTTTGCCGCGGCCACGTTTAAGCGCGGCATCGCTTTCATCAATATTCCCACCACGCTCCTTTCCATGGTCGATGCCGCCGTCGGCGGCAAGACGGGCATCAACTTCAACGGCCTGAAGAACGAAGTGGGCGCCTTTTGCGACAGCCGGGCGGTGATTGTCGACACGGACTTCCTGCGCACGCTCGACGCGGCAAACCTGCGCTCCGGCTATGCCGAGATGCTGAAGCACGCCTTGCTGAGCGACGAGTCCATGTGGGCCGCGCATCTGCGTTTCGACCTCAGCCAACCGGACTACGGATGCCTGCGCGACATGGTGGCGCAGAGCATCGCCGTGAAGGAGCGCATCGTGGCGGCCGACCCGCACGAGCAAGGCCTGCGCAAGGCGCTCAACCTGGGCCATACGGCCGGGCACGCGCTGGAAAGCCTGGCCCTGGCGGAGGACCGCCCCGTGCTGCACGGGTATGCCGTGGCGTGGGGACTGATTTGCGAGCTCTACCTCAGCGCGGCCAGCCTGGGCTTTCCCGAAGACCGGCTGCGCCAGACGACGGCCTTCATCCGCGAACATTACGGCCCGTTCGCCTTCGAGTGCCGCCACTACGAGCAACTCTACACCTACATGCTCCACGACAAGAAAAACGCCGGCGGCGTGATCAACCTGACGCTATTGGCCGACATCGGGGAGGTGCGGCTGGACTGCCATGTAAAGAAAGAACTGATATTCGAGGCGTTCGACTTCCTGCGGGAGGGCTGACGCGCGAGCTTATGTCTGAAACCACCGTATGAAAACTTTTCGTTCAGATGCCTTGTCATCCCTGCTCGGGCGGCTGCTCTCGTTGCTCGTGGTATTCCTGATGCTCACGGCGGCAGCGGCTTGGACGGGCCGCCTGTTGGGCCGGCCCTTGGGCGGCCTGGCTCCCGCCCGCGCCGAGGTTGCGGCGCTGCCGGACTCGGCGACGCTGGCCCGCCTGGGACTCGGCGAGGCCGTGCTGACGCCTTGCGACTCGGCGGCGTGGACCGTTGCCGCGCGCGAGGGGCAGGAGCGCGGCGTCCTTGTGAGCAGTGTGCGCTATGCCGACGACGTCAGCGGCTTTGCCGGGCCTACACCTATATATATATACATAGACGAGGACGGCCGCTTGGCCGGCCTGGCCGCCGCGCCCAACGGCGAGACGCCCCACTTCTTCGGCCAGGCACGCGACGCACTTTTCCCCCAGTGGCTGGGGAAAAGCGTGGACGCCGCGGCACGCGCGGAGGTGGACGCGGTGAGCGGAGCGACCTATTCCAGCCGGGCCATCGTGGCCACGGTGCGTCGCACACTGGCTGCCCGGCAGGCGGCCGAAGCGCCGGAGTCCGGCGGTCCGGCCATTGGCTGGGGGCGCACGGCCGCCGTGCTGGCCGTAGTGGCCGTGGGGCTGCTCGTGGCCTGGCGCTGGCCGGGGCGCAAGGGGCTGCGGCTGCTGGTGCTGGGGCTCAACGTAGCCGTGCTGGGCTTCTGGTGCGGGCAGTTTCTGTCCGTCTCCCTGCTGCGCGGATGGGTGAGCGACGGCCTTTCGCCCGTGCTTTACCTGCCGGCCGTGGTGATGCTCCTGGTGGCTGTGGTCCTGCCCTATGCGGGCAAGCCCCGTTATTTCTGCACGTGGATGTGCCCGTACGGCAGTTTGCAGGAACTGGCCTGGCAACTGCCCGTGCCGAAGTGGAATGTGCCGGCGGCGACCTACAAGGTGCTTCACGGCGTGCGCTTCGGCGTGCTGCTGGCCTTGCTCCTGCTGCTGTGGGCGGGCTTCGGCGCCTACCTGCTGGACTATGAGCCGTTCACGGCTTTCCTCCTGACGTCCGCCTCCCCGGCCGTCCTGGCCTTGGCCGGCGGCTTCGTGGTCCTGGGCCTCTTCGTGCCGCGGCCGTGGTGCAACGGGCTGTGTCCCCTGGGCGCGCTCTTCGACCTGGCGGAGAACAAACAGTGACAGTTTCCGGTGGAGAATCATTAATCCTTGCAACATGAACAAGTATAAAATCGTCAGTCTGGTCCTGTCGCTGGCTTTGCTGGCCGCCCTGGTCCGCCTGGTGTACAGCACGGAGGTGCGCCCCGCACCGGCGTCGGAGGCCGACGTTGTGCTTCGCAACATCCATTCCCGCAAGAGCGTGCGCAGTTATACGGACCGTGCAGTGAGCCGGACGCAGCTCGACACGTTGGTGCGTGCCGCCATGGCGGCGCCGTCCGGCCGTGACATGCGGCCGTGGAGGTTTGTCATCGTGGACGAACGCGCGGTGATGGACAGCCTTTCCGCCCGCTTGCCGAAAGCCAAGATGCTGGCCGACGCGCCGGCGGCCGTGGTGGTCTGCGGCGACCTTGGCGTTGTGGATCAGGAAGGGAAACCGTCCGTGAACTGGGTGATGGACTGCTCGGCCGCGACGGAGAACCTCTTGCTGGCCGCCGAGGCGATGGGACTCGGGGCTGTGTGGACGGGTGTCTATCCTTACGAGGACCGCATGGCGGCCGTCAGCGCGGCGCTGGGACTGCCCGAACACGTGGTGCCGCTTTGCGTAGTGCCCGTAGGTTATCCGGAGGGCGATCCTCGGCCGAAGAGCAAGTACAAGGCTGAGAATGTGCACTATAACGGCTGGTGAGACAGCCGACGGAGGGCCCGGCGAGAATTTTTCAGGAGAAAAACCCGGGAAAAGTTTGCCGGGCAAAATAAAAGCATTACTTTTGCCTTGAAAAGAGAGAGAATCATGGCACAGTCCCAGTCCTTTTACTTTTTTGGCTATTTTTACTTTGCCGGACAAGCGAAGCGGGACGTTGCGTGCTAATTCAGAACAATCCTTCAATAATGATAGATCATCCCGCTTCTGTTCCAGGAGCGGGATTTTTGCTGATAGACATGATACGAATAGCGATACAAGGTATCCGGGGTTCGTTCCACGACATAGCGGCTCACCAGTATTTTGCGGGTGAGGATGTGGAGCTGATTTGCTGTAACACGTTCGAGGACGTGTTTAAGGCCATCCGTGCTGACGATAGCCTTCTGGGGCTGGTGGCTATCGAGAACACGATAGCGGGCAGCCTGCTGCACAACTACGAACTGCTGCGCGCCAGCGGGCTTACCGTGGTCGGCGAGCACAAACTCCACATAGAGCACAGCATTATGTGCTTGCCCGAGGACACTATGGCGGACATCCGCGAGGTCAATTCTCATCCCGTCGCGCTGGCGCAGTGCCGCGATTTCCTTTCCCGCCATCCGGAGATGAAGGTGGTCGAGACGGACGACACAGCGGGCGCTGCCGCGGACATTTCGCGCGGCCAGTTGCGCGGCCATGCCGCCATCTGCCACGCCGGGGCCGCTCCGCTCTACGGTATGAAGGTCCTGCGCAAGGCTATCGAGGACAACAAGCATAACTATACGCGCTTCCTTGTGCTGAGCGACGTGTGGAACGCGGACAAGCTGCGCGAGCTCCATCATACGGACAAGAGCAGCATCGTCTTTACCCTGCCCCACGAGGAAGGTAGCCTTTCGCAGGTGCTTTCTATCTTTAGCTTCTACAAGATAAACCTGACGAAAATCCAGTCACTTCCCATCATCGGGCGGGAGTGGCAGTATCTGTTCTACGTGGACGTGACGTACGATGACTACGTGCGCTACCGCCAGAGTATCGAGGCCGTGCGGCCACTAACCAAGGAATTGAAAATATTAGGCGAATATGAAGGAAAATAACAGAGAGAGAAGCGAGCAGGACAGGGGCGCCGCCGGCTGCGCCATACGCCCGGCCCACCGCCTGGAACAAGTGAGCGAGTACTACTTTTCGCGCAAAGGCAAGGAGGTAGCCCGTCTTAACGCCGAGGGGCAGAACATCATCAGCCTGGCCATCGGCAGCCCGGACATGCCGCCCTCGCCGGCTACGGTCGAGGCGCTTTGCGCTGCGGCCCGGCGCGACGACGCCCACGGCTATCAGCCCACCGCCGGCATCCCGGAACTTCGCCAGGCCATGGCCGGATTCTACCGGCGCTGGTACGGCGTGGAGCTGGACTACCGGTCGGAGATCCAGCCCCTCATAGGGTCGAAGGAAGGCATCCTGCATGTGACGCTCGCCTTCGTCAATCCCGGCGAGAAGGTCTTGGTGCCCAATCCCGGTTACCCGACCTACACGTCGCTCTCCCGCCTGCTCGGCTGCGAAGTCGTGCCCTACGACCTGCTGCCCGAGAACGGCTGGCAACCGGACTTCGACGCCTTGGAGCGGATGGACCTTTCCGGCGTGCGCCTGCTATGGAGCAATTATCCCCACATGCCCACCGGGGCACCGGCCCGCCGCGAGACGTATGAGCGCCTGGTCGGCTTTGCCCGCCGCCACGGCATCGTTGTCGTCAACGACAATCCCTACAGCTTCATCCTCAACCGCGAGCGGCTGAGCCTGTTACAGGTGCCCGGAGCCAAGGACTGCTGCATTGAGTTCAACTCCATGAGCAAAAGCCATAACATGCC
>CALUIN010000025.1 GCA_944320745.1 uncultured Alloprevotella sp. | reverse complement strand
TACACTCTCAGGGGTTCGAACCCTGGACCCACTGATTAAGAGTCAGTTGCTCTACCAACTGAGCTAAGAGTGCAGTGCTTGCATCTCGGGAACGAGTATTCGGAAGTACACTCTCAGGGGTTCGAACCCTGGACCCACTGATTAAGAGTCAGTTGCTCTACCAACTGAGCTAAGAGTGCAGTGGTCGTTCCCGATTTGCGGTGCAAAGGTACGCCTTTTTCTATTATCCGCCAAATTATTCTTCACCTTTTTCTCACCTCTCCGTTTCCAGGGCGGAAAAACGGGGGCGGAAACCCGCGGAAGCGCAAGGGGCGGCGCGCGCCGCGCTATCTTTGCAGGCTGCTGCCCGCGCCGTGGCTGCCGGAGCGGCGGTCGCGGAAACTGAGGGCGAAGAGCACGAAGACGACGGCCGAGTAGGCGGCGAAGATGAACCAGGCCGTCCGCCAGCCGCCGAGCTGCAGGGCCGGCGGCACGTCATAGACGAAGTGGTTCACTACGGCCTGCGCCCCGAGCGTGCCGATAGTGGCGCCGAGGCCGTTGGTCATAATCATGAAAAGGCCTTGCGCACTGCTGCGTATGTCAGGCTCAGTGTTCTGGTCCACAAAGAGGGCACCCGACACATTAAAGAAGTCGAAGGCTACGCCGTAGACTATCATTGAGAGGATGAACATCCAGAGGCCGCTGCCCGGGTCGCCCAGCCCGAAGAGGCCGAAGCGCAGCACCCAGGCCAGCATGGCGATGAGCATCACCCGCTTGATGCCGAAGCGCTTCAGGAAGAAGGGGATGAGCAGTATGCAGAGGGCCTCGCTCGTCTGGGACAGGGAGATGAGGAGATTGGCGTGGTTCGCGCCGAACGTGTCGGCGTATTCAGCTATTCCCTGGAAGCTCATGATGTAAGGGTTGGCGAAGCCGTTGGTTATCTGGAGAGAAATGCCGAGGAGCATGGAAAAGAGGAAGAACACGGCGAAGCGCCGCTGCCGGAACAGGGTGAAGGCGCGCAGGCCCAGGGCGTCGACCAGCGACTTGCCTTCGCCGTGGCCGGTGGGGCAGTGGGGAAGCGTCATGGCGTAGATGCCGAGCACAATGCTCAGGCCGGCCGAGACGAAGAACTGGCCGCTGGTAGTCTGGAAGCCGAACAGGTCTACGGCCCACATGCTACAGATGAAGCCCACCGTGCCGAACACGCGGATGGGCGGGAAGGCCGACACCGTGTCCAGTCCGGCACGCGTCAGTCCCGTGAAGGCTACGGAGTTGCTCAGGGCCAGCGTCGGCATGTAGAAGGCCACGCTGAGCGCGTAGAGACTGAACAGGCCGGTCATGCCGACATCCGTGCCGCTCTCGTAGGCGTAGAAAGCCGCACCGCCCATGAAGAGGCCCGCCAGCAGGTGGCAGAGGCCCAGCAGACGCTGCGCGGGCACCCAGCGGTCGGCCACGATGCCCATGAGCCCGGGCATGAAGATGGAGACTATACCCTGCATGGCGTAGAACCAGCCGATGCTGCCGGACATACCGACCGTGACCAGATAGCTGCCCATGCTGGTGAGATAGGCGCCCCAGACGGCGAACTCCAGGAAATTCATCGCCGTAAGGCGGATACGTAAAAGGGATCTGTTCATTAGTGTGCGGTGTTAACGTCAACGGATAATAATAAGGAGTCCAGGACGGACTGAAGCCGCGCCTGGTCCACGCGCTCGGTGAACTGGCTGCATACGCGCCCCGCGGCGTCGGCCACGTAGACGCGGGGGATGGTGTGCTCGGCAAACAGGGCATAGAGGCTGCGGTCCGGGCAGGCGCAGTAGGGAAGCGACAGTCCGTGGGCCTGCCAATAGGCCGCCACGTCCGCCGCACCCTCCTCGCGGCTGATGCAGACGAAGCCGGCCCGCGCTCCGTAGGCCTCGTAGAGGCGCTGCAGGCCGGGCAGCTCGCGCTGGCAGTCGGCGCACTCCGTATGGAAGAAGACGAGGACTGCCGGGCGGCCCGCCAGCGTGGCCGGACTGACCTGGCTCCCGTCCGCCATCGTGGCGAGGAAGGGCGGCAACGGGTCGCCCACGCGCACCACGTCGCCCGACCCGCCGTCCGCCTCCTCGTCGGCGAGGCAGGCAGGCACGAGCAGCAGCACGACGGCCGCGCAGAGCAAGAAGCTGAGTACTCTTTTCATAGGCCATAAGCAAGAAGCCGAGCGGCTCCTTCCTGCAAAAATACGAACTCCGCTCGACTTTCAAAGACCTGAAATATTTTTTTTAGAAAATGCCTTCAGATTTGTTACAATTCACCTTACTTTGCGTTACCCTATTAGAAAGCCGAAGCAAGGCTACCCCCGCAGCCTTACGGCAAACCGCCATGAACAAGTCCGCTACACCCCCAGCCCCGAAAGCATTTCCGCCCTCGCCCGAGGGCGGAGCGCTACTCGCCGCCTTCCAGCGGCTGCGCGGCAGCCTGCTGCGCATGTCGCGGCGCCTGCTTCAGAGCGACGAGGAGGCCGAGGACGCCCTGCAGGACGCCTTCTGCAGACTGTGGGACAAGCCGGCGGCGCAGCGCTCGGAGCCGGAAGCGGCCGCCTTGCTCACCACTACGGTGAAGCACGTCAGCATCGACGCGCTGCGGCGCCGGACGCGCGACGCCACCCTTCCCCTCGACGAGGAGCGCGACGAACTGCCCGACGACGGATCCGCCGCCGCGCAGGAACGCGAAGCCACCTTCGCCCGCGTGGACCGCATCATCGCCACGCGCCTCACCGCGACGCAGCGCGAGGTCCTGCGCCTGCGAGAGTACGAGGACTGGGACTTCGAAGCCATCGCCACCCACCTCGACATGAAGCCCGCCGCGGTACGCATGCAACTGTCCCGCGCTCGTCAGACCATAAGAAACTGTTACTTGGAACTATATGAAAAGGAATAAGAACGCCGGAAACGAAAGCAGCTGGGACGCCCTCGTCGACCGCTACTTCAGGGCGGAGACCACGCCCCGCGAGGAGCGCCGCCTGCGCCGTTTCCTATCTTCGCCCGCCGGGGCTGCCCGCCGCTACGACGCAGTGCGCGCCGTCATGGGCTACGTGGCCTGCGGCCGCAGTCTGTCGCGCCGCCCGGCAGCACGGCGCCGCAACCGGCCCTCCGCCGTGGCGTGGCGCGTGGCCGCGACCGTCTGCCTGACTGCCGGCATTGCCGCATCGGCCGGCTGGGGCGTCTACCGGCGCAACAACGTCTGCGTGGCCTACGTGGCCGGCCAGAAAGTGACGGACCCCGACATCGTGACTCGCTGCATGAAGGACGCATTCCGCGAGACCGTCGGGCCGGAGGCCGCCCCTACGATGGAAGGACAGCTCAACGGCATGTTCAACCTCCTGGACAATCCTTAAAACGACTATCATATGAAACGAATCATCCCCCTGCTTCTTATGCTCCTCCTGGCCCTGCCGCAGGCCGTAGCGCAACGGGGGCTGCACATTGACCAGCTCTTCGGCAGCGAGCTGCGCAACCGCAAAGGCAGCACGGAAGTATTGGTCACGGGCAGGGAAGCAGCCCGCTACGGCCTGACCCTCTTCCGCAGCCTCACGTTCCAGGCCTCGCAGAAGGAAATGCTATGGACCGAAAGCCTTGTCCGCGCCGACCGCGCCGGGGCCACCAGCATGGAGGAAGCCCGCCGCAACGCCCGGCTCTACTACGGCTTCTACGAGCTGAAGGCCCAGCCGGAAGGAAAAGGCCGCTACCTCTTTTACCGCAACGGCCAACTGGAAAAAGGATCTGCCGGAAAGCTCACCGTCATCTACATGGAGGGAACGGCCACCATCGACGAGCTGAAGCGGCGCTTCAGCCGCTGACCGGCGGCCCGCCCCGGCCCCGCAGCACCCCGCCCAGGGACGGACGGCAGCGGGCGCTTCGAGAGAAACAAACAAGTAAAACCATTAAAACCTTTACCTATGACTATCAAAAGACTGACCGCCGCGCTGGCCGCACTCCTGCTGGCCGCATCCGCCGGCGCTACGGAACTCAACGACACGCTGCTCGACCTGCGCGACGCACACCGTGTGGTGCTCACCGAGGATTCGTCCCGGATAGACCTCCAAGTGTTCGGCCGGGGCGCCGACTCCACGTTCCGCTACGACTACAACGCCAACTACAGCGAAAACGCCTCCTCGCTCGTCCGGTCCGGATCCCGCGGCTGGGACTTCAGCAACATCCAGCTCGGCAAGAAGCGGCCCGGCCGCTGGAGCACGGAGTTCCGCATGGGCGGCCTGGGCTTCGGCTTCGTCAGTGGCCTGGGCGCGCCGGCGGGGCTGGACGTCGACATGGCTTCGTCCTATGAAATATTCGCAGACCTTGTATCCTTCCACCGCGTATCGCCGGACCAGCACCACGACTTCTCGCTCGGCTTCGGCTTGGACTGGCGCAACTTCCGCATGACCGGTACCAACCGCTTCGTGAAGGAAGGCGCCGCCATCTCTGTCGCACCCTATCCCGACGGGGCCGAGGCGGACTTCTCGCGCATCAAGGTGTTCAGCCTCACCTTCCCCTTCCGCTACTCCTACAACTTCGGCAGCGGACGCAAGTGGAATGTCAATGTGGCCGCCATCCTGAAGGTGAACACCTACGCCAGCCTCAAGACGCGCTACAGCCTGGACGGCCGCGACTACAAGGAGTTCAGCAAGGACATCCGGCAGAAGCCGGTCAGCGTAGACCTGATGGCCGGCTTCGGATGGAAGTTCCTGGGCGTCTACGTCAAGTACGCCCCCTGCCGCGTCCTCAACAAAGCCTTCACGCCCCGCTTCAACGCCCTCACGACCGGCCTCACCTTCTTCTTCTGATACTGCCCCCGCGCGCCCCGACGGGCGCGCCTTTCCGAGCCCCTATCCGCCACAGTGCGGACAGGGGCTTTTGTATGGCCGCCGAGAGGAAAAGCGCTCCGGCGCACGTCTTTTCCAGACCGGTCGATACGCAGTCGCGATTTTTGCGTACATTTGCAGTATGGAACGTTATATGGAAGACATCCCCGGAAAAGAGGACATCGTCTGGCTCGAACCCGAAGGACTCACGCAAGGCGTCAGCCTGCCCGACGCCTACCTGCTCATCCTGCGCGAAAAGGAGGAAGGCCTCCACCTGCCGCTCCTGCTGGAACGCGACGGCTTCAACCTGCTCGTCCGCGCCACCCGGCATCACGAGTTCCCGGCCACGCACCTCATGGACGAGCTCGCCCAGACGTTTGGCATACGCCTGATCCACGTGCTCATACGCCGCGCCGGCAACGGCCATATCTCCGCCACGCTCTGCCTGGAGCAGACGGCCGGCGGGACCACGACGACACGCCGCCTCGATACGGACCTGGCCGCCGGCATCGCCGCCGCGCTCGAGGCCCGCCGCCCCATCGGCATCGGCCGCCAGGACTTCGCGCGGCTCTATACCCGCCAGCGTGCCGCCGGCCAGGTGGCCGTCCCCATCGCCTCGATGGGCGACGACCTGCTCCGCGAGGCCCTGAAGCAAGCCGTAGAGAACGACAATTTCGAACTGGCCTCGCAGTTGCGCGACGAACTGCGCAGTCGCGACGCCCAGCACCCCGCAGCCCCGCAAGAGGGCGACGCGGACTAACGCCCGACCGCCATGAAAGAAACCCACCTCTTCTATCTTCCCGGCCTGCCCTCCGCGGCGGAAATGCCCGCCGAGGAGGCCGGACATGCCATCCGCGTGCTCCGCATGCGTGAGGGCGACACCCTTTGGGCCACGGACGGCCGCGGCGGACTCTATGCCTGCCGCATCGTCTCGGCCACGCCGAAACGGTGCGCCCTCGAAGTGGAACGCAGCCGCCAGGCCGAGCGTCCCTGGCGCGGCGGCATCCACCTCGCCGTCGCCGCCACGAAGAACATGGACCGCATGGAATGGCTCGCCGAAAAGGCCACGGAGATCGGGCTGGACAGTCTGACCTTCCTGGACTGCCGCAACTCGGAGCGCCACGTGGTCAAGACGGAACGCATTGAGAAGATTGTCGTCGGTGCCCTCAAGCAGAGCCACAAGGCCTGGCTGCCGCGCGTGGCCGGTCCGGTGGCGCTGCCGCAGTTTCTGGCGCAGCCCTTCGCCGGAGAGAAGTTCATCGCCCACTGCCAGGCCGGCGCCCCCCCGGCCGACGCCTTCGACGACCTACTCCGCAGCACCGGCGCCGACAGCCTGCTCGCCGGCGCCGTCAGCCCGGAGGGCGACACGCTCGTCCTCATCGGGCCCGAGGGCGACTTCACGCCCGAGGAAGTGGCCCAGGCCCGCGCCGCAGGCTTCCAGCCCGTCAGCCTCGGCCCCTGCCGCCTGCGCACGGAGACCGCCGCCCTCGTGGCCGTCCACCTGATGAACCTGGCAAAGAGCGGCACGCCCGCCGCACCACATACCCATCCCGCAGCCCCATGCAGCAACTCATAAAACTCTACACCGACTGGAGCGGCGCCGCCCCGGCACGTGTGGAACGCCTGCCCAAGGCCGGCAGCAACCGCAAGTACGCCCGCCTTTTCGGCGCCGACGGCCGCACCGTCATCGGCGTAGACGGCCCGGACCCGAGCGAAAACCGCTGTTTCATCTACCTGAGCCGCCACTTCGCCGAACGCGGCCTGCCCGTCCCCCAGATACTGGCAGCCGACCCGGCCACGTCCTGCTACCTGCAGACCGACTTGGGCACACTCTCCCTCTACCAGGCGCTCAGCGCCGGCCGCGCCGCCGGCGGAGCCTACAGCGAGGAGGAGCGCGCACTCATCCGCCGCGTCATCCGCCGCCTGCCCCACGTGCAAGTCAGCGGAGCCGAGGCGCTCAATGCCGGTTACCTGCTGTCGCCGGCGCGCTTCGATGCCCGCGCCGCCATGTTCGACCTGAACTACTTCAAGTACTGCTTCCTGCGCACCACGCCGGTCAGCTACGACGAGGTGCGGCTCGAGGAGGACATGCGCCGCCTGGCCGACGACCTGGCCGACGACCCGTGCGACACCTTCCTCTACCGCGACTTCCAGGCCCGCAACGTCATGCTCTACGCCCCGCCCGGCAGCGCCGAGGCCCCGCAACCCTACTTCATCGACTATCAGGGCGGGCAGCTCGGCCCGTTGCAGTACGACGTGGCCTCCTATCTGTGGCAAGCCTCGGCACGCTATCCGCAAGAGCTCCGCGACGAAATGATTGAAGCCTACCTGGACGAGCTCGCCACACTGCGGCCCGTGGACCGCGCCGCCTTCCTGCGCCGGCTACACCTGTTCGTCTTCTTCCGCACGCTGCAGGTGCTGGGCACGTACGGACTGCGCGGCTACTTCGAGCATAAGAAATACTTCCTCGACAGCATACCACTGGCCATCAGCAACCTGCGCCGCCAGCTGGCGGACGGGACGGCAGCGCCCTATCCCTACTTCGCCAGCCTGCTACGCCAGCTTGTCGACCTGCCGCAATTTGCCCGTCCCCTGCCCCCGTCGCCGGCGGCCAGCGACGGGGCGGCGGAGCGGAAGCCCCTCGTGGTGCGTGTGTTCAGCTTCAGTTACCGCAAAGGCATCCCCGCCGACGAGTCCGGCAACGGCGGCGGCTACGTGTTCGACTGCCGCTCCACGCACAACCCCGGCCGCTACGCCGAGTACCGCAACCTGACCGGGCTCGACCAGCCCGTCATCCGCTTCCTCGAGACAGACGGGGAAATCCTCGCCTTCCTGGACAACGTCTACTTGCTGGCCGAGCACCACGTGGCGCGCTACATGGAGCGCGGATTCACCGACCTGATGTTCTGCTTCGGCTGCACCGGCGGGCAGCACCGCAGCGTCTACGCCGCGCAGCATCTGGCCGAGCACCTGCACCGCAAGTTCGGCATCGAGGTCCGCCTGTGCCACCGCGAACAGGGCCTCTCCTCCGTCCTCCCCGCCCGCACCGCGGACTGAGCCTCCCCGCCGCACCCGCCGTGCGCACTCCCACCCGCGCCGCCCGCCGCGACCGTCCGCCCGCCGGACGCCGCAGCGGGCGGCCTGCGTCTGTCCGCACCGGCCGCCGGAGCGTCGCACAGAGCACGGGGCTAAGGCCAGTTTTTCCTGGGCTAAGCCCCGTTTTTACGGGCCTAAGGCTTGTTTTCACGGAAACAAAGCGCGGAAGCGGCGGGCCGGCTTCACATTTTTCCGCTCCGCAGGGATGGGTTTTCAGAAAAAAGCGTACATTTGTCCGTAATAACCCAACCATCGACAACATGAGTACCTTAGAAAAAATCTTCGCAGGAAAACTGCTGGACGTCAAGGCCATCAAACTGCAACCCGAACAGCCGTTCACATGGGCCAGCGGCTGGAAGTCGCCCTTCTACTGCGACAACCGCAAGACCCTGGCCTACCCGGCCCTCCGCACCTTCGTCAAGCTCGAACTGAGCCGCATCGTGGCCGAGCGCTATCCCGAAGCCGATGCCATAGCCGGCGTAGCCACCGGCGCCATAGCTCAAGGCGCCCTCGTGGCCGACGAACTGGGCCTTCCCTTTGCCTACGTGCGCCCCAAACCTAAGGACCACGGCATGGGCAACCAGATCGAGGGCGACCTGACGGCGGGGCAGAAGGTCGTCGTCGTAGAGGACCTCATCTCCACCGGCGGCAGCAGCCTCAAGGCCGTAGCCGCGCTCCGTGCCCACGGCGTGGAGGTGCTCGGCATGGTGGCCAGCTACACCTACGGATTCCCCGTGGCCGAGGACGCCTTCCGCGAGGCCGGTGTGGAACTGACCACGCTCACGAACTATGAGGCCGTCGTGGAAGTGGCCCTCTCCACGGGCTACATCCGCCCCGAGCACGTGGAACTGCTCCACGAATGGCGCCGCGACCCTGCCCACTGGAACGCCTGAAACCACACGGCGGAGACGCCACGTCCGTACCACCCAATATCAGGAGTCATGAAGCATCGCTTTCCCGCAATCTTCCGCAAAGGGTGCCTGCGGCTTCTGCTGCCCGCCCTGTTTCCCGCGGCTGCATTGTGCGCGCCCGAGGCCGCAGCCATGCCCGCATCCCTGCCGCAAACGGCCGCGCAAGCCGACATCCGGCAAAACGGACGGGACGAAAGGGACGAACAGATTGCCGCACTGACGCAGCAGGTCGAGGCTTTGAAAAAAACGGTCGAGGTCCTGAAACAATCGGTTGAGGCCTTGCAAAAGTCTGTAGAATCCCTGGAGAGAGGCACCGCCGCGCCGAGCTACGCAAGCGGCGCCAAGGGGTACGCGGCCGGGCAAGGAATGTCCTCCACCGCAACGCCGTCCGCCGGCGAAGAGAGCATTCCGGACAACGCCCTCGTACAAAGTCCCGCCACCTACCCCGGCGGCGCAGCCGCACTCTTGCGCTTTGTCTCGGAAAACATCATCTATCCCGCAGAAGCGCTCCAAAATGACGTGCAAGGCATCGTGGTCCTTCGCTTCGTAGTCCAGAAGGACGGAACGGTGGGCAAGGTGCAGGTCACCAAGAGCCTGACGCCCGAAACGGACCGCGAGGCCGAGCGGGTGGTGAAATCCCTGAAGAAATTCCTGCCCGCGCGACAGGACGGCCGCCCCGTGGCCGTATGGTTCACGCTGCCTATCCGCTTCCAGTTCCAGTGACGCGCCGTGCCTGCCGCCCTCCGTTCGGCAGCCGGCAGGCCCGTTGCGCCAAATCCATCCCCACTCAGTCCTGCCGGACGCCGCGGCCTGCTGTGCCGCGTGCGTCCGGCTGTCTGCTTTATTTCCCTTCCCGCTTTTTTCTTCCCCTGGCTCCGCGCCGATGCGCCTTAGCCCCGTCGCGACGCGCCCTATCCCCGTTTTTTCTTCCCTTAGCCCCGTGGCGGCTGGCCTTAGCCGCGCGGCTACAAATTCCGGTCCGCCGCTTCCTTCCGGGCGCGCGGGGTAACGGCTATACGCGGGCGAGGACACAACCTCTGGCGGAGAAAAAACTGCACCCTGTGCTACTTTTAACACTCTAATCTTTGTCTTATTACGAATATTTCGTAGATTTGCGGCATCCATCGGAAAGCATTCAGTTCATGGAAAAGCTGACACCACAAGAGGAACAAACCATGCGCTACGTATGGACGCTGGGCCCCTGTTTTGTGAAGGACATCGTTGCCTGCTTCGACGAGCCCCGCCCGCCCTACACGACGGTGGCCTCCATCGTGAAGAACCTGGAGCGGAAGGGCTACGTCGGCGTCCGCCGCGTGGGAAACACGTACCAATACTCCGCGCATGTCGCGGAGGACGACTACAAGCGGGCCTTCATGGGCCACTTCGTCCGCAGTTACTTCAACGATTCCTACATGGAGCTGGTCTCCTTCTTCTCCCGGGAACACAAGCTCTCGGCCGACGACCTGAAAGAAATCCTCCGGCTCATAGAGAAAGGAGAAACGGAATGATAGTCTATCTGATTAAGGCAAACCTCGTCCTGGCCCTTTGCGCCGGAGCCTATGCGGGCATTTCGCGGCGCGACACTCACCTGGCGTGGCGGCGGGCCGCCCTGCTGGTGTTGCTGGCCGCCTCCTTCGCGCTGCCGCTGGCGGAAGCGGGGCCGGCCTGGCCGTGGGGCGCGGCCGCGGCGGGCGGCGCGGCGGACGGCTGGCCTCTTGCGTCATGGCAACTGCCCGAGGTGGTGGTCGCGGCCGCAGGCCCGGGCGTGGCCGAGGGCACGGCAGCGGCGCTGAGGATTGCGGGCATGGCCTACGCGGCTGTGGCAGCCGCCCTGCTGCTGCACCTCGCGGGGCGCACGGCCGCGCTGCTGCTGACGTTGCGCCGCTGCCGCCCGGCGGTGGTGGACGGCGTGCGCGTGCGGCTGCTGGAGCGGGGCGCAGCTCCCTTCTCCTTCTTCCGCCTGATAGCCCTTCCCCCGGCCTTGGCTACGGACAGCCGCCGCGGCGAAGTACTGGCGCACGAAGCGGCCCACGCCCGGCAGTGGCACTCGCTGGACGTCGTGACCGCCGAAGTGGCCTGCGCGCTCTGCTGGGCCAATCCCTTCGCCTGGTTCCTGCGGCGCGAAGTCCGCGCCAACCTGGAATACCTGGCGGACCGGGCCGTGCTCAGACAGGGCTTCCCGCGCAAGGCGTACCAGCTGCTCTTGCTGGAACAGGCTTTACCCCCAAAGGCTGCAGCTTTACAAAATAACTTCTATGTCTTACTCAAAAAACGCATCCAAATGATGAACAAATCCCAATCGCGGTCAACGGGCAGAGCGAAGTACTTGCTCTTCCTGCCATTCCTGGCCTTCGTGGCCGTGGGCAGCATGAGCCTCACGGCCGGAACGGCCGGACAGGCGGCTGCTGTACGCACGGAAACCGCCGCCCGCACGGCGGACGACGGCAACGACAAGGTGTACGACAAAGCCGACGTGGCGCCGGCTTTCCCCGGTGGCCAGGCGGCGCTCGCCAAGTTTGTCTCCGAAAACATGAAGTACCCGGCCGCCGCCCTGGAGAACAACGTCGAGGGGCGCGTCCTCGTGCAGTTCACGGTCGGCACGGACGGTGCGGTGGAACAGGCCAAGGTGAAGCGCAGCGCCGACCCGGCGCTCGACAAGGAGGCCCTGCGCGTGGTGCGCAGCATGCCGCGCTGGACGCCCGGTAAGATAGACGGCAAGCCCGTAAGGGTTCGGATGGTCCTGCCTATCGTGTTCCGCCTGGCGTAGTAAGCCGGCACAACCCTCACTATGCGGCGAGGCGCACACCCGGTGATGCCGGAGCGTGCGCCTCGCCTGGCAGGTGCCGGGACAGGCCGCGGCGTCAGACAAAGAGGTTCAGGTCGGCCCCTGCGGCGCGGTCCAGATAGGTGGCCACGCCCCCGAGCTTCACGCCGTCGAGCAGTTCGTCCTTCGTGATACCCATGACGTCCATGCTCATAGTGCAGGCAATCATTTCAATACCGTTGTCCACGGCTTGCCTTATCATAGCCTCCAGGCTGTCTATGCCCTTCTGCTCCATGCGGCGGCGCATCATGCGGCGGCCTATGCCCCACATGTTCATCTTTGAGAGCGGCAGCTGGCCGCTATGAGCCGGCATCATCCAGCCGAACATGCGGGCCATGAAATCCTTCGCCACGGCCGGACGGCTACGCTTCTTGATTACGTTCAGTCCCCAGAAGGTGAAGAAGAGCGTGACGGGCTTCCCGGCGGCTGCCGCGCCGTTCGCGATGACAAACGTAGCCAGCGCGCGGTCCAGATCATCGCTGAAGACAATGAGAGTCTTGCGCTCGCCGGCCCCTGTCTCTGCCCCAGCTGCCGGCTGCACGGCGACGGCCGCCGCTTCGGGCCGGCGCACCGTGGCGGTCACTACGCCGGCGGAGCGGTCCACGCCGACCAGCTCGGCGCCCGCCAGACGGCACCACGCCTCCACGTCGCTGCCGAAAGCCGGATCGGTGGCCCGCACCCGCAGCGACACGCCGGCGGGCAAGTCGGCGTAACTCTTCTTCAACTGCACGATGGGACCGGGACACATCAGGCCGCAAGCGTCCACCTCCACGCAGCCGCCGCCCCCGGCCGCCGGCGCGGCGGGACTGGCACACGAAGCGGCAGGAGCAGGCACGGGCTCCGTGGCCGCGTGCCAGGTGCGGTAGCCGCCGGACAGGTTGTACACCTCCTTAAAGCCGCGCTGCACGAGGATGCGGGCGGCCAGGTAGCCGCGCAGACCCACGGCGCACGTCACTACTACGGGCCGGTCGCGGGGCAGTTCGTCCAGATGCTCGCGCAGGCTGTCGAGCGGCAGGTTGCGGAAGCCTGGAATCGCGCCCAGGGCAAACTCGTCGGGCGTGCGGACGTCGAGGCGCACGGCCTCTTCATCGCGCAGGATGCCGTCGCGCCAGGTCACGGTGCTTACGCGGCCGCTCAAAACGTTCTCGGCCACGAAGCCCGCCATGTTGACCGGGTCCTTCGCCGCCGAATAGGGCGGCGCGTAGGCGTGCTCCAGTTCGGCCAGGTCGTAGACCGTGCCGCCGCGCTGCAGGGTCTGTGCCAACATCTCTATGCGCTTGTCCACGCCGTCGTAGCCCACCACCTGCGCGCCCAGCAGGCGGCCGTCCTCCGGGGCGAAGAGTATCTTCACGCTCAGGGGCGCCGCGCCGGGATAGTAGCCGGCGTGGGATGAACCGTGCGTCCAGGAGGAGCGGTAGGCGATGCCCTCGCGGCGGAGCAACTTGGCGTTGGCGCCGGCCGTAGCCACGGTGAGGCCGAACACCTGGGCGACGGACGTGCCCAACGAGCCGGCGTAGCGATGCCGGTTGCCGTCCACCAGGTTATCCGCCACGATGCGGCCCTGCTTGTTGGCCGGGCCCGCCAGCGGGATGAGCGCGGGGCGGCCCGTCACGCGGTGCCTCACCTCCGCGGCGTCGCCCAGGGCATATATATTCTCGTCGCTCGTCTGCATAAACTCATCCACGCGGATGCCTCCTGTCGTGCCTGTCTCCAGTCCGGCCTCGCGCGCCAGCTTGGTCTCCGGGCGCACGCCGATGCTCAGCACGACCAGGTCGGCCAGCAGGCCGGTCCGGTCGTTCAGGTGCACGGCCACGCGGCCGCCTTCGTCGGTGAAGGAGGCTACGCCGTTCTTCAAGTGGAGGGCAACGCCGTGAGCGGCCAGCTCGCGGTGGACGAGCGCGGCCATGGAGTAGTCCAGCGGTCCCATGACCTGGTCCGCCGCCTCCACGAGGTCCACGGCCACGCCGGCATGGCGCAGGTTCTCGGCCATTTCCAGCCCGATGAAGCCGCCGCCTACGACCACCGCGCAGCGCACGTCGCCGCCCGTCACGAGGGAGCGCAGCGCGTCCGTGTCGGGCACATTGCGCAGCGTCAGGATGCGCGGATGCCCGATGCCGGGAATGCGCGGCCGCAGCGGCTCGGCGCCGGGCGAGAGCACCAGTTTGTCGTAAGTCTCCTCGTAGGTCTCGCCCGTAGCCATGCGGCGCACCGTCACGCGCCGGGCGGCGCGGTCGATGGCCGTGACCTCCTGCTCCGTGCGGATGTCCACGCGAAAACGCTCCGTAAATCCCTGCACCGTCTGTACGAACAGCTTGTCGCGCTCGGCGATGACGCCGCCCACGTAATAGGGCAGGCCGCAGTTGGCATAAGAAACGTACTTGCCCCGCTCGAAGAGGACAATTGTGGCCTGCTCGTCGCGCCGGCGCAGACGGGCGGCCACCGTGGCTCCGCCGGCCACTCCGCCAATGATGAGATACTTCATGAGAACAGATTTTAGCGTTGTGAATATTTTTCGTTGTTAAATATATAGTTACGATTATCCCTGCGTCCGGAATCCCTTCAGCCCAAAAGTCCGCGCAGCGCGGCGAAGAGCGCCTCCAGGTCGGACTGGCAGCCGTGCAACTCGTCGGCGCGCCTCCGTCCCTGCCCGGTCAGTGAGAAAAGCATCTGCCGCCGGTCGGCCGGATTGAGCAGGCGCAGCACAAGCCCGTTGGTTTCCATCGTGTTAAGCACCTTCGACACGCGCGGTTTCGAGAGGCCTAAGAACTCGCTCAGCGCGCCGGCCATGCGTACCGCTCCGTCCTTGAGGCAGCAGAGCACCATGGCTTCGTTGATCGTCAGCCCGTTTCTCCTACTAAGAAACTGTTTTGAATTGATTCAAGAATAATGTTATAAGCATCTTCAGATCTCAAATCAGTCGGTCAATTGGA
>CALUIN010000024.1 GCA_944320745.1 uncultured Alloprevotella sp. | reverse complement strand
ATTTGCAAAGTTACGAAAAAAGGATATGGCGAAAAAGACTGTACAGGAGAAATTACGCGCCTTAGCCCCGGAGGAACGCGCCTTAGCCCCGGAGGAACACGCCTTAGCCCCGGAGGAACGCGCCTTAGCCCCGTCGCCACGCGCCTTAGCCCCGTCGCCACGCGCCTTAACCCCGGAGGAACGGGGCGGCGGCGGGGAAGGAGCGGGGCTGCCGGCGGCATCGCGCGGACTGCTGGAGCGCTTCGGGCGCTACCTGCTGCTGGAGCGCGGCCTCTCGGGCAACACGCGCGCCGCCTACGGGCGCGACGTGGCACGCTTCCTGGAGTTTGCCGCCGCAGAGGGCGTGGAGCCGCGCGCCACGACGCTCGAGCTGCTCCACCGCTTCGCCTGGACGCTCCACGACGTGGGCATAGCCCCGCGCTCCGTGGCGCGCGTGCTCTCGGGCGTGCGAACGTTTTTCCGCTTTCTCCTGCTCGACGGCTACGTGGAGACGGACCCGACGGAGCTGCTGCAGTCGCCGCACATCGGCCGCCACCTGCCGGAAGTGCTCACGCTCGACGAGGTGGACCGCATCCTCGCGGCCATCGACACCGAGCACCCCGACGGACAGCGCGACCGCGCCGTGGTGGAACTCCTCTACAGCTGCGGCCTGCGCGTGAGCGAACTGTGCCAGCTGCGCCTCTCGGACCTGTTTCTCGAGGAGGGCTTCCTCCGCGTCGTGGGCAAGGGGGACAAGCAGCGGCTCGTTCCGCTCTCGGGCCGGGCGACGGAGGAGCTGCGCCGCTGGTTTGCCCTGCGGGCGGAGATAGACATCCGGCCGGGCGAGGAGGACTTCGTCTTCGTCAGCCGGCTGCGGCGCAAGCGCCTCTCGCGCATCACGGTGTTCCACAACGTGCGCCTCTACGCCGAGCGGGCCGGCATCCGCAAGGTCATCAGCCCTCACACGTTCCGCCACACCTTTGCCACCCACCTGCTCGAAGGCGGGGCCAACCTGCGGGCTATCCAGGCCATGCTGGGCCACGAGAGCATCACGACGACGGAGGTCTACACCCACCTGGACCGCTCCTTCCTGCGGCAGCAGGTGCTGGACCACTTCCCGCGCAACCGCCGCGCCGCGCCCGCCTCAGAGGCGGACACGGAAAAGCCCTGCGCGCCGGATGGCCCGCAGGGCTTGGATGCGTAAGGGGAGGCACCCTCTCAGGGCTTCACCTTCAAGAGCTCCACCTTGAAGATCAGCGTGGAGTAAGGGGGAATGTTCTGCGTGCCGCGCTCGCCGTAGCCCAGGTTGTAGGGGATGTAGAGCTCGTAGACGGAGCCCTCGGGCATCATCTTGAGCGCCTCGGTCCAGCCTTTGATGACCTGGTTGGGACGGAAGGTGGCGGGCTTTCCGCGGCGGTAGGACGAGTCGAAGACGGTGCCGTCGATGAGCTTGCCTTCGTAGTGAACGTCGACGGCGGTCGTGTCGGTGGCCACGGGGCCCGTGCCTTGCTTGATGACGCGGTACTGCAGGCCGCTGGCCGTGGTCTTCACGCCTTCACGCTTGGCGTTCTCGGCCAGGAAGGCGGCGCTCCGCTCCTTGAGTTGCGCCTGATAGAACTTCATCTGCCGATCCACGATGGCCATGGCGGAGTCGGCCTTGAGCTTGGCGGCTCCGGTCAGCGCGTCGGTCAGGCCGCGGGTGAAGATAGCCAGGTCGGTGTAGGTGGTGTCACGCTTGCCGGTGGCCTGCTGGTTGAGCGTGGGGATCACTTGCAGGCGATTCATCAGGGCAATGCGCAGGCCGGCCGCGTAGGCCAGCGATTGCTGCATCTGCTCCTCGGACATCTGCGCGGCGTCGGCGAGCGCCTTGACCACGAAGGCCACGTGGGCGCTGTCCACGCCTTCGCGCTGCTGCAGGTAGACGCGCAGGCCCTGGCTTTGGGCCACGCCCATGGCGTAGCTGAACGTGTCGGCGGGCACCGGCTGCACTTTTTCGGAAACGGGCTGCGGGGCGGCAGCCTTCTTCTTGCGGGGACCGGCAGCGGAGCAGACGCCCACGGCCACCAGCGAAAGGATGAGTACGTGTATGACTTTCATGATGGGTTGATTGATTCTGGATTCATGACTTGGCCCCGCGTCTCACACCGTTGGCGCGAAGCGCGGGGCCACCGTGTGGCTGCGCGGCGGCATCAGTGGCCGACGCTCACCAGCGTAACCTTAAAGATAAGCGTAGAGAACGGGGGGAACGGACCGCCGCCCTGGGGGCCGTAGCCCTGGTCGTAGGGGATGTAGATCTCCCACTCTGAGCCTGCGGGCATGGCCTTGAGCGCCTCGTCGAAACCGGGGATGCTGTTGCCCACTATCATCTGCATCGTCGTGCCGTCGGGGCCGGGATGCTTGGAGGAGGCGTCGAAGACGGTGCCGTTGACCAGGCGGCCTTCGTAGGCCAGGTTGACCGTCTCGCCCAGTTTGGCCACGGCGCCGTCACCGGCCTTGACGACCTTGTAAAGCGTCCCGCCGGGGAGCTTCTTCACGCCGGGCTCCTTGGCCTTGGCCGTCATGAAGCTGTCGGCCTGCTGCTTCTCAGCGGCATACTGCTTGGCGAAGGCTTCGGCCATCATGCGGCGCAGAGTCTCGTTGGCCAGTTCGCCGGCGCGCATTTTGTCGACCGGCTTGCCGTCGACCATGAGTGCGGTCTTCTTTCCGCCCACGCCGTCGCAGAATCCGGCGATGTAGTTGCGCAGGCTCAGGCGTTTGGTGGAATCGTCCGCGAAGACGGCCTGCTCGACCTGCGTCAGCTGGGAGCGCATCTGCCCTCCGGCCTGCAGTCCGGCCAGATAGGCGGCCTCTTTCTTGTTGGATGCGGCCTTGACGCCGTCGGCAAAGCCGCGGAGGAACTCGTCCAGATAAGTGGAGTCGCTGCCCACGCGCGGATCGGCGATGTAACGTTTCAGGTCGGCCTGCGAAGGCGCATCGACCATGCCGATCTCGTAGCTCAGCGTGTCGATGTCGGACTTCAGGTTAGCCGAACTCGGCTTGTTGTTGCAGGCGCTAAGCAGCGCCGTGGCGGCAACCGCGGTTGCCCAGAAAATTTTCTTCATATAGTTCGGTTGTTTTTTTAAGATATTCTGTGGCGGAGACTTGTCCTGCCGTCCGCGGGGCTTAGAGCACCTGAAGCAGCTCCACGTCGAAGACGAGAGCGGCGTAGGGGGGTATGTCCTGTCCGGCGCCCCGCGCTCCGTAGCCCAGCTGGTAGGGGATGAAGAAGCGGTACTTGGCGCCTTCCTTCATGAGTTGCAGGCCTTCGGTCCAGCCCTTGATGACGCCGCCCAGGGGGAAGGTGGCGGGCTCGCCGCGGCGGTAGGAGGAGTCGAAGACTGTGCCGTCGGGGAGTGTGCCTTCGTAGTGGCACTTCACGTGGTCGGCCGGTCCGGGCCGGCGGCCGGTGCCTTCGGCCAGGACCTGATACTGCAGGCCGCTGGGGAGCACGTTGACGCCCTCCTTGCGGGCGTTGGCCGCCAGGAAGTCCTCGCCCTCCTTGCGGGCAGCGGCGGCGCGGGCGGCCTCGCGCTCCTGCAGGTACTCGTTGACGAGGCGGCGGGCCTCGTCGTCGGACAGGGCGGGAGCGGCCCCGGAAAGCACGTCGCTCACGCCCTGCGCGAAGTCCGTAGCGGCCAGGCCGGCGACGTTCATGCCCTTCAGGTTATGGCCTATGACCATGCCCAGGGCGTAACTGATTTTCTCCATAGGGTGTTGTCTTGTCAGGATAACGGTTATGCGGGGCAAAATTACAACTATTTTTTCATCAAGGGCAATAGTTGGCGGGCTTTTTGTCGCCGCGGAGGAAACTATGGTCCCGCCGCAGGGCGGCGGCGGGGCCGGGGTGCGATTTTTTTTGCGGCTATCGGGCGGCGGCGGGGCTCTTTTTCATTTTATTGTCGTACTTTTGCTATGTATTCAGCGATTACCCTTATGAAAAGACTCGTAGTCCTCACCGGCGCGGGAATGAGCGCCGAAAGCGGCTTCAGCACGTTCCGCGGCAACGGCGGCCTGTGGGGCCGCTACCCGGTGGAGCAGGTGGCCACGCCCGAGGGATGGGCCGCCGACCCCGCGCTAGTCACTGACTTCTACAACGGCCTGCGGCGCCAGCTGGTCGGGGCGCGCCCCAACCGCGGCCACGAGCTGCTGGCGGAGCTGGAGCGCGACTTCGACGTGTGCGTCGTCACGCAGAACGTGGACGACCTGCACGAGCGCGCCGGCTCGACGCACGTCATCCACCTGCATGGGGAGCTGATGAAGGTATGCTCCTCGCGCGACCCGGACGACCCGCGCTGCTGGCGCACGCTCACGGCGGAGCGCCCCGACGTGGCCCCGGGCGAGCGGGCGGCGGACGGCTCGCTGCTGCGGCCCTGGATCGTATGGTTCGGCGAAGCCGTCCCGCGGCTGGCCGACGCGGCGCGCGCCGTGGAGCGGGCGGAGGTCTTCGCCATCATCGGCACGTCGCTCAACGTCTACCCCGCCGCCGGGCTCATCCACTACGCGCCGGCCGGCTGCCCCGTCTACCTCATCGACCCGGCCGATGTGCAGGTCCCCGGCGGAAGGCCCGTCGAAGTGATCCGCGCGACGGCCTCGCGCGGCGTGGCCGAGCTGGCCCGCCGCCTGCGCCAGGCCCCCTGAGGCCGCGCTCCCGCCAACGTTCCACCCCGCGCCGGGGCGGCCCCGCCGCCCCGGCGCCGATACCTCCCTGACCTATGAACACCCTACACAACTGGCGCAGGCCTTCGGGCAAGAGCCTGCTCACCCTGGCCGCCACCATAGCCGTATGCTTCGTGGCGCTCGTCTACTTCTTCCCCCGCGAAAGCAAGTTCGGCTACGACTACGAGCTCGACAAGCCCTGGCGCTACCAGCAGCTCATCGCCTCGTACGACTTCCCCATCTACAAGACGGACGCCGAAATCAAGCGCGAACGCGACAGCGTGACGCGCGGCTTCAGGCCCTACTTCACGTTCGACGCCCAAGTGGGCGAGAAGAGCGTCAAGGCCCTGCGCGCCGACTTCTATGCCGGCAAGTTCAAGGGCCTGCCGGGCTACTACCTGCCGCGCCTGGTGGAGCTCTTCAACCAAGTCTACGCCGAAGGCATCGTCGACGCCGACGAGCTGGAGCGCCTGCGCGCGGCCCGCGTCCCCGGCCTGCGCGTGGTCAAGGGCCAGGAGTCCACCGCCCTCCCCCTCTCCGGCCTGCGCACCACCCGCACCGCCTACGCCTACATCATGGAGCGCGACTCGGGAAGCGTGCCCTACGCCGTGCTGCAAGCCTGCAACCTGAACAACTACCTGAGCCCCAACCTGCGCCTTGACCGCCAGAAGACACGCCTCGAGCGCGAAGGCGAGCTGGCCAAGCTCATCCCCTACTGCGGCATGGTGCAGAGCGGGCAGCTCATCATCGACCGCGGCCAGATAGTCAACGCCGAGCACGTGAAGATACTCGACTCGCTGCGCAAGGAGAGCGAGCGGCGCATGGACCCCTCGCGCGGCTTCTGGCTCGTATTCTCCGGACAGGCCGCCTCCGTGGCCGTCATCTTCGCCATGCTCTTCTTCTACCTCAAGCTCTTCCGCCGCGACTACCTCGACTCGCCCCACACCGTCCTGCTACTCTTCACGCTCGTCACCTTCTTCCCCATCGTAACCTACCTCATGATGGAGCACCACTTCTATAGCGTCTACCTCGTGCCCTACACCATCGTGCCCATCTTCGCCCGCATCTTCATGGACTCGCGCACGGCCTTCGTGGCCCTCATCACCACGTCGCTGCTCTCCGCACTCTCGCTCCACAGCCCCTTCGAGTTCATGCTCTGGCAGACGGTGACGGGACTGACGGCCATCTACGCCCTGCGCGAGCTCACCGAGCGCTCCCAGCTGCTGCGCACGGTGACGGCCGTCGTCGTCACCGGCCTCGTGGTCAGCGTATGCTACGACATGTCACAGGGCCTCAACTGGGAAGCCTTCGACCGCTCGCGCGCCGCCTTCATCGTCATCGGCGGCGGACTGATGCTCTTCGCCTACCCCCTGATGTACCTCGTCGAGAAGCTCTTCGGCTTCACCTCCAGCGTGACCCTGGTGGAGCTGACCAACATCAACAACCCCATCCTGCGGAAAATGTCGAAGGTGGCACAGGGCACGTTCAACCACTCCATGCAGGTGGCCAACCTGGCCGCCGAAGTGGCGGACAAGATCGGAGCCAAGCCCCAGCTGGTCCGCACCGGTGCCCTCTACCACGACATCGGCAAGATGCTCAACCCCGCCTTCTTCACCGAGAACCAGAACGGCGTGAACCCGCACGACAGCCTCAGCGAGGAGCGCAGCGCCCAGATCATCGTGAGCCACGTCACCGAAGGCCTGCGCCTGGCCGAGAAGTACCACCTGCCGAGCGTCATCCGCGACTTCATCGCCACGCACCACGGCAAGGGCCTCGTGAAGTACTTCTACATACAGTACTGCAACAAGCACCCCGACGAGGAGGTGGACCGCAAGCGCTTCAGCTACCCCGGCCCCAACCCCTGGACGCGCGAACAGGCCATACTCATGATGTGCGACGCCGTGGAAGCCGCCTCGCGCAGCCTCAAGGAGTACACCGAGGAAAGCATACGCGCCCTCGTGGACCGCATCGTGGACAGCCAGCTGGCCGACGGCTGCTTCCGCGAATGCCCCATCACCTTCCGCGACGTGGCCGACGCCAAGCGCGTCCTCGTGGACAGCCTCAAGACCGTCTACCACACGCGCATAGCCTACCCCGAGCTGAAAAAAGAAGCCTCCGCCGCCGGCCAGCGCCCCGGGTTCTTCGGCTCAGGCCTTCACCTCCCGCGCCGCCACCCCTCCTCCCGCAGCTGAACGCCTCCCCCCGCAGCGACGCGCCTTAGCCCCGTGACGACGCGCCTTAGCCCCGTGACGACGCGCCCGGGGCGGCGGCGCTTGCGCGGGCAGCGTTTTTTCCGTACCTTTGCCGGACACAACAGCATAGCCAATGCCCATAGCCATGAAGAAACTCTACATCGAAACATACGGCTGCCAGATGAACGTGGCGGACAGCGAAGTCGTGGCCGCGGTCATGCGCATGGCCGGCTACGAGCCCTGGCCCGAGCTGGAAGGCGCCGACGCCGTGTTCCTGAACACCTGCTCCGTGCGCGACAATGCCGAGCAGAAAATCGTCCACCGCCTCGAAGCCCTCGAAGCCCGCCGCCGCCGCGGCCACCGCTTCATCATCGGCGTGCTGGGCTGCATGGCCGAGCGCGTCAAGGAGCAGCTGCTCACCGACTACAACGCCGACCTCGTGGCCGGACCGGACGCATACCTGTCCCTGCCGGACCTCGTGGCACAGGCCGAGACGGGCCACAAGGCCATCAACACCGAGCTCTCGCTCACGGAGACCTACCGCGACGTGGTCCCCCTGCGCAGCCACGCCAGCCGCCTCTCCGGCTTCGTGAGCATCACCCGCGGCTGCAACAACTTCTGCCACTACTGCATAGTGCCCTACACACGGGGCCGCGAACGCTCGCGCGACGTGGAGAGCATCCTGCGCGAGGCGCGCGACCTGGCCGAACGCGGCTACAAGGAGGTGACCCTCCTGGGCCAGAACGTAAACAGCTACGCCTGCGGCGACGTGCGCTTCCCCCAGCTGCTGCGCACCGTGGCGCGCGCCGTGCCCGGCCTGCGCGTGCGCTTCACCACGAGCCACCCCAAGGACATGAGCGACGAGACGCTCCACGTCATCGCCGAGGAGCCCAACGTGTGCCGCCACATCCACCTGCCCGTACAGAGCGGGTCGGACCGCATCCTCCAGCTCATGAACCGCAAGTACACACGCGCCTGGTACCTGGACCGCGTGGCCGCCATCCGCCGCATCGTCCCCGACTGCGGACTCTCCACCGACATCTTCGCCGGCTACTGCACCGAGACGGAGGAGGACCACCGCCAGTCGCTCTCGCTCATGCGCGAATGCGCCTACGACGCCGCCTTCATGTTCAAGTACAGCCAGCGGCCCGGCACCTACGCCGCCCGCCACCTGCCCGACGACGTCCCCGAGGAGGTGAAGACCCGCCGCCTCGAGGAGCTCATCACCCTGCAGAACGAACTCTCCGCCCAGAGCAACCGCCGCTGCGAAGGCCGCACGTACCAGGTGCTCGTAGAGGGCGCCAGCAAACGCTCGCGCGAACAGCTCTTCGGCCGCACGGAGCAGAACAAGGTCGTAGTCTTCGACCGCGGCCCCTACCGCCCCGGGCAATACGTCCAGGTGCGCGTCACCTCCTCCACCTCCGCCACGCTCAAGGGCGAGGCCCTCGGACCGGCCGAAAACGCCGCACCCGCACACTAAACCGCGCGCCACACCGTTTATATATAGCAACACATCGGGCGGAGCCGCCGCAGGCGCCCGCCGCCGGCAGCCCCGCCCGCAACCACTCTCCCCATGGGCAAGACCATAACCATACGCTGCAAGAACACAGGCCGCAGCCACAAAGTGCCCGTAGGCTTCACCCTCGAGGAAGTCTACGAAATGCTCGAGATAGACATGCCGCTGGGCGTGACCAGCGCCAAGGTGAACAACAAGGTGGAAGGACTCCACTTCATGTTCTTCAACGACAAGGACGTAGAGTTCCTCGACATCACCTCCCCCTCGGGCATGCGCACCTATACGCGCTCGCTCTTCTTCGTGCTCTACAAGGCCGTGAGCGACCTCTTCCCCGGCGCGCGGCTGCGCATCGAGACGCCCGTGTCCAACGGCTACTACTGCCGCTGCGACATGGCGGGCGGTCTGACGGCCGACGCCGTGGACCGCCTGCGCCGCCGCATGCACGAGATAGTCAGCGCCGACCTGCCCTTCCACCGCATCACCTGCCCGGCAGACCAGGCCATCGCCCTCTTCCGCAAGAGCGGGCTCGAGGACAAGGCCAAGCTGCTCGAAAGCTCCGGCTCGCTCTATACCACCTACTACACCCTGGACGGCACGGCCGACTACTTCTACGGCTCGCTCCTGATCAAGACCAGCCAGCTCCGGCTCTTCGACGTGGTCCCCTACGGCGAAGGGCTGCTGCTCCGACTGCCCGACCCCGCACGCCCCGGAGAGCTCCGGCCCATGAAGGACCAGAGCAAAATGTTCGACGTATTCAGCGAGCAGCACCGCTGGCAGGAAATCCTCGGCGTGTCCACCGTGGGCGAGTTCAACGACATGTGCCGCCGCGGCCTCACCAACGACCTCATCAACGTCTCCGAGGCGCTCCAGGAAAAGAAGATAAGCCGCCTGGCCGACCGCATCGCCGCCAGCCCCGAGGTGAAGGTCATCCTCATCTCCGGCCCCTCCTCCAGCGGCAAGACCACCTTCGCCAAGCGCCTCTCCGTGCAGCTCATGGCCAACGGCCGCCACCCCGTCCCCATCTCCCTGGACGACTACTTCGTAGACCGCGAACTGACGCCCCGCGACGCCAGCGGCGACTACGACTACGAAAGCGTCCACGCCATGAACATCCCCCTCTTCAACAGCCAGATGAACGCCCTGCTGGCCGGCGAGGAAGTGGAGCTGCCCCGCTACAACTTCCAGAAAGGACGCAGCGAACAGAGCGGCGTCCGCCTCCGCCTGAAGCCGGACATGCTCCTCATACTCGAGGGAATACACGCCCTCAACCCCATCCTCACGGAGAAAATCCCCGCCGCCGCGAAGTTCAAGATCTACGCCTCGGCCCTGACCACCATCCTGCTGGACGACCACAACTACATCCCGACCTCGGACAACCGCCTGCTGCGCCGCATCGTCCGCGACTACCGCTACCGCAACTACTCCGCCGAGGAGACCATACGCCGCTGGCCCTCGGTGCGCGCCGGCGAGGAGAAATGGATATTCCCCTACCAGGAGGAGGCCGACGAAATGGTCAACACGGCACTCCTCTTCGAGATAGCCGCACTGCGCCAGCAGGCCCTGCCCCTGCTCGAGCAGGTGCCCGAGAACGTCCCGGAGTACTCCGAAGCCTACCGCCTGCGGAAGTTCCTCTCCTACTTCAACCCCATCTCCATCAAGGGACTGCCCCCGACGTCACTGCTGCGCGAGTTCCTCGGCGGCAGCACCTTCCGTTACTGACAGGCTCCGCGCCGGCAGTCCGCCCTCCAAAACATCACAAGCCTTATGAAAACCCGACTGGTCTTTGCCACCAACAATGCGCACAAGCTCGAGGAAATCCGCGCCATAGCCGGCGCGGACTTCGACATACTCAGCCTGGCCGACATCCGTTGCCACGACGACATCCCCGAAACGGCCGACACCCTCGAGGGCAACGCCCTGCTCAAGGCCCGCTACGTCCGCGAGCGCTACGGCCTGAACTGCTTCGCCGACGACACCGGCCTTGAAGTGCGGGCCCTCGGCGGCGCCCCCGGCGTCCACACCGCGCGCTACGCCTACCCCGACCGCCACGACCCGGAAGCCAACACGCGCAAGCTGCTCCGCGAACTCGAGGGACAGACCGACCGCGCCGCCGCCTTCCGCACCGTCATCGCCCTGCTGACCGACGGCGAGGAGCATCTCTTCGAAGGCCGCGTGGAAGGCCGCATAGCCACCGCACCGCGCGGCACGGAAGGCTTCGGCTACGACCCCGTCTTCGAGCCCGAGGACACAAGCCGCACCTTCGCCGAACTGGGCCCGGACGTCAAGAACCGCATCAGCCACCGCGCCCGCGCCGTGGCCCGACTCGTGGCTTTCCTCAAACAGCGCGCCGCAACGGCCCGCACAGCCGACGGCCTATGAGACGCTCCGTGCTGACCTGCCTGCTGGCCCTCGCCGTCTGCCTCACAGCCGCCAGAGCCGCCGCCGTGGGCGAATGGAAGTACTACCTGGCCTACCACGACGCTTCGCAGAACGTCCCGGCCGCGGACGTCGTCTACGCCCTCTTCAACGGCAACCTGCTGGCCTATTCCCCCGCCGACGGCGAAGTGCGCACCATCACCAAGATGGAGGGGCTGAGCGAGAAGAACATTTCCCGCATGGCATACAGCACGGCCGCCCGCTGCCTGGTGCTGGTATATCCGGACTGCAACATCGACCTGCTCCACGACGACGGACAAGTGACCAACCTGCCCCAGCTGCAAAGCGGCAACGACGGGGACATGGAGCCCCTGGCCCTCTGCGTCACGGACGACCAGGCCGTCCTGGCCACCGGGGCCGGCCTGGCCCACATCAACCTCGGGCGCGAGGAGGTGAGCGGATACTACGAGCCGGGCGGCGAAGTGACGGCCGCCGCCTTCAGCCGCAGCCGCCTCTTCGCCGCCACGGCAGACGGCATCCTGAGCTGCGCCCTGGCGGACAATCCCTCCGACCGCCACAACTGGCAGCTCGTCCAGCCCCTCGCCGCCGGCGCCAACGCCTTCCTGGCCTTCGCCGGCGGGCTCTACTTCACGGTGCCCGCCTCGGCCGACGCCGGCCTCTGGCGCATAGATGCCGGCGAAGGCGGCGCCCCCGCCGCCCGGCGCATCGACACCCGCGTCTACGTCCAGGGATATGCCGACAGCCGCAGCGCCCTCTTCCGCGGCGACGGCCACATCGCCCTCTTCGAGCCGGCCGACCCCGGCCGCGCCGCCGCATCCTGGCAGCAGGAGGGCCCTTGGAACTGGCTGACGCGCGCCGCCGACGGCACCTTCTGGGCCTGCGAAGGGGCCGCCGGACTGCGGCCCTACGCCCTCGCCGACGGGCAGCTGACCGCCGACGGCGAGGCCATAGGCGGCTACGGGCCGCGCCGCGACCTGTGCTACTACATGAAGTACTTCGGAGAGCGCCTCCTCATCGCCGGCGGGCGCCTCGACCCCAACGACCGCATACACTACCCCGCCACGCTCATGGCCTACGAGGACGGACGCTGGACCACCTTCCAGGAGGACAGCGTACAGGAACAGACGGGCCTGCGCTTCCGCGACATGACACGCATCATACAGGACCCCGCCGACCCCGCCCACCACTACGCATCGGCCGGCGGAAGCGGGCTCTACGAATACCGCGACTACCGCTTCGTGCGCAACTACAACTCGCGCAACAGCGCCCTCGCCACCGCCGCCCTTAACGGCGTGGACCCGAACTACGTGCGCATAGACGGCCTGAACTATGACGGCGAGGGGAACCTCTGGATGGTGAACAACGGCGTGGACACGCTCATCCGCGTGCTCAAGACGGACGGCGCCTGGGCCGGCGTCTACGTGGACGAAATCAGCATGGCCCCCACCTGCGAAAAGACCCTCTTCGACAGCCGCGGCCGCTTCTGGGTGGCCTCGCGCCGCACCGTGAGCAATCCCATGCACACCGCTGGCCTGCTCTGCCTGGACTACAACGGGACGATAGACGACACGTCCGACGACGTGGCGACCTACCGCACCGGCGCCTACAACGAGGACGGCACGTCCTGCACCTTCGGCGGCGTCTACGCCCTCACGCTCGACACCGACGGATCCATCTGGATGGGCACCTCGACGGGGCTCTATGTCGTCGACCGCCCGGACGAGTGGGCCTCGCCCGACTTCCGCATCACGCAGATCAAGGTGCCGCGCAACGACGGGACCAACAACGCCGACTACCTGCTGGCCGGCGTGGCCGTCACGGACATCGCCGTCGACGGCGCCGGGCGCAAGTGGATAGGGACCCAGAGCAACGGCCTCTACCTGGTCAGCCCCGACGGCACGGAAGTCCTCCGCCACTTCGAGGCCGCCACCTCGCCCCTGCTGAGCGACAGCGTTTACTCCGTAGCCCCCGACCCCGCCACCGGCGAGGTGATGATCGGCACGGCGCAAGGCCTCTGCTCCTACCAGAGCGAGGCCACCGCCCCCGCCGCCAGCCTGCAGCGCTGCGGCATAAAGGTCTATCCCAACCCCGTGCGGCCGGAATACCACGGCAACGTGACCGTCGCCGGACTCACGGCCGACGCCGACGTCAAGGTGACCGACACGGCGGGCAACGCCGTGGCCGGCGGACGCTCCACGGGCGGCACCTTCATCTGGGACGTACGCGGACGCGACGGCGGCCGCGCCGCCGCAGGCATATACTACATCATGGTGTCCACTGCCGACGGGAAGAAGGGCATCGTGGCCAAAGTGGCCGTCATCTGACCCCGCGACGCGACAAAACACGACTTTTTCTCGGGAAAACGAGAAAAAAAACGCCAAACACTTGGGCGTATCTCTGCCAAGGGTTAACTTTGCGAGGTAGCTACCTTGCACGTACGGGAAAAGCCGCCGCCTGCCGCCCCGGCGGGGCCGGCAACTCCACCCTCTACCCCCTCTCACAAGGGAGCGACGGAAACATTTATCCACTCCAAATCATCCATCCCATGAACAAAAGCGAACTTGTCAATGCCATTTCGGCAAACAGCGGCCTGAGCAAGGCCGACGCCAAGAAAGCACTCGACGCAGCCCTCGAAGCCATCGCTGCAGAGCTGACGAAAGGCGAGAAAGTTGCCCTCCTCGGATTCGGCAACTTCAGTGTCAGCGAGCGCCCCGCCCGCACGGGCATCAACCCTGCAACGAAAGAGAAAATCGAAATCGCCGCCAAGAAAGTCGTGAAGTTCAAGCCCAGCAACGAGCTGGCCGACGCCGTGAACTGACCTTCCGGCCACGCACCGAACATCAGCAGGCCGCTCCCCGTCCCCTCGGGAAGCGGCCTGTCCCATATCCGCCCTGGCCCTGGCAGCACGCGCCTTAGCCCCGGCGGCACGCGCCCTGGCCCCGGCGGCACGCGCCCTAGCCCCGGCGGCACGCGCCCTAGCCCCGACGGCACGCGCCCTAGCCCCGACGGCACGCGCCCTAGCCCCGACGGCGCAGACCGCCGCACAGCGGCGGGAGGAAACAAGGCAGAGGACGAGAAGATAAAAAAAGCAAAGGAGGAACGTTATTTTTTGCGAAACGCGCAGCGGTGAATGCGTTTTTTCCTAACTTCGGGGCGGCTCAAACCTTTTTGCTCTATGGAAACTCCACTCTTCTGGCTCGTGCCGGCCGCATCGGTGCTGGCACTGGGCTTCGCCTGGTACTTCTACCGGCAAATGAAGCGCACGGACGAAGGCACACCGCGCATGCGCCACATTGCCGCGGCCGTGCGCCGCGGCGCCATGTCCTACCTGCGCCAACAGTACAAGGTCGTCACCCTCGTATTCATCTGTCTGGCCCTCTTCTTCGCCGTGATGGCCTATGGCTTCCACGTGCAGAACGAGTGGGTGCCCGTGGCCTTCCTCACGGGCGGATTCTTCTCCGGCCTGGCCGGCTACCTGGGCATGAAGACGGCTACGGCCGCCTCGGCCCGCACGGCCCAGGCCGCGCGCACATCGCTCAACGGCGGACTGCGCATCGCCTTCCGCAGCGGGGCGGTCATGGGGCTCGTCGTCGTGGGCCTCGGGCTGCTCGACATCTCCTTCTGGTACCTGCTGCTCAACGCCGTCCTGCCCGAAGGCACGGCGCCGGGCGCCAAGCTCTGCCTCGTCACCACGACGATGCTCACCTTCGGCATGGGCGCCTCGACGCAGGCCCTCTTCGCCCGCGTGGGCGGCGGCATCTACACGAAGGCGGCCGACGTGGGCGCCGACCTGGTGGGCAAGGTGGAGGCCGGCATCCCCGAGGACGACCCGCGCAACCCGGCCACCATCGCCGACAACGTGGGCGACAACGTGGGCGACGTGGCGGGCATGGGCGCCGACCTCTACGAGTCCTACTGCGGCTCCATTCTGGCCACGGCGGCACTGGGCGCGGCGGCCTACATGGCCGCGGGCGACGGCGTCATGCAGTTCCGCGCCGTCATAGCCCCCATGCTCATCGCGGCCGTGGGCATCGTGCTCTCGCTCGCGGGCATATTCGCCGTCCGCACCCGCGAGGACGCGCAGATGAAGGACCTGCTGCGCGCCCTCTCCACGGGTACCAACCTCAGCTCGGGGTTCATCGTGGCTTTCTCGTTCCTCATCCTGTGGCTGCTGGGCCTGGACCGCTGGTGGCAGATAGGCTGCACGGTGGCCGTAGGGCTGGCCGTAGGCATCGTCATCGGGCAGGCCACGGAGCACTTCACCTCGCAGAGCTACCGGCCCACGCGCCGCATTGCCGAGAGCGGCAAGACGGGTGCCGCGACCGTCGTCATCTCCGGCCTGGGCGTGGGCATGCTCTCCACGGCCATACCGGTGCTGGCCGTCGTGGCAGGCATCATCGCCTCCTACCTGCTGGCTGCCGGCGGCGACTTCGGCAACATCTCCATGGGCCTCTACGGCATCGGCGTGGCTTCCGTAGGAATGCTCTCCACGCTGGGCATCACCCTGGCCACGGACGCCTACGGCCCCATCGCGGACAACGCCGGCGGCAACGCCGAAATGAGCGGCCTGGGTGAGGAAGTGCGCCGCCGCACGGACGCCCTCGACTCACTGGGCAACACGACGGCCGCCACGGGAAAGGGCTTCGCCATAGGCTCGGCCGCACTGACGGGACTGGCGCTGCTGGCCAGCTACGTGGAGGAAGTGCGCATGGGCCTGCAGCGCATCGGGCAGGAGACGCTCGACGTGGCCGGCCGGGCCGTCGACGTGGGCCAGGCCACCTTCGCCGACTTCATGTACCACTACGACGTGACCCTGATGAACCCGAAGGTGCTCGCCGGCATGTTCATCGGCGCCATGATGGCCTTCCTCTTCTGCGGCCTGACGATGAACGCCGTGGGCCGCGCCGCCTCGAAGATGGTGGACGAAGTGCGCCGGCAGTTCCGCGAGATCAAGGGCATCCTCACGGGCGAGACGGAACCGGACTACGGCCGGTGCGTCACCATCTCGACGCAGGCCGCCCAGCACGAGATGATAGTCCCCTCGCTGCTGGCCATCATCGCTCCCGTGGGCACGGGGCTCGTCTTCGGCGTGAGCGGCGTGCTCGGACTGCTCATCGGCGGCCTGGCGGCCGGCTTCGCCCTGGCCGTGTTCATGGCCAACTCCGGCGGCGCCTGGGACAACGCAAAGAAATACGTGGAGGAAGGCCACCTGGGCGGCAAGGGCAGCGAGGCGCACAAGGCCACCGTCGTGGGCGACACCGTGGGCGACCCGTTCAAGGACACCTCCGGCCCCAGCCTGAACATCCTCATCAAGCTCATGAGCATGGTCTCCATCGTCATGGCCGGCCTCACCGTATCGTGGAGCCTGCTCTGACCCCATGCGCCACGGGCGGGCCCCGCGCCGAATTTCGACGCAAGGGGCCCGCCCGTTCGCACAAAATGTCGTAACTTTGCAGCCCGACGGCCCCACGCGCCGCCATTCCCCATACTTACTTCAGCGACAACATCATGAACATCGAACACTTACTGGCCGACGCCATCCACGAGAGCCTCCGCGCCCTCTACGGACAGGACGCCGACGACAAGCAGATACAACTGCAACGGACGAAACGCGAATTTGAGGGCCACCTGACCCTCGTCGTCTTCCCCCTGCTGCGCCTCTCCCGCAAGAAACCGGCCGAGACGGCCCAGGAAATCGGCACCTACCTGCAGGAACACACCGAACTGGTAGAAAAGTTCAACGCCGTCAACGGCTTCCTGAACCTGACCGTCGCGCCGGCCAAATGGGTGGAGCTGCTCGACAGTATCCACGCCAATCCGCGCTACGGCTTCACCGCCCCCGCCGCCGACGCCCCGCTCGTCATGATAGAGTACTCCTCGCCCAACACCAACAAGCCGCTCCACCTGGGCCACGTGCGCAACAACCTGCTGGGCTGGTCGCTCGCACAGATCCTGGAGGCCAACGGCAACCGCGTAGTCAAGACGAACATCGTCAACGACCGCGGCATACACATCTGCAAGTCGATGCTCGCCTGGCTCAAGTACGGCAACGGCGAAACGCCCGAGACCTCCGGCAAAAAGGGCGACCACCTCATCGGCGACTACTACGTGGCCTTCGACCAGCACTACCGCGCACAGGTCAAGGACCTCGCGGCGCAGTTCGAGGCCCAGGGCATGGACGCCGAGGCCGCCAAGGCCCGCGCCGAGAAGGAAGCCCCCCTCATGCAGGAGGCGCACGAAATGCTTGTGAAGTGGGAACAGGGAGACCCGCAGGTGCGCGCCCTCTGGCGGCGCATGAACGAATGGGTCTACGCCGGATTCGACGAGACCTACCAGGCGCTCGGCGTCAGCTTCGACAAAATCTACTACGAAAGCGACACCTACCTCGAAGGCCGAAAGCAGGTGCTCGAGGGCCTGGAGAAAGGCCTCTTCTACCGCAAGGCGGACGGCTCCGTCTGGGCCGACCTCACAAAGGAAGGGCTCGACGAGAAACTCCTCCTGCGCGCCGACGGCACCAGCGTCTACATGACGCAGGACATCGGCACGGCCAAGATGCGTTTCCAGGACTTCCCCATAGACAAAATGATCTACGTCGTAGGCAACGAGCAGAACTACCACTTCCAAGTGCTCTCCATCCTGCTGGACCGCCTCGGCTTCGAGTGGGGCAAAAGCCTCGTCCACTTCTCCTACGGCATGGTGGAACTGCCCAACGGCAAGATGAAAAGCCGCGAGGGCACCGTCGTCGATGCCGACGACCTCATCGCCGAAATGGTAAGCCAGGCGCGCCGCACCGCCGACGAGGCCGGCAAGTTCGACGACATGGACGAAGCCGAAAAGGACAAGGTGGCCCGCATCGTAGGCATGGGCGCCCTGAAATACTTCCTCCTCAAAGTCGACGCCCGCAAGAACATGCTCTTCAACCCCGAGGAAAGCATCGACTTCAACGGCAACACCGGCCCCTTCATCCAGTACACCTACGCCCGCATCCGCTCCGTGCTGCGCAAGGCGGCCGACGCCGGCATCCAGCTGCCCGCCACGCTGCCCGCCGACGTGGAGATTTCCACGAAAGAGGAAGAAATCATCCAGCACGTGGCAGAGTTCGCCGCCGTCGTGCGCCAGGCCGGCCAGGACTACAGCCCCTCCGCCGTGGCCAGCTACTGCTACGACCTGGTCAAGGAGTACAACCAGTTCTACCACGACTTCAGCATCCTGCGCGAGGCCGACGAGAAGAAGAAACTGTTCCGCCTCGTGCTCTCGGCCAACGTGGCGAAAGTAGTCCGCCTGGGCATGAGCCTGCTCGGCATCGAGATGCCCGAACGCATGTGACCCCGCCCATGAGTGATACGCCAGCTGCGAACAACCGCACGCTCCGCCTCGACGACGGGGAGAGAAGCCGCCTGCGGCCCCGGCTGCTCGACGTGGCCGGGCTGGCGGCGGGGGCAGACTGCCAGGACCGCACCATCTGCGGCGACCTGCTCGACGTGCTGCCCCTCCTGCCCGACGCGATGGCCCACCTCATCATCGTCGACCCGCCTTACAACCTGACCAAGCGCTTTGGCGGGCAGACGTTCGCAGCGCGGACGGACGACAGCTATCGCGCCTATCTGCGCAGCTGGTTTCATGCCTTGTGCCGGAAGCTAAGGCCCGACGGCTCGCTCTACATCTGCGGAGACTGGAAGTCCACCGCAGCCTTGCAGGAAGTAGTGTCCGACGAACTGACCATACTCAACCGCATCACCTGGCAGCGCGAGAAAGGCCGCGGCGCCAAGCGCAACTGGAAGAACGCCATGGAGGACATCTGGTTCGCCGTCAAGTCGGAGAAAAGTTACTATTTCGACGTGGACAGCGTGAAAATGCGACGCCGCGTCTTGGCACCCTATCGCGAGGACGGCAAGGCCAAGGACTGGGACGACACGGCCGCAGGAAAATTCCGTACCACCTGCCCCTCCAACTTCTGGGACGACATCAGCGTTCCCTTCTGGTCGATGCCCGAAAATACAGACCATCCCACGCAGAAGCCCGAGAAGCTCATCGCGAAACTCATTCTGGCCTCATCGCGCCCCGGAGACATCGTCCTCGACCCCTTCCTGGGGAGCGGGACGACCAGCGTCGTGGCCAAGAAGCTGGGTCGCCACTACTGCGGGATAGAAATCGAAGAAGAATACTGCCTGCTTGCCGAACGGCGGCTGGAGCTGGCCGACATGGCGCCCACGATACAGGGCTACAGCGACGGCGTGTTCTGGGAACGGAACACGCTGGCCGTACAACAGGCCGCACACAAGCGGCAGGCCGGAAGGGCGGAAAAACAAACCTCCTTGTTCTAACAAAATGAACGCACTGCTCACACCTCCCGTCCTCAGACAAGTAGAAGCCAACGTGCTCTCACTGCTTGCCGCCCAAGCGGCCCATCTCTTTCCGACAAAGTCGCTGGCCTCTCCACGTGCGGTCGGCGATGCCGTCCAGGCCTTTTTGGGCGAGAACCTGGACCGTTGCTTCCCGGCGGATACCATCCGGAATTTCGAAAACGGATTTGAACGCCGCAGCATGGAAGACATGGCTTTCTACGACCATACGGGGCACTACTACGCCGTGGACGTGAAAACCCAAAATACGGGCACACTCTTCAACATGCCCAATCTCATTTCCGTCCGCCGCCTGGCACGCTTCTACGAAAACGATACGAACACGTTTCTCGTGCTTGTCGTTGAGTACGAACTGACTGACGAGGGCCTGCACTACACAGACTGCCATTTCTACCCGATAGAACACTTCCGGTGGGACTGCCTCACACTCGGAGCACTTGGCTGGGGACAAATACAAATAGCCGACGCCAACCGCCTTCACTTTGACCCGTCGCGGAGCCGCCGCGAATGGATGCTGCAACTGTGCGACAACATTCAAGCCTTCTACGACGTCGAAACAGGAAAAATAAGCGGCCGCCGCGGATGGTTCGACACCGTGCGGGAATACTGGACACGACACGCCTGACATGAACAGATCGCGACAACCCAAATACTACGTCGTCTGGCGCGGCGCGCAGCCGGGCATCTACCCCACATGGGAAGAATGCCAGCGGCAGGTGAAGGGATTCGCCGGAGCGGCCTTCAAGTCCTACCCCACCGCGGACGAGGCGGCCCGGGCCTTCGCCGCCGGTCCGCCGGCCTGGACCGCGCGCCGCACCGCCGCGGCCGGCCCGGCGCCGGCAGCAGCACCCAGCGGCCCGCAGCCCGCGCCCGCCGCCATGAGGAAGCAGCCCGCCGCCCTGCCGCCCAATCCGCCCGACTGGCGCACCGACACCGTGCTGCCCCTGCCGCCCGCCGTGCGGGCCGACGCCTGGGCCGTCGACGCCGCCTGCGCCGGCAATCCCGGCCGCATGGAGTACCGCGGCGTCTGCCTCCGCACGGGGCAGGAAGTGTTCCACTTCGGCCCCGTCTACGGCACGAACAACATCGGCGAGTTCCTCGCCATCGTCCACGCCCTGGCCCTGCTCAAGCAGCAGGGGCTGCCCCTCGCCCTCTACAGCGACAGCCGCAACGCCCTGCTCTGGGTGAGGCAAAAGAAGTGCAAGACAAAACTGCCGCACACGGCGCGCACCGAGGCCCTCTTCCAGCTCATCGGCCGCGCCGAAAAGTGGCTCCGCGAGAATACCTACGACACGCCTCTCCTGAAGTGGGAGACACAACTCTGGGGCGAAGTGCCCGCCGACTTCGGCCGCAAATAATCCAGCCCCACCCACCGACCCTGCCCTATGAAAGAATTTTTCAGCGTCATGTGGCGCTACGTCGCCCCCTACAAGAAGTACCTCTTCAGCTCGCTCTTCTTCAACCTGCTCTCGGCCGTGCTCAACGTGTTCTCCTTCCTGTCCATCATCCCGATGCTCAACCTGCTCTTCAGACTGGACACGTCGACCTACAGCTTCATGCCCTGGGACGCACCGGGGGAGAACATCAAGGACATCCTGGTGAACAACATGTACTACGCCACGCAGCAGATCATGCAAAGTTACGGCGCGTCGACCACCCTGTTGCTCATTGGGCTCTTTCTCGTGGCCGCCACGCTTCTGAAGACTTCGTGCTATTTCGCCTCGGCCGGCATCATGGTCCCCATGCGCACCGGCATCGTGCGCGACATCCGCACCAGCGTCTACCACAAGATCACGGCCCTGCCCCTGTCCTTCTTCTCCGACGAGCGCAAGGGCGACATCATCGCCCGCATGAGCGGCGACGTCAACGAGATAGAGAACTCCATCACCGGCTCGCTGGAGATGCTCATCAAGAACCCCATCCTGCTCATCTGCTACTTCAGCGTGCTGCTCTACACCAGCTGGCAGCTCACCATGTTCACCATCATCGTCCTCCCGCTCATGGGCTGGGCGATGGGCCGCATCGGGCGAAAGCTCAAGCGCCAGTCGCTCGACGCACAGAACAAGTGGAGCGAGACGATGGCCCAGCTCGAGGAGACCCTCGGCGGGATGCGCATCATCAAGGCCTTCACCGCCGAGCGCAAGATGCGCCAGCGCTTCGACCGCAGCACCAACGAGTTCCGCACGGCCTCCAACAAGGTCGCCGTGCGCCAGGCCTCGGCCCACCCCGTGAGCGAGTTTCTCGGCACGTGCCTCATCGTCATCGTCCTCTGGTACGGCGGGACGCTCATCTTCTCCGACCACTCCCCCATCGACGCCCCCACGTTCATCTTCTACATGATCATCCTCTACAGCATCATCCAGCCGCTCAAGGACCTCTCCAAGGCCACCTACAGCATCCCCAAGGGCATGGCCTCCGTGGAGCGCGTCAACAAGATTCTCCACGCCGAAAACCCCATACGCGAAAGCGCCCGCCCCGTACACTGCCCCCATCTGAAGGACAGCATCGAGTTCAGCCACGTCACCTTCAGCTACAACGGCCGCACGGACGTCCTCACCGACGTCAGCCTCACCGTACGCCGCGGGCAGACCATCGCCATCGTGGGCCAGAGCGGCTCGGGCAAGTCCACTCTTGTCGACCTCCTCCCGCGCTACCACGACGTCACCTCCGGCCACATCTACCTCGACGGCACGGACGTGAAGGACATCTACCTCTCCGACCTGCGCGCCCTCATCGGCAACGTCAACCAGGAAGCCATCCTCTTCAACGACACCTTCTTCAACAACATCGCCTTCGGCGTGGAAAACGCCACGATGGAGCAGGTCGTCGCCGCCGCCAAGGTGGCCAATGCCCACGACTTCATCATGGAGAGCGAGCACGGCTACGACACGAAGGTGGGCGACCGCGGCTGCCGCCTCTCCGGCGGACAGCGCCAGCGCGTCTCCATAGCCCGCGCCATCCTCAAGAACCCCGACATCCTCATTCTCGACGAGGCCACCTCCGCCCTCGACACCGAGAGCGAACGCCTCGTGCAGGAAGCGCTCGAACGCCTCATGCGCACCCGCACCACCATCGCCATCGCCCACCGCCTCTCCACCATCCGCGGCGCCGACGCGATCTGCGTGCTCCACGAAGGGCGCATCGTGGAGCGCGGCACGCACGAGGAGCTCCTGGCGCGCGGCGGATACTACAAGCGCCTCCACGACATGCAGCAACTCTGACGCGCGCCGCCCCACCGCGCGCCGCGGAGAAGAGAAACCCGGACGGGCCGGACCGCACACAGCGTGCGCACCGGCCCGTCCGGCCGTTTGGCGCCCCGCCGGGACAGCTCCGGCATCTCCTTCCCTTGCATCATTCTCCGGTGAAAAAAAACGGTCCGGCCGCCGCCCTCTCCCGGCGGCACGCGCCCTATCCCCGTGACC
>CALUIN010000023.1 GCA_944320745.1 uncultured Alloprevotella sp. | reverse complement strand
TTTTCTTGTTCCTTCTAACGGGAACCGGTTCACTCCGGCGCACATCCTGCGCCGACGGAACCGGAAACACGACTTCAACGCGCTTACCGATTGTCTCTTCTTTCTCTCTGTATGGAAGTTTCTTCAAAGATCTCTCGTCGCACCACCGGGCTGCCCCGGCTTAGCGAGTGCAAAAGTACAAACATCCACATTACCCACCAAACTTTTCCACAACTTTTTTTCGAAGAAGTTTCGCCCTGTCTGGCCTTCACATCCATTATCTTATTATTATTCAAATAGTTAATACGATGTAACAAGTCTAAAATATTTTTCACTATCGGCGGCGCAAAAAATGTAGGGGCCGGCTTTTTGCCCCGAAAGAGGCTTGCAGACCGTTTCCATCCGGACCCGGCGCGGGCCCGGAGTCGCAGCTCGCACACCGGAATAGGGGCAGGATTTACGGAGCTTAGGCGCGTAGGCACGGGGATAGGCCCTGTGGCCGGAGGAACTGTCGGGGTGGAAACGGGCGCGGACTTGCGGGCGAACGGCGGAGGGAATATTTTTCGGACAGGAATTCTTCGCCGTTGACGAAAATTCGTTAGCTTTGCACGAAGTAACCACACATATATATATATGAATAGACTGATTGCTCTGCTCTGCTTCGTGCTGCTGACCGCGACCGCTGTGCGCGGCGCTGACCCTGTGAAACGCGGCCTGGCCGTTATTGACCGCCCTTCGGCGGAGGCTTTTGTCAACTTTCTGGCCTGCGACGAGCTGGAAGGACGCGAGGCGGGCTGGCGCGGCGGCCGCATTGCCGGCGAGTATCTCCGCTCCCTGCTCCGCTCATGGGGCATCCGCCCGCTTCTGGACGACTACATGCAGCCGTTCGACGCCTGCCATGCCGAGCGGCAACGCGCCGGGCAGCACTGGGAGGTGCACCCGGACTCCATCCGGCGGCTGGCACAGGGCGTCCACCAACGACTGCACATGCGCAACGTGCTTGGTATGATCCCCGGGAAACGGAGCGACGAAATCATCATTGTCGGGGCACACTACGACCATATTGGATACGACCCCATGCTGGACGGCGACCGCATCTATAACGGTGCGGACGACAATGCCTCCGGCGTCTCGGCCGTGCTGCAAATAGCCCGCGCTTTCCTGGCCGCCGGGGAGCAACCGGAACGAACGGTGGTCTTCGCCTTCTGGGACGGAGAGGAGAAAGGGCAGCTCGGCTCGCGGGCCTTCGCACAGACTTTCAGCGACATGGACAAGGTCAAAGCCTATCTGAACTTCGACATGATAGGCCGCAACCATGACGAGGCGCAACCCGAGCATGTGGTGTTCTTCTACACCAAAGGGCATCCGGCCTTCGAGCAATGGCTGCGCACCGACATCGCGAAGCAGGGCTTGCGGCTGTCGCCGGACTATCGCCCATGGGACCGCCCCGTGGGCGGCAGCGACAACGGGACGTTTGCCCTGCGGGACATCCCCATCATGTGGTACCACACGGACGGACACCCGGACTACCACCAGCCGGGCGACCACGCCGGGCGGCTGAACTGGGACAAGATAGTGGACATCACCAAAGCAGCCTTCCTGGGAGCGTGGCGGCTGGCCAACGAGCCGCGTTTCTGACCATCGGCGGCATCCCGGTATATAATAAGAGCAAGGAAACTTAGGCGGGGCTGCCAAAATTAAGGCGGAAAAATTTGCCGGACGCGGAGAAATCCGTAAATTTGCAGCCTACTTCGGGCCAGACTGGATTTGACTGCAGGCCAAGGTAGTGCGTAAGCATGCAGTGCGGACGTAAGCGGGCACTATAATCTCGGCTTTCAAAAATTTAATTGGCGAAAACAACTACGCTCTCGCTGCCTGATTGAAGGATAGTAGGTCAGCTTAATTCCGGCTACGAGTGTCGGAACGAGACATCGCCCAAGAGCAGTTTTTCCGAAGCGTCTTGATCCGGCGGTGCAGTTAACTCGGAAATAGTCGCAGGCGGCCTCGCGCCGGCGGCGAAAATCTTAGAGGCTAAGGTGCGGATGGGTGGCTCCGGTCTTGCCCGCACTCGAAAACCTAAGCGGAGATAAGCATGTAGAAAGCGCAGTGCTTTCCTGTTAGGACGAGGGTTCAATCCCCTCCTGGTCCACTACTTAGGCCCCAATTAAGGCCGAAAATAAGCCAAAATGCACCGTTTCAGCCACTTAGCCGACGCGGTGCATTTTATTTTATCCCCATTTTGCCCTTGTTTTCCCCGCTTTTTGGACTATTTTTGCCCCTCCCGATAGTCCAAGCCGCTCCGAGGCCGATCCGGCCGCCCCTGCCGCGCAGCGACCTCGATGGAGCGGACAGAAGGAGGGCCGTTGCGGCAAAACGTCAACGCCGGCTGCGGAATACGGGCAGATCCTGGAACGTCGAATAAAAAAATGACCGGACTACGGGAGATTTTAGCGATAAATTCGTAGCTTTGCATTATGGATACCTCAAAGCCTCCCATCCTTATCATTTACACCGGAGGGACTATCGGAATGATTGAAAACCCGGAAACCGGGGCCCTCGAGAACTTTGATATGGAACAGTTCCGTAACCTTGTCCCGGAGCTCAAGCGTTTCACGTTCCAGATAGACTCCATCACGTTCCACCCGCCTATCGACTCGAGCGACATGGAGCCTAAGTACTGGATCAAGATAGCACGCATCATCCACGAGAACTACTGGAAGTACGGCGGATTCGTCGTGCTGCACGGCACGGACACGATGGCCTACACCGCGTCCGCGCTCAGCTTCATGCTGGAAAACCTGGGCAAGCCCGTCATCATAACCGGCTCGCAGCTGCCCATAGGCCAGCTGCGGACGGACGGCAAGGAGAATCTGCTGACCAGTATCGAAATAGCCGCCGACCACGACGAAGAAGGGCGGCCCATGGTCCCGGAAGTCTGCATCTTCTTTGAAAACCGCCTGATGCGCGGCAACCGCACGACCAAGATAAACTCGGAAGGCTTCAACGCTTTCCGCTCGTTCAACCTGCCGCCGCTGGCCACGGCCGGCATACACATCAAGTACGCCACCCACCTGATCCGCCGCCCTGCGCCGGGCGAGGCGTTCCACCCGCACTATCTGCTCGACACGAGCGTCATCATCCTCACCCTCTTCCCCGGCATCCGGCGCGAGTTCGTAGAGACCATCCTCCACATCGAAGGGCTCAAGGCCGTCATCCTGAAGACTTACGGCTCGGGCAATGCGCCGCAGAAGCCCTGGCTTATAGAGAAGCTGCGCGAACTGGACGAGCGCGGCGTCATCCTGGTAAACATCACGCAATGCTCCGAGGGGACGGTGGAAATGCGCCGTTACGGGACGGGGCTCCAACTGCTCCAGGCGGGCGTCGTCAACGGCTACGACTGCACGATGGAAGGCATGGTGACCAAACTCATGTTCCTTTTGGGGCACGACTACCCGAAGGCGCGCATCGTTGAGCTGATGAACACGAGCATCGCCGGCGAAGTCACCGTAGCCCCCTGAATGTGAACGCGCGGCCCGCCGCGCCCTCTTTTTCCTTACTCCATGTCTGAAAAGTCTATATTCAGCCGCCTGCGCGGCAAACGGCCACGCCCGCGCATTGTCGGGGCGTGGCTACTGTGTTTCGGATGGATGCTGCTCGCCGCCTGCCGGGCAGACGAGCCCGCCGGCCTGAGCGACACCGACGCCGCCTCGCTGCTCCGCATAGAGCGGACCGACAGCTTCGCCCGCGTCGACGTGCTCGACGCCTGGAATGCCGGGAAGGTGCTCCAGACCTACGTGCTCGTGCCCCGCTCGCGCCCGCTGCCGGAATCCTTGCCGGCCGGCCAGCTCCTGCGCACACCGCTTCACCGCGCAGTCGTATTCTCCTCCGTCCACGCCTCCCTGCTCTACGATCTGGGCTGCCAGCGCCAGATCCTGGGCCTGTGCGATGCCGCCCACGTCCGCCGCTCTGAAATCACAGACGATCTGGCCGCCGGCAAGTTGGCCGACCTTGGGTCGTCCATGCACCCCGACGCGGAACGCATTGCCGCAGCACGCCCCGACGCGCTGCTCGTCTCTCCCTTCGAGAACAGCGGCCACGGACCGTTGGAGCCGCTCGGCGTCCCCCTCGTGGAGTGTGCCGACTACATGGAGCGCTCCGCCTTGGGGCGCGCCGAGTGGATGCGCTTCTTCGGGCTGCTCTTCGGCTGCGAGGAGCGGGCCGACTCCCTGCTTCGCGCCGTCCGCAGTTCGTACGACTCGCTCCGCACGGCGGCCGCAGACGTAGCGGAACGCCCCACGCTGCTCTGCGACCTGAAGCAAGGCAGCACATGGTACGTCCCGGGCGGCGAGAGCTACCTGGGCCGCCTCTATGCCGACGCCGGCGCGCACTATCTCTTTGCGGACCAGACAGTCAGCGGTTCTGCGGCCCTGTCGCCCGAGGCCGTGTTCGCCCGCGCCAGCCAGGCCGACTTCTGGCTCGTAAAATACGGCGCGCAACGCGACCTCACCTACGCACAGCTGGCTGCCGACGACGCCCTCTACCGCCAGTTCGGCCCCTGGCAACGCCGCCGCATCTACGGCTGCAACACCTACGCCGTGCCCTACTACGAGGAAGCGCCCTTCCACCCCGATCTCCTGCTGCGCGACCTCATCCGCATTTTCCACCCCGCCCTGCTGCCCGGCCACCGCCTGCGCTACTTCACGCCGCTCCAGGGCGACGAGGCACGATAACCCGTCCCCCCAACCCATTCCTATCAGCCCCATGCCGCGCGTCCTTTCCCTTCTGCTGCTCCTGCTGCTTAGCGGCGCCGCCCTCTTTTGGGGCAGCGTCAGTCTGCCAGCGTCCGAAGTGTGGCACGCACTCTGCGGCGCGGCGCCGTCCGGCGACACGGCCTCCTACATCGTCATGCAGTCGCGGCTGCCGCAGCTGCTCACGGCCATCCTGGCCGGCGGGGCGCTGGGCGTAGGGGGGCTGGCCATGCAGACCACCTTCTCCAACCCCTTGGCCGATCCCTCCCTGCTCGGCGTCAATGCCGGAGCAAGCCTCGGCGCTGCCGTCGCCATGCTCTGGCTGGGCGGCTCGCTCTCCGCTCCGGGCCTCAGCTTAGGGGGCCACGCGCTCACCGTGCTGGCCGCCTTTGCCGGGGCCGCGGGCGTCATTCTGCTGCTCATCCTCTGCGCCTCCGCCCTGCGCGGCACGCTCCACCTGCTCGTGGCCGGCGTCATGATCAGCTTCATCGTGTCGTCCTTCGTGTCCATCCTCAACTACTTCGCCACGGCCCAAGGCGTGCAGAGCTATGTCGTGTGGGGACTGGGCGACTTCTCGGGCGTGGGGATGGACGCCCTGCCCGCCTTCGCCGCGCTCCTGGCGGCCGGTGTGCTGCCCGTCGTGGCGCAGACCAAGGCGCTCAACGCCCTGCTCCTGGGCGAGGACTACGCCCGCAACCTCGGCGTGCGCATCCGCACCACGCGCAACGTCCTGCTGCTCTCCACCGGCCTGCTCTCTGCCGTCGTCACAGCGGCCTGCGGCCCCATAGCCTTCGTCGGCCTCGCGGCTCCCCACGTGGCCCGCCTCACTACGCACTCGGCCGACCACCGCCGCCTCCTGCCCGCCACACTGCTTTGGGGGGCCAACCTCGCCTTGCTCGCACTGCTCGTGGCCCGCATGCCGGCGGACGGCGGACTGCTGCCGGTCAACGCCGTGACGCCCCTGTTCGGCGTGCCCGTAGTGCTCTTCCTGCTCTTCCGCCGCCGGCAGATGCCCTGACAAGGGCGGTCCCGCCTCCGCGCCGGCCGGAGATGGCCCGGCCTGAAACAGTCCGCACGCGCCTTAGGCCCGTCCGCACGGGGCTAAGGCGCGTGTCGTCTGGCCCTATTCCCGTTTTTACTCGCCTTAGCCCCGTGCGGAGAGGGATAAAGCGAGTAAATTCCATGACCGACCCATAAAAAAACGAGAGAGAGAGGGGGAAAGATTTTATTTTACTAAATTTGCCACAAGCCTATCAGCCCGAGGCCGCCGCAAGGCGGCGCGCGCAATGCACCAAGCGAAAGGCGCGCTGCGCTGGCCTGAAGGCATTTTTCCCCTAAAACCTTTCTTACCATGAAAAAACTCTTTGTCTCCCTCCTGCTTCCGGCCGCCCTCTGCTGCGGCGCGCCGGCCGCTGCCACGGCTCAGGACATCCCCGACGACGGGAAGACGCCCGAACTCAACAAGGCCCGATTGCCCCCGCCCTACACTGCGGAAGAGAAACTCTACGCGCTGTCCAAGTTCTGGATGGAAGCGCGGCGCAACTTCGTTTACATGGACCAGATGGGCACAGCCCGCTGGGACTCGCTTTACCGCTCATATATCCAGCCCGTACTCGAGAGCCGGGACGACAATGAGTTTCTCCACCTTCTGTGCCGCTTCTGCGCGGCGCTGAAGGACGGCCACACCTACCTCAACATCCAGAGCTACCGCTATGAGCCGTTCTCCACGCTCAACTACTTCAGCGGCGGGTGGGGGCTGGAGACGTTCGTCGCGGGCCGCCACGTGTATGTCAGCGGCGTGGCCCGCGCAAAACGGAAAATCGTCCCTCTCGGCTCGGAACTCGTCGCCATCGACGGGCGCGACGTCCAGGATTGCATCGCCGAGGAAATGAAGGAAACGTTTGCCTCGACGGATGAGGTGCGCTACGCGGTAGCCGCCTCCATGTTGCTCCACGGCGAACGTTACACCAGCCGCGTCGCTACATTCCGCCGCCCGGACGGCAGCACCGTGGACGTCGCGCTACGCAACGAGTACGTGAACGGATACGGGGAGATGGAGTGGGACCGCCTGCCCGGCGTGCCGTGCAACTGGCAACGGGCGGAGTTCGCCCTGGAATGGCTGCGCGGCGATGTGGCCTACTTGAAAATCGGCACATTCCAAGGGAACGGCGTGCTGGAAAAGTTCTACGCCGCCCTGCCCGAGGTGAAGCAGCGTGCCAGGAAGGTCATCATCGACCTGCGCAATAACGGCGGAGGCAGCAGCGGTACGTCCACGCGCATCATGAGCCACTTCCTGGCCGGCGACACCTTCTGCGACCAGGAGTGGAGCACGCGCACCTACAACGCGGCCTATGCCGCCTGGGGCGCCGACGTTCAGCCGGCCGACACCGTAGGCAACCCGACCCTGCGGGCGTATTACCAGAACTACCACGACCAGGCCACGACCGAGCCGAAGGCCAGCTGGAAAACATATCCCGCCGACCGCATGCGCCTCGTCGTGCCCACGGCCATCCTCATCAACCGCAACACGGCCTCGGCCTGCGAGAACCTCCTCGTCATGGCGGACGGGCAGCCCAACATAACGATCATAGGCCAACCCAGCAACGGCAGCACGGGCCAGCCCATCATCGTGCAGCTGCTGCCCGACCTGCAAGGCTACATCTGTACGAAGAAGGACACATATCCCGGCGGCCGCGTGTTCGTGGGCAAGGGCATAGAGCCGGACATCTACGTGCCGCTCACGCTGGAGGACCTGACGGAAAAGGAGGACCGCGTGCTCAAGACGGCAGTGGAGTTTCTCAGGAAAGCCCGCTAAGGGCCGCCCCCGCCCGGCCCCTTGCTGCGGGGCGAAGACAAGACGCGAAGCGGCCGGCGCCGGAGAGGCGTCGGCCACTTCACAGAAGAGCGACTGCTGCCGGCAGCGCCGCGGCCGCTTCCCCCGATGGGAACCGGCCCGCGCGGCATGCCCGCCACGACAGGTTTCGCTCAGGAGCTTGCAGAGGGACTGCCGCCCCCGCTCTCGCACCTGGGCGCGGTGCGCGCCACGACGAAGATGCCAGCCTCGTAGAGCAGCACCATCGGGAGCGACACGAGCAGGAGGGTGAAAATGTCGGACGTCGGCGTAATCACGGCCGCCACGACGAGAATCGCCACATAGGCGTAGCGCCGCTTGCGCCGCATGGGGGCCGCCGTCAGCACGCCGAGCCGCGCCAGCAGCCAGCAGACAACAGGTATCTCGAACACTACGCCGAGCAGGAAGCTCAGCGTCAGGAGCGTATTCATATAGGAGTCGAGCGTAATCATGTTGACCACGTCCGCACTCACCTGATACGTGCCGAGAAAGCGGAACGTCAGGGGGAATATCAGGAAATAGCTGAGCAGCAGTCCCAGCAGGAACATGGCGTAGCCCCCAAGCGCGCACCGCAGGGCATAGCGCCGCTCCGTCGCATAGAGGGCGGGCAGCACGAAGCGGAACAGTTCGGCCACGACGTAGGGCGACGCCAGCAGCAGTCCGGCGCCGATGGCGGCCTTGGTGTGGACCACGAACTGCTGGGCCAGCTGCGTGTTGATGAGGGTCACGTGGAAGTCCACCGCATCGCCGCCCGGCACCATGCGGAGATGGAGCCGGTTCAGCACGTCATAGAGCACGAAGTCCGGACGGCTGGGCGCCAGGACGATGCGGAACAGGGCGTCCTTGAAACAGAAGGCCACGACCGCTATGGCCACGACCACCAGGGCCACGCGCAGAATCAAGCCGCGCAGTACGTCCAGATGGTCCCAGAAGGTCATGGCCCCGCCGGCCGCTCCCGCCGGCGAGGGGTGCTGGCCTGGTTTACTTTGCTCCGCCATCCGCTGCCTGCTTCCCGTCGCCTTCCTTCGGCGCGGCCTTGGTGTCGTTCTCCGGCGTGCCGTTCATGCCGTCGCGGAAACTGCGGACGCCGCGGCCAAGCCCCTTCATCAGTTCGGGAATCTTCTTCCCGCCGAAAAAGAGCAGCACGATGAGCACAATGAAAATAATTTCCTGAGTTCCTAAACCAAACATAGGGTCTTACGTGTTAAGGAGTGAAACATGTGCGCCGCACCGGCGGCGGCGCGCCCCTTGCGCCCCCGGCGCGGGCACAGGCCGCGCGCCGGGGAGAAGCGTTCACTTGCGGACAAGGTACTTGATGAAGAAGTAGCCGCCTATCACTTGGAACGCCATGCCGGGGTAGCCTGTGCGCAGGTCTTGAAGGGCAGCCTGCAGGCTGCCGCTCAGAGCCCACTCGCCAAGCGAGCCAGCCAGCTGATAAACCGCCACGACGGCGGCCAGCAGCGGCAGCGTCACGCGGCGGAAGCGGCGGGCCGCAAAGCCAGCGCAGAGCGCCAGCACGACAGACTTCAGCAGAATGGCGGGCAGCACGGCAGGCGCCGGCATACCGAAGAGCCACGAGTTGACCAGGGGAGAGGCCACCGCCGTGAGCAGACCGACCTTCCAGCCATACTTGTAGGCGCCGACGAGCGTAAAGAAATAAATCGGCAGCCATGTCACGCCGCCCTGCGGCATGAGGTGACAGAGCTGGGGAAGCACGACGTTGCCGGCCACAAAGAGCGCGGCGGCCAGGTAAGTAGCGGCGTGCCGGTAAGGCAACGCATAGAGCTTTACGGAATTATCCATGATGCTGTATTAATTAGGAGTTGTTGTGTCTGAAGTAATCGGCCCATCCGGGGCAAGAGGCCGCGCCCCGCCGCCCAGCCTCAGCCGGGCCACGAAGTCACGGATGACGGGCCACATGTCCGCCGGGCGCTCCAGGCCTTCGGTCGCAGCCTCCAGCGGACAAGGGCCCGTGCCCTGGCGGTTAATGATGTGGGGCACTTCCACTTCGCACTCCGCCGCCACGCCTGCCCGGTGCAGCAGGGCCATAGCGGCCGCGCTGGCTACGCCGGCATGGAGCGAACGGACGCCGGCGAGGACCATCAGCGCGGCGGCGCCCCGGCCCACCACCTTATCCGCCACGTCGGCGCCAGCCAAGAGGGCGGGCCGGCCGGTATAGAGGTCGAACAGGTCCGCTACGCCGCGCTGCCTGAAAGTATAGATGCGGCCGCCCTGACGCGCCACGAGGGAGTAGCCGCCGCTACGAAGCGTATCCATGAGGTCTGTATTCATAGCGTCTCCTGCTTCAGTTGTTCCACGTAGGCGTCGATACGGTGCAGTTCCTTCGGGATGTCTATCCCCTGCGGGCAGTGGGGCGAGCACTGGTTGCAGCCGATGCAGTGGCTGGCCTGGCGCAGGCGCGGCACACTCCGGTCGTAGCCGACGAGGAAGGCGCGCCGCGCCGCGCGGTAGCGCGGGTCTTGCGCCGAGGCCGGGACGTTGCCCTCGTTCAAGCATTTGTTGTAGTGCAGCAATACGCCCGGGATGTCGATGCCGTAGGGACAGGGCATGCAGTACTTGCAGTCGTTGCACGGAATCGTGTCGAACTTCATCATCATCGTAGCCGTGTCGAGCAGGAACTGGAATTCCTCCTGCGTGAGCGGCTCCAGGGGCGAATAAGTCCTCAGGTTGTCCTGCAGATGCTCCATGCGCGTCATGCCGCTCAGCACGCAGAGCACGCCCGGAAAGGTGCCGGCGAAGCGGAACGCCCACGAGGCGATGCTCCGTTCGGGCTCGCGCTCCTTGAGCCGGGCCACGATGTTGTCCGGCACGTTCGAGAGGCGGCCGCCCAAGAGCGGCTCCATGATGACGGCGGGGATGCCGCGCTTCTCCAACTCGCCGTAGAGGTACTCCGCATCCGTGTTTCTCGAGTTAATCTGCTTGGCGTATTTCCAGTCCAGATAGTTCAGCTGAATCTGCACGAAGTCCCAGCGATACTTGTCGTGGCGGGCCAGGAGATAGTCGAAGACCTCGATGTCTCCGTGATAAGAGAAGCCGAGGTTACGCACGCGGCCAGCCTCGCGTTCCTTCAGCAGGAAGTCGAGCACGCCGTTCTCGAGGTAGCGGTGATTCAGCTCCTCCATGCCGCCCATACCCACGCCGTGAAGCAGGAGGTAGTCGATGTAGTCCACGCGCAGCTCCTTCAGAGAGTTGCGGTACATGGCCACGGAGGCATCGTGCGACCATGTGTCCGGGCTGAAGTTGGAGAGCTTCGTAGCCACGAAATATTTGTCGCGGGGATAACGGCTCAGGGCCGCTCCCGTCGCGCGCTCGGACTGTCCCTGGCAGTAGGCGGGCGAGGTGTCGAAATAGTTCACCCCGTGCGCCAGGGCGTAGTCCACGAGCCGGTTCACCTCCTCCTGGTCAACGGTCTCTCCGCCCTCGCGGCCGTCCTCCCCGCCCTTGAAGGGCAGGCGCATCATGCCGAATCCGAGGAGGGAGACCTTTTCTCCGGTTTTCGGGTTGGGGCGGCGGGTCATTTCTCCGGCGGGCGCCGCGTCTTCGCCGCCGGCCGCGGCCTCATCCCTGCCGCCACACGCCGCCAGGCCAGCGGCGGCCAGTCCCGCGGCGCCGGCCACCTTGAAGAAGTCACGGCGTGAAAGGCTCTTGCCGTTGTGTCTTGAATCGTCCATATCGTTTCGTATTGATCGCGTCGGGAAGTGTCAGATCTCGCTGTGCACCTCGTGTCCCTCCACGCGGATGGCGCTGAAGGGCCGTGCGGGGCAAAGGTTCTCGCACGCTCCGCAGCCGATGCAGCGTCCCACGTTGACAGCCGGGATTTTGGGCGAGGCGGCGTTGCCCGGCACGGAGGGCACCATCGTAATGGCCCCCGTGGGGCAATGGCGGGCGCAGTTGCCACAGGCCACGCCGTCCGTCAGCACCACACAGTTCGTGCGGTCCCAGACAGCATGGCCGATCTGCGTGGCCGACTTGTCCGCAGCCGTGAACGGCCGTATCGCGCCGGCGGGGCAGACGTCGCCGCACTTCGTGCACTCCGGCCGGCAGTATCCCCGCTCGTAGCTCATCTCGGGCTGCATGAGGCGGCCCGTGTCCGCCGAGGGGCGCAGCACGCCGTTAGGGCAGACCGACACGCAAAGCTGGCACGCCGTGCAGTGCTGCGTGAAGTGGCGCAGGCTCATGGCGCCCGCCGGCACGAGGGGCACGCCGCGGCGCGGCACCTTCTTCTCCTCGATGACTGCCAGCCCGCCGTCCACCTTCTTCCGCTGGGCGCGCAGAGCCAGCCCGGAGGCCAGCAGACCCGCTGCCGTCAGAAAGCCGCGGCGGGCGGCGTCGGGCGCCGCGGGAGCGGGTCCGGCCGCGGCCTTCTGCGGGGCGCGGCGACGGGGATGGATGTAGCGGACGGCGCCCTCGCTGCAGTTGTCCAGGCAATCCATGCAGGCCACGCAGCGGCTATAGTCTATGGCATGGCGCTTCACGTCGATGCACGAGGCCTTGCAGCTCCGCGCGCAGCGCTTGCAGCCGATGCACTTGTCCGTATCAATGACGGGCTTGAACCAGGAAAAGCGGGCCAGAAAGCCCAGCACCGTGCCCACTGGGCATATCGTGTTGCAATACGTGCGGCCGCCGCGCCAGGCCAGGACGACGAGGACGATGAGCGTCGCCGCCGCCACGATGAACGTGGGCAGGCTCCGCAGCCACACGTCCGTGGAGTAAAAGGCATAACTGCCCATCCGCTCGGCGAAGTAAGCCAGCACGTTGTTGCCCCAGGCATAGACCGGGGCGAAGAAGCTGGACGCGATGCGCCCGTAGCTGCTGTAAGGGGCCAGCAGGGCGGCCGCCGATCCGAAGCCGGCCACGAGGGCCACGACGAATACCACGAGCACCGCCCGGCGCAGCCAGGTCAGCGCGGGCGAATACTTGTAGCGCAGGCACCGCCGCCGGCGGGCGAACCACGCCACCACGTCCTGAAACACGCCCAACGGGCAGATGACCGAGCAGTAGACCCGGCCGAAGACCAGCGTCAGGACAACGAGGCCCAGGACGACGCCCACGTTGAGCGCCAGCAGGGCCGGCAGGAACTGAATGCGGGCCGTCCATCCCAGCCAGGCATGGGCCGTCCCCGTGAAGTCGAGGAACAGCAGCGTCACCGCTGCGAAGAACACGACGGCCAATACGGTTCTTACTTTTCTCAGCATATAGTACGGTATAAGATTGGTCAAAACAGCAGGTCCGCGGGCCTCCGGCGGACGGTAGGCGGCATCATCGTTGCAAAAATACGACATAACGGCCACCTTTCCCCTACCCGTATCACGAAAAATACTACCCATTTTACAGCGCCCCGCCTCCGCGCCGCGCCGCCCTGTGCCGGCACACACGCGCCTTAGCCCCGTCAGAACGCGCCCTAGCCCCGTTTTTTCTCCCCTTAGCCCCGTGCGCCGCGCGCTTTTCCGCACGCGGGGCAAAAGTTAGGGCCGCGGAGGCAGGACGTTCGGGAAACTTTCCGTAAATTTGCTCCGCTCTAACAACTTACTCAACAGAACAACGCATGGGACTTTGCAAATTTGAAAGCGAGATAAAGCACCTGAGCCAGTCCGCGGAGGCGGCCTACGCCCGCTTGTCGGACCTGCGCCACCTGGAAGGCCTGAAGCAACGCTTGGCCGATCCCGCCGTGGCAGAAAAGATGGCGGAACAGATTCCGGCCGAGAAGCTGGAGGAAACGCGCCGCTACCTGGAGGACCTGACCTTCGAGCAGGACTGCCTGACGCTGCGCACCCCGATGGGGCCGCTCACGCTGCGCGCCGTGGAGCGCGAGGAGCCGAAACTGGTGAAGCTGGCCAGCGAGGGCGCGCCCGTACAGCTCTACGTATGGATTCAGCTCCTGCCCGAGGGCGAGGCGGCCAAGATGCGCGTCACCGTCGGCGCCGAACTGAACATGTTCATGAAGAGCATGGCCGCCGGACCGCTGCAGCAGGCGGCCGACGGACTGGCCAACATCCTGGCCCACATGCCGGCGGCCCCGATGCCCGACGCCGAGGCCTGACTGCCCGCGCACGGCGCGCCCCGCCCCGCCCCGCGGACCGGCGCGCCGCAATGTCTATAACCCTTTTACGCAACCAACGCATGAAACTTTGGGAAAAATCCGTCGACGCGACGGAGGAAATCGACCGCTTCACCGTAGGCCACGACCGCGAACTGGACCTTTACCTGGCAAAATACGACGTCCTTGGCTCGATGGCCCACATCACGATGCTGCGCGAAATCGGTCTGCTCACGGCCGGGGAACTCGACAGCCTGCTGCGCGAACTGCGCGACATCTACGCCTGCTGCGAGCGGGGCGAGTTTGTCATAGAGGACGACGTGGAGGACGTTCACTCGCAGGTGGAACTGATGCTGACGCGCCGCCTGGGCGACGTGGGCAAGAAGATTCACAGCGGCCGCTCGCGCAACGACCAGGTACTCGTGGACCTCAAGCTCTTCACGCGCGACCGCATCCGCGACGTGGCGCACGCCGTGCGCCAGCTTTTCCGCACGCTGCAGGAGCAGAGCGAGCGCTACCGCGACGTGCTCATGCCCGGATATACGCACCTGCAGGTAGCCATGCCCTCGAGCTTCGGCCTGTGGTTCGGCGCCTACGCCGAGAGCCTGGCGGACGACATGCTGCTGCTCGAGGCCGCCTACCGCATGACCAACCGCAACCCGCTGGGCTCGGCCGCCGGCTACGGCTCTTCCTTCCCCCTGGACCGCGAGCTGACCACGCGCCTGCTCGGTTTCGACTCGATGGACTACAACGTGGTCTACGCGCAGATGGGCCGCGGCAAGAACGAGCGGAGCGTGGCCTTCGCCCTGGCCGGCATAGCGGGCACGGTGGCCAAACTGGCCTTCGACGCCTGCCTCTTCAACTCGCAGAACTTCGGATTTATCCGCCTGCCGGCGGAGTGTACGACCGGCTCCAGCATCATGCCGCACAAGAAGAACCCGGACGTGTTCGAGCTGATACGCGCCCGCTGCAACAGGCTGCAGGCCCTGCCACAGCAGATTGTGCTCATCATGAACAACCTGCCGAGCGGCTACTTCCGCGACCTCCAGGAAATCAAGGAAGTCTTCCTGCCGGCCTTCGGCCAGCTGACGGACTGCCTGGAGATGGCGCGCTACATCGTGGAGCGCATCGAGGTGAACCGCAACATCTTGGACGACCCGCGCTACAACCTGATGTTCTCCGTGGAGGAGGTGAACCGCCTTGCCGCGGCCGGGACGCCCTTCCGCGACGCCTACCGCAAGGTGGGACTGGACATCGAGGCCGGCCGCTTCCGCCCCGCGAAGGAGGTGCGCCACACGCACGCCGGCAGTATGGGCAACCTGTGTAACGACCGCATCGCCGCCCTCATGGACGCCACGTGGCAGCGCTTCGGATTCGACCGCGTGGCCGAAGCCGAGCACAAACTCCTCCAGCCATGAAGCGCCTCTTCCCTCTGGCGCTGCTCCTGGCGCTGCTGCCGGCCTCGTGCGCGGAGGAGGCCGAGAGCTACTACGCCAACCTGCGCGCCTTCTTCCGCTTCGGCAGCGTCATCACCACGCCGCAGCTCAACTCCGCCGTCAACAATCCGGGACAGTTCTGCACCATCACTTTCTCCGGCGGCTACTACCTTTTCACCGGGCCCGACGGCAGCTCCACGCGCTACGCCGCCACTGCCGTCGACAACTACGGCCGGCCGGAGTACGTGAGCGGGTTCATCGTCGGGACACCGGCCGTGCCGGACCTGAACGGGAACTTCGCCCTCTCGGCCTTCGACTTGGTCTGCCCCAACTGCTACGAGACCTACATCCAGCGCCCCCTGAGCTTCAGCGGCACGACGGCCATGCACTGCAACCGCTGCGGCCGCACCTACGACCTGAACAACGGCGGCATCGTCTCCTCCGGCACGGCGGGCCGCCCGCTCTTCCGCTACCGCGTGACCTACGCCGCCACGCAAGGTATGCTCCTCATCCAGAACTGAACTCCCGACAGACGTCCCCCAAAACCCAACGACCGACATGAAAAGAATCGCACTCCTGCTGCTGCTCGCGGCGACCGCCCTCCTGGGCACCGCGCAGACACGCACATGCCACATCTACAACATCGTCACCTTCGAAGGCGACTACGACAAGGAGGGAATCACCGTGAAAGTGGACAACGGCCAGACCGTCCAAAAGCTGACGGACGGGAAAGGGAAGAAAATCCGCTTCAGGACGCCGGCCGCCGCCCTGATGTATTTCACCGCCCAAGGATGGGAACTTTGCGCCAACGGCGTCACGGCTTCCGGCGAAGAGTTCATGGGGAAATGGTCGGCAGATTCTTCCCCCTATTGGATCCTACGGAAGCCATGCCCGAGAGAAAAGCTTGAAAAGGCCGTCAAGGAAGGGATAAAAGAATAAACCGCGGCACAGACGGCCGCCACAGTGCGAAAGAGAGAAAAACACGGGGCGGTTTTCCCCGTTTTTCCATAACTTTGCTCCGCAGAAACCATCACAGACATAACAATCACAGATATGGCACAGACACCAGCATTCAAGTACGCTCCGATGTTCCAGGTCGGCAAGGACGACACGGAATATTATCTGCTGACGAAAGACTACGTCTCCGTCGGCGAGTTCGAGGGACAGCCCGTTCTCAAGGTCGAAGCCGAAGGCCTCACCCGCATGATCAACCAGGCCTTCCGCGACGTCTCCTTCCTGCTGCGCCGCTCCCACAACGAGCAGGTGGCCAGGATCCTGAGCGACCCCGAGGCCTCGGACAACGACAAGTACGTGGCCCTGACCTTCCTGCGCAACGCCGAAGTGGCTGCCAAGGGCCAGCTGCCCCTCTGCCAGGACACTGGCACCGCCATCGTCCACGGCGAAAAGGGCCAGCAGGTATGGACCGGCTACTGCGACGAGGAAGCCATCGCCCGCGGCGTCTACAAGACCTACACCGAGGAGAACCTCCGCTACTCCCAGAACGCCCCGCTCAGCATGTACGAGGAGGTGAACACGCGCTGCAACCTCCCGGCCCAGATCGACCTGGAGGCCACGGAAGGCATGGAGTACCGCTTCCTCTGCGTGACGAAAGGCGGCGGCTCGGCCAACAAGACCTACCTGTACCAGGAAACGAAGGCCATCCTCAACCCGCAGACGCTCGTGCCCTTCCTCGTCGGCAAAATGAAGACGCTCGGCACGGCCGCCTGCCCGCCCTACCACATCGCCTTCGTCATCGGCGGCACGTCGGCCGAGAAGAACCTGCTCACCGTGAAGCTCGCCTCCACGCACTACTATGACAACCTGCCCACCACGGGCGACGAGACGGGCCGCGCCTTCCGCGACGTGGAGCTGGAGAAGCAGCTCCTCGAAGCCGCCCACAACATAGGCCTCGGCGCACAGTTCGGCGGCAAATACTTCGCCCACGACGTGCGCGTCATCCGTCTGCCGCGCCACGGCGCCAGCTGCCCCGTAGGGCTCGGCGTGAGCTGCTCGGCCGACCGCAACATCAAGTGCAAAATCAACAAGGACGGAATCTGGATTGAAAAGATGGACGACAATCCCGGCTCGCTGATTCCCGCAGCACTGCGCGAAGCCGGCGAAGGCGACGCCGTGCGCATCGACCTGAACCAGCCCATGCGCGAGGTGTGCAAGGTGCTCAGCCAGTACCCCGTAGCCACGCGCGTCAGCCTCAACGGCACCATCATCGTGGCACGCGACATCGCCCACGCCCGTCTGAAGGAGCGCCTCGACCGCGGCGAGGACCTGCCGCAATACATGAAGGACCACCCCGTGCTCTACGCCGGACCGGCCAAGACCCCCGCGGGAATGCCCTGCGGCTCAATGGGCCCCACGACGGCCAACCGCATGGACCCCTACGTTGACCTGTTCCAGGAGCACGGCGGCTCCCTCGTCATGATAGCCAAAGGCAACCGCACGCAGGTGGTCACCGACGCCTGCAAGAAGCACGGCGGCTTCTACCTCGGCTCCATCGGCGGACCGGCAGCCATCCTCTCGCAGCAGAGCATCAAGAGCATTGAATGCGTAGAGTTCCCCGAACTGGGCATGGAAGCCGTCTGGAAGATCGAAGTCGTAGACTTCCCCGCCTTCATCCTCGTGGACGACAAGGGTAACGACTTCTTCCAGCAAATCAAGCCCCGCTGCCCGGCAGGATGCTGACCCGGCGGCTTGCCCGCAGAGCAGACAGCGCGCGACCCCGAGGCGGGCCGCGCGCTGTCGGTTTTGCTGTTTTTTTCCGACAAACAGCCGCATTTTTCTCTTGTTATGAAAATATTTCGGGCGAATACTTGGCGGCCATCCGATTAATCCTTATATTTGCCATGCTAATTTGAAGCATTCACAATAAGGATTATTCCGTTGTGATAACATTCAGGCTCTTGCCCATCGTCCTTTATCGGTGGGCTTTTTTTGCTTACATTCCTTCTCGAAAAACTGCGGCAGTGCGTCCCGCGTCACAGCGCAGCCACCCGCGCAAAAACTCCGAACGATGAAAAACATCTTAGGTCTCGACTTAGGCCCCAACAGCATCGGCTGGGCCGTTGTCCATGCCGACACCGACACAGACATGGAAAACAAAGATGTACCGAAGGACATCCTTGCGGCGGGCGTGCGCGTCATCCCCATGGACGATGCCACGCTTGACGACTTCAACAAGGGCAACAGCAAATCCCAGACCGCAGAACGCACCCGCCAACGCAGCATCCGCCGCCTCACGGAACGCGGAAAACTGCGCCGCGCCCGCCTGCACCGCGTGCTCGCCCGACTCCGCTTCCTCCCCGCGCACTACGAAGCGGCTCTCGACCGATACGGAAACTTCACGGCCGAGGACGGCTGCAAACTGGCCTGGACGAAGGGTGAGGACGGGGAAAGCCGCTTCCTCTTCGAGGACGCGTTCCGCGAAATGATTGCCGACTTCAACGCTCACGGAGCATTGGCCACCGGCGGGGCCAGAATCCCCCACGACTGGACGCTCTACTACCTGCGCCGGAAAGCCCTCACTCGCCCGGTGAGTCGCGAGGAGCTGGCTTGGATTCTGCTTAGTTTCAACCAGAAACGTGGCTACTACCAGCTGCGCGAGGAGCAGGAGCAGGAGTCGGAGAAAAAGAAAAAGACAAGGACATATTTCGACGAACAGACAGTGACCGCCATCCGCGACACCGGCGAAGCATACAAAGGACTGAAGATTTTCATCGTGGAATTAGAGAACGGCACGCGCGGGAAGATTTTCAAGAAAGAAGCGCCGGACTGGATAGGACAAAAGAAAAGCATCCTCGTCACCGTAGACCTGGACAAAGACGGACAGGAGCGGCGCGACGAGCAGCTGGACGGCCCCAGCTGCCGCTTCAAGGTGCCGACCGATGCGGAATGGGACACGGAGTGGGCTTTGGTCAAACAAAAGGCAGAACACGACATCGAAAGAGAGGGCACCAGCGTAGGCAGCTACATTTACACAAAACTGCGCGAAAATCCCAAGCGGAAAGTACGCGGCCAGCTGGTCCGCACCATAGAACGCAAATATTATAAGGAGGAACTGCGGGAAATCCTGAAAACACAATGCCGGTTTCACAACGAGCTGAAGGACCCGGCCGCGCTCCGGGCCTGCGCCGAAGAACTGTACCCACACAACGAAGCGCATCGCAACATGCTGCTCCACAAGGACATGTCCTACCTGCTGACGGAGGACATCCTTTTCTATCAACGCCCGCTGAAAAGCAAGAAGTCGCTCATCGACGACTGCCCCTACGAGAGCCATACCTATACAGTCCGGCAAACGGGCGAGAAACGGCGTGTCCCGGTAAAGTGCATCGCCAAGTCGCACCCGATTTTCCAAGAGTTCCGCCTGTGGCAGTTCATCGCGAACCTGCGCATCTACCACCGCGACCGGCGCGGCGACAAAGACGTGACCTCACAATACCTGCCCAACCTCGACCCCGCGCCCCGAGCCGAACTGTTCAGATGGCTCGCCGGACAGAAGACCGTCAAAGAAAAAAGCCTGCTGAAGCACTTCAAGCTGGACGATGAGCAGTACCGGTGGAATTATGTGGAAGAAAAAGAATACCCGGCTGGCGAAACACACGCGCTGCTCCTGGGCAGACTCAAACAGGCCGGACTGAATGCGGACTTTCTCACCGCGCCACGCGAAGAAGCCCTGTGGCACCTGCTCTACTCCATCTCGGACCGGGAAGAACTGCGCAAAGGCCTGCGCAAATTCGCTGCAAAGAACGGCGCCGACGCCGACGCCTTCTGCGCCGCCTTCGAACGGATGCCGCCCTTCGAAAAGGACTACGGCAACTATTCCGCCAAAGCCCTGCGCAAGCTGGTGCCCCTCATGCGCGCCGGCGACCTCTGGAGCGCAGCGGCCATAGACCCCGCCGTCCGACAGCGCATAGACCACCTGCTCACAGGCGAGGCGGACGAAGCCATTCCCAACCGCGTCCGCGAACAAGTGAAGAATTTCCACCGCACAGAGGACTTCCAAGGCTTAGGAACGTGGCTGGCCTGCTACATAGCCTACGGCCGTCACTCCGAAGCGCGCGACACGGCGCGCTGGACCAGCCCGGACGACATCGACGCCTGGCTCGCCGCCTTCCGGCAGCACTCCATGCGCAACCCCATCGTTGAAACCGTCGTCCTGGAAACGCTGCGCGTGGTGCGCGACATATGGCGGCAGGTAGGACACATCGACGAGATTCATGTAGAAATGGGCCGCGAGATGAAACTGCCGGCAAACGAGCGCAAAAAACGCACACTCGACATCTTGGAAAACGAACGCACCAACCTGCGCGTCAAAGCCCTGCTGGCCGACCTGTCCCGCCCGGACCTCGACGTGGAAAACGTGCGCCCCTACTCCCCCTACCAGCAAAGCCTGCTCCGCATCTACGAAGAAGCCGCACTCAGCGGGCCGGACGAATTGCCGGAAGATATCGCCGACATACTTCGGAAATACAACGAAACAGATGCCGCCAAACGCCCCACCTCAAGCGATGTCCGGCGCTACAAGCTATGGCTCGAGCAGCGGTATCGGTCGCCCTACACCGGCAGAGTCATCCCCCTGAGCAAGCTCTTCACCCCCGCCTACCAGATAGAACACATCATCCCGCAATCCCGCTACTTCGATGACTCGCTGAGCAACAAGGTAATCTGCGAGGCGGAAGTCAACCGCCTCAAGAGCAACCAGCTAGGCCACGAATTTATCTGCTGTCACCACGGAGAGAAAGTTCCTCTGAACGGCGGCGGAAGCGCGGAAATCCTGAGCATAGATGAATACGAGAAATTCGTTGAGGAACACTACGCCGCCAAGTCTCTGCAAGCCAAGCGGCGCAAACTCCTGCTGGACGACATTCCCGAATCCTTCACCCAGCGGCAGATGAACGACACGCGCTACATCACGCGCACCGTGCTCGGCCTACTATCGGCCGTTGTGCGCGAGGACGACGAAGCCGAAGCCACCTCGAAAAACGTTATTGCCACCACTGGCGGCGTGACCGACAGGCTCAAAAAGGACTGGGGCGTAAATGCCGTGTGGAACGAAATCATCCTGCCCCGCTTCCAGCGGATGAACCGGCTGAAAGGGACAACCACCTACACCGCCCTGAGCAGAAACGGGCACGAGCTACCCGCCGTCCCGCTAGAATGCCAACGGGGCTTCAATCCCAAGCGCATAGACCACCGTCACCACGCCATGGACGCCATCGTGACCGCCTGCGCCACCCGCACCATCGTCAACTATCTGAACAACTCCAAAGCCGGCGGACAGCGCGACGACCTGCGGCGCATCCTCTGCGACAAATGCCGGACAGACGACAGGGGCAATTACTACTGGAGCGTGCGCAAGCCTTGGGACACCTTCACGCAGGACGTCCGCGCCATTCTGCAAAGCATCTTGCCCAGTTTCAAGCAAAACCTGCGCATACTCACCAAGACGAACAACCGCTACCAACACTACGCCGCCGACGGACGCAAGGTCTCCGTCCGCCAGCGGGGCCACGCCTGGGCCATCCGCAAATCCCTGCACAAGGACACCGTACACGGTCTGGTCAACCTGCGCCGCACGCGCCCGGTCAGCCTGAAAGTCGCCGCGGAGCACCCCGAGCGCATCGTGGACCGAGAATTCCGGCACCTACTCCAAAGCCTGCTCCGCAGGTCCATGAGCCGCAAACAGATAGAGGGATACATTGCCGAGCATCACGACGAATGGCAGGACATCGACCTCAAGCGCATCCCCGTGTACTACTTCACCGAAGAGACAAACGAGCACTGCTTCGCCACACGCAAGCTCCTCGACACCAGCTTCAACCGGAAAAAGATAAACGAGTCTGTCACCGACACCGGCATCCAAAAAATCCTGCTTCGCCACCTAGAGCAAAACGGAGACGACCCGGCAACGGCCTTTTCGCCCGAAGGCATCGAGCGGATGAACGCCGACATCGCCCGCCTGAACGGCGGAAAACAGCACCAGCCCATCCGCAAAGTGCGCGTCTACGAACAAGCCAGCAAATTCCCGGTAGGACAACGCGGAAACAAAGCCGCTAAATTCGTAGAAGCGGACAAAGGGACGAACCTCTACTTCGCCGTTTACACAACTTGGGCCACCGACCCCGAGAGCGGACGGACATCGTGCAAAAGAAGCTTTGCCACAATACCCTTGTACAAAGCCATTCAACGACTGAAGCAGCACCATTCTCCTGCCGACCCAGAGGATGGGGGACCGGCTCCTGCGTTTGTCCTTTCACCCGGAGATCTGGTCTATCTGCCTACAAAAGAAGAAACGGACAGCGGCATAATCCACGAACCGCTTGACAGAGAAAGAATATACAAGGTCGTATCATTAGACAAACGGCGGGCATTTTTCATCCCCTCACGCGTGGCTAAAGCCATTGTCAACGGTTTAGAATTTTCAAGCCAGAATAAAATGGAACGTGCCCTCACTGAAGAAATGATAAAAGAAACCTGCCTGCCCATTAAGACAGACAGGCTCGGCAATATCGTAAAAATCGTCCAACCCCAACCTCCTAAAGAAAATGATTAAGAAAACCTTATACTTTGGCAATCCGGCCTACTTGTCGCTCCGTCTCGGGCAGCTCGTCATCCGGCGGCCCGAAACGGACGGCAACGGGCCGCCCGCCGATGTCACTCAACCCATCGAAGACATTGGCGTCGTTATCCTGGACCATCCGCAAATCAGCATCACGTCAGGTGCCTTGGAAGCACTGCTGGAATACAACTGCGCGGTGATCACTTGCGACAAGAAAAGAATGCCAGTCGGTCTGCTGCTGCCCCTCTATGGCAACACGACGCAGAACGAACGATTCCGCCGGCAAATAGAGGCCTCGCTTCCACTACGCAAACAGCTCTGGCAGCAAACCATACAAGCGAAAATCGGCAATCAGGCCAACATCTTGGCTCTATGCACTCAGGCCGAAACGCAATGCATGAGGGCCTGGGTCAAAGAAGTTCGCAGCGGCGACCCGGACAATCTGGAAGCACGCGCGGCCGCATACTATTGGAAAAACTTTTTCGCAGATATAGACGGGTTCACCCGCGATCCCGACGGCATACCTCCCAACAACCTCCTCAACTACGGCTATGCCATTCTCCGTGCCGTCATAGCCAGGTCACTCGTAGCCAGCGGACTTTTACCGACCCTCGGCATTCATCATCACAACCGCTACAATGCTTACTGCCTGGCCGACGACATCATGGAGCCCTACCGCCCCTTCGTAGACCGCCTCGTATTCAATATCTGCAAAGATAAAGGCCACGACATTGAACTGGACCGAAGCACAAAAGTGCAGTTGCTCTCCATCCCGACCTTGGAAGTAAAAATCGGCGGGAAACGCAGCCCGCTCATGATAGCTGCTGCACAGACCACGGCCTCACTTTACAAATGCTTTTCAGGAGAATCGCGCCGGATCAGCTATCCCGAATGCTAAGCCTGCACACCATGGAACGATTCAATGAATACAGGATCATGTGGATACTCGTACTGTTCGACCTCCCAACAGAGACGAAGAAAGACAAAAAGGCCTACGCCCTTTTCAGGAAGAACCTGCAACGGGATGGATTCACCATGTTTCAGTTTTCAATCTACGTTCGTCACTGCGCAAGCAGTGAAAACGCTGCGGTCCATATTAAGCGAGTAAAATCCTTTCTTCCGGAATACGGAAAAGTGGGCATCATGTGCATCACGGACAAACAATTCGGCCAGATAGAATTATTCTACGGCCGGAAGTCACAAAGCATCAATGCTCCCGGCCAGCAATTGGAATTGTTTTAAGCCAAAGAATCCCGCCCAGAAGGCGGGATTCTTTGGCGGAAACAGGCATTTTTTTAATTCTCTTCTTTGCTCGTATACCCTTGATTCTTTTTACATTACTCGTATCGAGTTGTCTCCGATAGAGCAAAGATACTAATTTGAAAGCAATTCACAACAGCTACTATGTACGGCCACAGCGGCTATTGTTGTCTCCGATAGAGCAAAGATACTAATTTGAAAGCAATTCACAACTTGTCGCGTAAGTTAGCTGGAAAGATGTCAGTTGTCTCCGATAGAGCAAAGATACTAATTTGAAAGCAATTCACAACTGTATATACGAGGTTATTTTGCGTTTAACGTTGTCTCCGATAGAGCAAAGATACTAATTTGAAAGCAATTCACAACGCACCGTTACGCAAGCCTCGGTCAACTACG
>CALUIN010000022.1 GCA_944320745.1 uncultured Alloprevotella sp. | reverse complement strand
CCTACCGCACGGACATGTTCGACGTGGGCCTTATCGGCCGGCTCCGCTACCAGCACGCCCGCGCCACGCTCCAGGAGAACGCCAACATGGACACCTGGAACTTCGCCTACGGCGCAAACGCCAACGTAAACTTCGACTGGGGCATGAGCATCTCCACCGACATCCAGATGACCTCCCGCCGCGGCTATTCGGACAACTCCATGAACACGAACGAACTTGTCTGGAACGCGCAGATCGCACAGAGCTTCCTCAAGAACAAGGCCGCCACGCTCAGCCTGCAGTTCTATGACATCCTCCACCAGCAGAGCAACGTGTCGCGCGTGATCAACGCCACGATGCGCAGCGACTCCTGGAACAACGCCATCAACGCGTACTGCATGGTTCACTTCATTTACCGCCTCAACATCTTCGGCGGCACGAGCAACGGCGGCAACAGCGGTGGCCCCGGCGGCCCCGGCGGCCGCGGTCCGGGCATGCGCCCCATGCACCGCTTCTGATCCCATCACCAGCCGACGACACCGCCGGGCAGCAGCTTCAAGCGAACCTCAAACGAAGCAGCCGCCCGGCGGACTTTTTTTACCGGAAGGAGAGCGCGGAAGAATTATTTTCGTAATTTTGCACGCACAAACCAAAAATTCATCCAATCAATGGACGACTATCACGCGGATCAGCGCAAACTCTAACGCCGGGAGCAACGCCTGGGCAATGCCTTCCCGGTCATCATTAACCCTTTTTTCGAAGGAACTGCCTATGCGAACTTACTGGAATACGCACCTGACGCTGCGCACCGTAGACCAATGGGAACCCAACTGCTGGGTGCAGGTGACCTGCCCCACGGCCGACGACGAAGATTTCCTCTACAACACTCTCCACATTCCCGACTACTTCCTCGACGACATCCGAGACAAGGACGAACGCTCCCGCTACGACTACGACGACGGCTGGACGCTCATCATCCTGCGCATCCCCTACGTCAAGGAAGTGCGTTCCCGCACGCCCCACACCACCATCCCCCTGGGCATCATCCTCAACAAGGGCGTCTGCATCACCGTCTGCAACTACGAGACGAACATGATGATAGACTTCGTCTCCTACCAGCAGAAACGCAACCGCGGCTTCACCGACTCGGTCGACCTCGTATTCCGCCTGTTCCTCTCGTCGGCCGTCTGGTACCTCAAGCGCCTCAAGCAAATCAACATCCTCATCGAAGAAGCCAAGCGCAACCTGGACAAGAAAATCGACAACGAGGACCTCATCAGCCTCTCACGCCTCCAGGACAGCCTCACCTACTTCATCACCTCCATCCGCGGCAACGAGACACTCCTCTCAAAGCTCAAGTTCAAGCTACCCGTAGACGAACTCGACGCAGACCTTATCGAAGACGTCACCATCGAGATGAACCAGGCGCGCGAGACCACCAATATATACACCAACATCCTCGACTCCACCATGGAGACCTACGCCAGCATCATCAACAACAACATGTCCGGCGTCATGAAGCAGATGACTTCCGTCTCCATCATCCTCATGTTCCCGACGCTCATAGCCAGTATCTTCGGCATGAACCTGGTTTCCGGGCTCGAGCACACCTGGTGGGGCTTCCCGCTCGTCATAGGCCTCTCCTTTGTCGTAACCGGAATGTTCTACGCCTTCTTCCGACGGAAAACATGGATTTAAGTCGCTGAACGTAAAAATCCTCTAAAAAAACTTGGTCATACCGAGAAAAATACGTTTATTTGCACGAAATATCTTTAACCACTGACACCAGAGACTGATCCCCTAACTATGGATGAAAACAAAGTACCCGAAGCAGGGCTGGAACTGAAAGCCGAAAACCTGCCCGCCGGCGAAACGACACAAACCGAAGAAGCGACTCCGCAGGCACAAGCCCAAGAGGACGCCGCTCCCGCCGCAAAAGCCGGAGAAAGCAGCACCGAAACGACCCACGCAGCATCCGCACAGGAGCCGGCCGGACAAGGCGAGACCGAGCCTGAAGTTCAGCCCGAATCCGAAACGGCTGAAGAGGAGAAGGAAAAGCCACAACCGGTACCCGACACGAAGGAAGGCATCATCGCGCGGCTCAAGGAAATCGTGGCCAACGGAGAAAGCATCTCCCGCACGGAAGTGGAGCAACTCAAACAAGCCTACTACAAGCTCCACAACGCAGCCGTCAACGCCGCACACGAAGCTTTCATCCAAGCCGGAGGATCGGCCGAAGACTTCACGCCGCCCGCCGACCCGTCCGAGGAAATCTTCAAGGCGGAAATGAGCCGCATACGCGAGCTCCGCACCCAAGCCGCACAAGAGCTGGAAGAGCAGAAGCAGGCCAATCTGGAACGCAAACTCGCCATCATTGAGCAAATCAAGCAAATGTCCGCCACGCCCGACGAGGCCGACAAAAACTATGACGCCGTCAAGCAACTGCAAAACGAGTGGAAGGAAATCAAACTCGTGCCCGCCGAGCGCGCCACCGAGCTTTGGAAAAACTATCAGCACTACGTGGACCAGTTCTACGACCAGCTCCACCTCAACCACGAGTTCCGCGACTATGACTTCAAGAAGAATCTTGAGATAAAGACCCGCTTGTGCGAGGCCGCCGAACGCCTGGTCGATGTCCCCGACCCCGTCTCCGCCTTCCACCAGCTCCAGAAGCTCCACCAGGAGTTCCGCGAGACAGGCCCCGTAGCCAAGGAGCTGCGCGAAGCGCTCTGGAACCGCTTCAAGGAGGCCTCCACCGCCGTCAACAAGCGCCACCAGGCCCACTTCGAGGCTCTGAAAGCCCGCGAGAACGAGAATCTCCAGCAGAAGACCGCGCTCTGCGAACAGGCCGAAGCCGTCGACACCGAAGCGCTGAAGACCTTCGCCGACTGGGACAAAGCCACCCGCCACATGCTCGAACTGCAGGCTCAGTGGAAGACCATAGGGTTTACGCCCAAGAAGGACAACACCCGCATCTTCGAACGCTTCCGCGCCGCCTGCGACAAGTTCTTCACCCAGAAAACAGCGCACTTCAAAGCGCAGCGCGAAACCTTCCAGGCCAACCAGCAGTTCAAGAACAAACTCTGCGAACAGGCTGAAGCCCTGAGCGAAAGCACCGACTGGGCCAGCACCACCAACAAGCTCATCGCCCTCCAGAAAGAGTGGAAGACCATAGGCCCCGTAGCCCACAAGGCCAGTGAAGCCCTCTGGAAGCGCTTCAACACCGCCTGCAACCGCTTCTTCGACCGCAAAAACGAAGCCACAGCGGCCCAGCGCCAGGAAGAAGAAGCCAACCTTTTGCAGAAACAGGACATCATTGCCCGCCTCGAGAAACTCGCCGACGGCCCCGAAGTCGATGATGCCCGCGCTACGCTGCAAAGCCTCCAGGAAGAATGGAACGCCACCGGCCACGTGCCTTTCCGCAAAAAGGAAAAGATGTACAAGCGCTACCGCGAAGTCTGCGACCGCCTCTATGAGCAGCTGCACGTCAGCGCCCGCCGCCGTAGCGTAGACAACTTCCGCCGCAACGCCGCAGCAAAGGGCGGCAACGACCTCAGCCGGGAACTCCTGCGCCTGCGCTCCGCCTACGACGCCAAACGCCAGGAGATTCAGAACTACGAGACCAACCTCACGTTCCTCAACTCCAAGAGCAAGGCTGGAAACACCATCGTTGAGGAGATCACCCGTAAGGTAAACAGCCTCAAGGCCGACCTTGCCGCACTCGACGAGAAAATCAAGGCCGCTACCGAGCAACTTCGCAAGGCTGAAGAATAACGCTAAACTGGCCGGACCCGACGTCCTGCCCGAGCCATACGACAACCGTGCAGCACTCCCTTTCCCGGAGGTGCTGCACGGTTAATTCATTGCCCTGCCTCTCTCCGGCAGGCCGCACGGCCGGCCGAAGCACGCCTATAGGAAGAGTTTTCACACTTGTTTAGGAGAAACGGAAAGGACGTGACATTTTGGCGACAGAAATTTGGAGGTTCGCAACGTTCGCCTTAACTTTGCCCGTCCGGACGGCCGCGCCGGCCTGTGCGGCCTTGGCATCCCCGTCCCCTCCCTACTCATATCTAAAAGAAACTGCTGCCTTATGTCCACCGTCCTATACGAAACGCCCATCTTCGGGCCGGTACACAGCCGTCGCCTCGGCCTCTCCCTGGGCATCAACCTGATGCCTCACGACGGAAAAATCTGCACGTTCGACTGCATCTATTGCGAATGCGGCTTCAATGCCGACCACCGGCCCCGCCAGCCACGCCCGGAGCGCAGCGAAGTGGCTCACGCGCTGGAATCCAAGCTGACGGCCATGGCGGCCGAGGGCCGGCTGCCAGACGTACTGACCTTTGCCGGCAACGGCGAGCCCACAGCGCACCCGCAATTTGCCGCCATTGTGGACGACACGCTGCAACTGCGCGACCGCTACTGCCCCAAGGCCCGCGTCAGCGTGCTGAGCAACGCCACCCGGGCCGACAAGCCCGAGGTTCACGCAGCCCTGATGCGCGTGGACAACAACATTCTGAAACTGGACACCGCAGACGCGGACTACATTAGGCGCGTGGACCGCCCCACGGGGGAAGGCTACGACGTGGAACACATCATCGACACGCTCTGCTCCTACGGCGGGCACGTCATCGTGCAGTCTATCTTCCTGAAAGGCTTGGACTGCGAAGGCCGCGATGCGGACAATACGGGCGAAACCTACGTCGGGCCGTGGCTCGACGCGCTGCGGCGCATCCGTCCTCAGGGCGTGATGGTCTACACCATTGACCGGGAGACGCCGGACAGCGCGCTGCGCAAGGCACTGCCCGCGGAACTCGATGCCATAGCGGACCGGGTGCGCGCCCTGGGACTGGAAGTGGAGGTGGCTTACTGATGAAGCCGGCTCACCAGCGGGGACCGTCGGTCCCGGAACGGATGGCGGAAGCCATAGCCCGACACGCGCTGCTGTGGCCGGGAGAGCGCGTACTGGTCGGCCTGAGCGGCGGCGCTGACTCCGTGGCGCTGCTCGCCGGATTGCGGGCCTTGGGCTACAGCGTAGAGGCGGCCCACTGCAACTTCCACCTGCGCGGAACGGAAAGCGACCGCGACGAGGACTTCTGCCGCACGCTCTGTACGGAGCTGGGCGGCGTGCCGCTGCACGTAGCGCACTTTGACACGCCGGCCGAGGCGCGCCGCACGGGCGAAAGCGTGGAGATGGCGGCCCGCCGGCTGCGCTACGGCTGGTTCGCCGCATTACTGCGCGAACGGGGCATCCGCCGCGTAGCCGTGGCCCACCACCGCGACGACAACGTGGAGACGTTGCTGCTCAATCTCATCCGGGGGACGGGTATTCACGGCCTTCGGGGCATGAAGCCGGAAAACGGAGTCGTTGTCCGGCCGCTGCTGGACATCCCCCGGGCCGACCTGCTGCTCTATATAAATAATGAGGGACTAAACCACGTGACGGACAGCACCAATGCGGACACCGCGTTCAAGCGGAACCGCGTGCGCCACGTGCTCTTACCCCTGCTGCGCACATTCAATCCCTCTGTGGACGACACTCTGGCCGAAACGGCGCGCCGCATGAGCGATGCCGAGGCGCTCTACCGCCTGGGACTGGAGGCAGCCACCAGTCGCCTGACCCGCCGCCCCGACGGCGGCATGGACATCCCCCTCGGTGCCGGGCGGCCGCCCCGCGCGGCCCTGTTCGAGTGGCTGACGGCCGCCGGCTTTCCCTCCTCCGTGACGGCGGAACTCCTCGACGGCCCTCCGCCGCGCGACGGCGCCCTGTTCGCCGGAAAAGACCGTATGGCCGTGGTCCACCGCGGACAGCTGGAAGTGCGCCCGCGACCGGTGCCTTTCGAGTCCGTCATGCTGAACCCGGAGGGACAGACGCTTTTGCCGGACGGACGCATCCTGCAAGCCGCCACACTTCCGGCGGAGGACATCGCCACCCTGCCGCGCAGCCGGACCGTCGCCAGCCTTGACGCCGACCGACTCCGCGGGCCGCTCCGCTGCCGCAGTACCGCCGTCGGCGACCGCTTCGCACCATTCGGCATGAAGGGGACCAAACTGGTGAGCGACTACCTGACCAACCGCGGGCTCTCCCGCCTGGACCGCATGGCGGCGGCCGTTGTCACTGACGACAAAGGCATCGTGTGGCTCGTGGGCGAAAGGCCCGACAGCCGCGCCGCCGTCTCGGCCACCACCCGGCGCGTGGTGCGCATCAGCCTCTGCACCTCGGAAAGGAGCGAGGCCTCGGCCGATATTTGCCCACCCGAATCCAAACTTAGCTTATGAGAACGATATTATTCCTTTTACCCGGACTCCTGCTGACGGCGTGCAACCCCGTGGACCGCTCGGGCGAGCAGCCGTTTCCGCCGACCGTGCAGACCGTAACGCCCCTCGTGGAAGGCCCGCGGGCGCTTCTGATGGGCGACGTGCTGGCCTCACCCAACAGCGACGTACTGCGGCGGGGGTTCGGCTACGGCAACGACACGCTCCGCCTGGAAGTGGAATCGACGGACAGCACGGCACGCTTCGTCGCACAGACCGATTCGCTCAAGCCGGGACAATACTTCGTCGTGGCCTTTGCCCAAAATGGCGTAGGCACCAGCTACGGCGACACGCTTTATTTCCAGATAGGCTCATGAACAGACTGGCTATCTTCTCTGCCGCCCTTGTCCTGGCCGGGGCGGCCACGGGCACGGTAACCGTAAAGGCACAGACCGTCATCGACCTGGAGAGGGGCGGGACCGTGCGTGCCAAGACTATGGACGACTACGAGCAGGAACAGGGCTTCAAAAATAGGATGGAGGCCGACTCGGTGGCCTACGTGGACCACCTGCGCCGGGCGTTCAACGCGCTCCACCGCGACTCGCTCGATGAAGCGGAGCGGCTCTTCAGCCAAGCCTTGAAAAAACGGCCCGACGCCCCGGGCAACTATATTGTCCGCTACAATCTGGGGCGCATAGCGATGGGCCGGAACCGCTTCCGCGAAGCCATCGACCTCTTCGGCCAAGTCCTGAAGCAACGCCCCGACCAGCTCGAAGCGCGCTACGACAGGGCGGTGTGCTACGCTGAAATCAACAGCCTGCAGGCCGCCCGGGAGGACTGCGACCAGCTGCTTGAATCCGTGCAGGAGCACGACCTGAAAATGCGCGGCCTGTTCTTGAAATCGGCCATCCAGATGCGCAGCCACCAGCCCGACAAGGCGCGCGAGACGCTTGAGACCATCCTGCGCGAAGACCCCGAGAACGAGGGCGCGGCGCTGCTCTTGGCGGGTGCCTATGAGCAAATGGGACAGCCGCAGGAGTCGCTCAGCCGCCTGAACCTCTTCGTCGCGGCGCACCCTGAGAATACCGACGGCCTGCTGGCCCGCGCCGGACTGGAGGAACGCCTGCAAATGGACGACATGGCAAGGGCAGACTACGACGCCGCCATCCGCCTGCTGCCAAAGGAGGCGGAACTCTACGTGAAACGGGCCCGCGTGCTGCTGCGCCTCGGCGAGAAAGGTGCGGCCCGCAAGGACCTTGACCAGGCCGGCGCGCTGGGCTACCCGCAGTCCGTGCTGAACGCCCTATTCCAAGAATTAAGAAAATGAGAGGTCTGACGCGAAACGGCCTGCGCCGATACATACTGGCGCTGCTGCTGGCCTTGACCGCCGCCGGGGTGTCGGCCCAGGTTTTGCCGGCATGGCCGGCCTCGCCGCGCTACGAGGTGCGGGCCGTCTGGCTGACCACGCTCTTCGGACTCGACTGGCCACACCGGCCGGCCGCCACCCCAGAGGCCGCGCGCGAACAGCAGGCGGAACTCTGCCACGTCCTGGACCGGCTGCAGAAAGCGGGAATCAACACAGTGCTTTTCCAGACCCGCCTCCGCGCGACGACGGCCTACCCGTCCGCCATCGAGCCGTGGGACGCCGTCTTCTCCGGCGAGGCAGGCAATGCTCCGGTCTACGACCCGCTGGCCTTCGCTGTCCGGGAATGCCACCGCCGGGGCATGGAGCTGCATGCCTGGGTCGTAGCCTTCCCCATAGGCAGCACTACGACCATGCGGCGGCTGGGCCGGCAGGCCCTGACGCGCCGGCGCCCGGAGCTGTGCCGCCGCGCCGGTGACCAGTGGTACATGGACCCCGGCGTGCCGGGAACGGCGGACTACCTGGCCCGGCTATGCGCGGAAATCGTAAGCCGCTACGACGTAGACGGCATTCACTTGGACTACATCCGCTATCCGGAAAAGGGGATTCCATGGAACGACGACGCCACCTTCCGGAAGTATGGCCGCGGAAGGACGCGGGCCGACTGGCGCAGGGCCAACGTGACCCGCTGCGTGGAACGCATACATGAGGCCGTGAAGGCGGTGCGCCCGTGGGTGAAGCTCAGCTGCTCGCCTGTGGGGAAATATGCCGACCTCCCGCGCCAGAGCAGCATGGGCTGGAACGCGCGCGACGCCGTCTACCAGGAAGTGCAGGCGTGGCTGGCGCGCGGACTCATGGACTGGATTTTCCCGATGATGTACTTCGACGGCGTACACTTCTATCCCTTTGCGGCCGACTGGACGGAGCACGCCGCCGGCCGCACCGTGGCCCCGGGGCTGGGCATCTACTTCCTCAGTCCGGAAATCAAGGATTGGGACCTTGAGGTGATACAGCGGCAACTGGCTTACCTCAGAGTGCTGGGCGCCGGCGGGGCAGCCTTCTTCCGCGAACGTTTCCTGACGGACAACGTCAAGGGGCTCTACGACTTTCTTGCCGACGGGTTCTACCGCCGGCCGGCGCTCACGCCGCCCATGACGTGGGCCGACAGCATTGCCCCGACGGCCCCGGCGACGCGCCTGAAGCGGACCGGACATACGCTCCACCTGCAATGGACGCCGGCCTTGGACAATACGCCGGGCGCGCCGCTGCGCTACCGCATTTACCGCTGCGACGCCGACACGTTCCGCCCGTCGCAGGCCCGGCTGCTGGCCGAAGTGGACGACACGACTACTTTCGACGTGACGCCCGCACTGCCCGCGCAACTCTACAGCCGCTACGCCGTCACGGCAGTCGACGCTTTCGGCAACGAGAGCCCGGCCTGCGTGGCGGAAGGAAACGACATGCCGCCGGCCCCGCCCTTCCCCGTGACGGAAGGGCCGCTCGCCGTGACGGACTGCGACGTCAGGACGGAACGCCTGCTGGTGGCCGATGCGGCAGGGCGCGTGGTGCTCACCCTCGCGCCGCGCGACACGGTGGACGTGTCCCCGCTCGCACCGGGCCGCTACGAGCTGCTGGCGGAGGGATGGAAGGGCATGCATCACCCGCTGCTGCACTTCTGGAAAAGGTGAAATAATCCCGGTGAGGGGAATTTTATGCAGTAACAACGTTGCCACCGCATTTATTTTTTTGTAAATTCGCACTCATGAAGTACTCATTCGTCGTTCCCGTTTACAACCGTCCAGACGAAGTGGACGAACTGCTTGACAGCCTCTGCGGGCAAGACCTGGCCGACTTCGAAGTCATCTTGGTGGAAGACGGCTCGACAGAGCCCTGCCGCAACGTGGCCGAACGCTACGCTAGGCGGCTGGACGTGCACTATTTCGCAAAACCGAACTCCGGCCCGGGACAAACGCGCAACTACGGCGTGGAACGGGCGCGCGGCGAGTATGTGCTCATCCTCGACTCGGACGTCGTGGTGCCGCCGGGCTACCTGCGGGCCGTCGACATGGAGCTCCAGGCCGCGCCCTGCGACGCCTTCGGCGGGCCGGACCGCGCTCACCCCTCGTTCACGCCGATGCAGAAGGCCATCAACTACGCCATGACCTCCTTCTTCACAACCGGGGGCATCCGCGGCGGAAAAAAGAAGATGGACAAATTCTATCCCCGCTCCTTCAACATGGGCGTGCGCACGGCCGTCTACCGCCAGCTGGGCGGATTCTCGGACATGCGCTTCGGCGAAGACATAGATTTCTCCACCCGCATTTTCGAGGGCGGCTACAGCTGCCGCCTGTTCCCCGAGGCCTGGGTATGGCACAAGCGCCGCACGGACCTGAGGAAGTTCTTCAAGCAAGTACACAACTCGGGCATAGCCCGTATCAACCTTACCAAGCGCCACCCGGGGACACTGAAGCTGGTACACCTGCTGCCGGCTGCCTTCACCCTGGGCTGCGCACTGCTGGTCGCCGGCAGTCCGTTCTGCCTGTGGAGCCTCGCGCCGCTGGTTCTCTTCGCCGCGCTGGTGGGCTGTGACGCAGCCTGGCGCGAACGGAGCCTGCGCGTAGGCGGACTGGCCATCGCCGCCGCGTACGTGCAGCTCGTCGGCTACGGCTCCGGATTCCTGCGGGCCTGGTGGCAACGATGCGTGCTGGGACGCGGAGAGTTCGAGGCCTTCCGCAAGAACTTTTACAAATAGCCATCGCCGCACACGGCCCGACACCATGAACGCCGAAAAAGGGAAACGCAGCATTGCCCACTGGGATGAAGCCGACCGGCCGCGCGAACGGCTGGCCCGGCTGGGGCCGGAAGCGCTCTCGGCCGCCGAGCTGCTGGCTATCCTTATCGGCTCGGGCAACGCCGAAGAGAGCGCCGTCGACCTGATGCGCCGCGTCATGGCCGACTGTAACAACAACCTCAACACGCTGGGGAAAAAGAGCATAAACGAACTCTGCCAGTACAAGGGCATGGGGCCCGCCAAGGCCATCACCCTGCTGGCTGCGTGCGAACTGGGGAAACGGCGCAAGGCGGAATCGGCCGAACAGCGCCTCCGCGTGACCAACTCGAAGGACATCTACGAGTTCTTCCTGCCCAAGCTGCAAGACCTCGCTACGGAAGAGTGCCACGTGATGCTACTCAACCAGAACCTGCGCCTCATCCGCTCGCAGTGCGTCAGCCGCGGCGGCCTCACGGGCACCGTCGTCGACGTGCGCCTCGTCCTCGAAGCGGCTATTCTGGCTCATGCCACGCACATGGCCCTCTGCCATAATCACCCGTCGGGCAGTCCACGGCCCAGCAACGCCGACGACCGGCTGACACAACGCATGAAACGGGCGGCCGAGGCCGTGGACATCCGCCTGATCGATCACATCGTACTCGCCGACGGATGCTATTACAGCTACAGCGACGAGGGACGACTCTGACCGCCGCTACCGCCGGCCCCACCCTCCCTCACTTAACCAACTTCAACTCATGACCCAAGAAGAAAAACTGAAAACAGAGGAACGCATCGTCGAGGTGCTGAAGACTGTCTACGACCCGGAAATCCCTGTGGATATATATAATCTGGGGCTTGTCTACCGTATAGACCTACACGAAGACGGCACACTCGATGTCGACATGACCCTCACCGCCCCCAACTGCCCCGCAGCCGACTTCATCGTGGAGGACGTCCGGCTGAAACTCGACGGCGTGGAGGGGATAAAGGACGCCAAGGTCAACCTCGTCTTCGAACCCGAGTGGGACAAGGACATGATGAGCGACGAAGCCAAACTGGAACTGGGCTTCATGTGAGCATCCCCGCCCCTCCCAGCCCTACGCCCCGAACAAAAGACTACACTTCATGAAAAACGTATATTTCCTCTCCGACGCCCACCTCGGCAGCCTCGCCATAGCGCACCGCCGCATGCAGGAACGCCGACTGGTCAACTTCCTTGACAGCATCAAGCACAAGGCCGCAGCCGTATATCTGCTCGGCGACATGTTCGACTTCTGGTTCGAGTATAAGACCGTAGTGCCCAAAGGCTATACGCGCTTTCTCGGAAAAATCAGCGAACTGACAGACCTCGGCGTCGAGGTGCACTACTTCACGGGCAACCACGACCTCTGGATGGGCAACTATCTCGAGACGGAATGCGGCGTGACGCTGCACCGCCGCGGCTCGGTCGAGGAAATCTACGGAAAGGTGTTCTACATCGCCCACGGCGACGGGCTCGGCACGAAGGACCGCAAGTTTCTCTTCCTGCGTTCCGTCTTCCACGACGCTACGTGCCAGTGGCTCTTCGCCGCGCTCCATCCCCGCTGGGGCATGGCATTCGGTCTGGAATGGGCGCGCCGCAGCCGCCTGAAGCGCGTCGACGGCAAGGAGCCCTCCTACATGGGCGAGGACCGCGAAGAACTGGTACTCTTCGCCAAAGACTACCTCCGCACCCACCCCGACATCAATTTCTTCGTCTTCGGGCACCGCCACATCGAGCTTGACCTTATGCTCAAACGCGGGACACGCCTCGTAATTCTCGGCGACTGGATCACGCAGTTCACTTACGCCGTCTACGATGGCGAGCATTTCTTCCTTGAGGAATTTGTCGAGGGCGAGAGCCAACCGTGATACTTCATACGTCGCAAGACTATTAAATCTGTTAAAAAAATCACCCCCCCCGATTATTTTTTACCTTTGCACGGACAAAGAACCCCCTAAACTAAAAAATTCTTTATGAAACGACTATTCTCCGTCCTTCTGCTGCTGGCACTCGCCGTCAGCGCACAAGCCCAGCTGCTTTGGAAAGTATCGGGCAACGGCCTTGCCCAACCCTCCTACATCGTCGGTACGTACCACCTGGCTCCCGCCTCGTTCGTCGACAGCATTCCCGGCCTGAAGGACGCCCTGTCCGGCTGCCGGCAAGTCTACGGCGAATTAAGCCTGCAGGAACTCACCGACATGGGCAAGCTCCAACAGATGCAGCAAGCCATGATGCTCCCCGACAGCGTAAAGCTCCAGGACCTCTTCACGCAGGAACAGACCGAACGCCTCAACGCCTTCATGCGCAGCCTGCTCGGAGCGGACTTGTCCACAGCCATGGTGGGCGAACAGCTCAGCCGCATGAAGCCGGCTGCCCTCAGCGCCCAGCTGCAAGTGCTGCTCTACGTCAAGCTCCATCCGGAGTTCAACAAGCAGCAACTCTTCGACATGGCCATCCTGCAGGCCGCCGCCGGCGAGGGCAAGACCGTAGGCGGTCTGGAAACGCTGGCGTTCCAGACGCGCGTGCTCTACGGCAGCCAGACACTCCAGCGCCAGGCCGAAAGCCTGCTCTGCCTCGCCGACCACCGGGACTACATGGAAGACGTGGCCGAACGCCTCACGAAGGCCTTCTTCGCCCAGGACCTGGAGGCCGTCGAGACCATCTCCGAAGAGAAAATGAACAACCGCTGCGACAGCTCGCCGGAAGAGGACGAGCTTCTCATCTACGGCCGCAACGCCGACTGGGCCAAGAAGCTGCCCACGATCATGCAGACGGCGCCTACGCTCGTAGCTGTCGGCTGCGCCCATTTGCCCGGCGAGCGCGGCCTGCTCGCACTGCTGCGCCAGGCCGGCTACGAAGTGACCCCCGTTTCTCCTAACTAAACTCTCTACCTGTTCCCATGAATGAATTTCTCATTGCCCGCCACATCGTCAAGCGCTACGCGCAACACACCGCGCTCGACGACGTGTCAATTGCCGTGCCCCAAGGAAAGGTCTTCGGCCTACTCGGCCCGAACGGAGCCGGAAAGACCACCCTCATCCGCATCATCAACCGCATCACCGCGCCGGACAGCGGCGAGGTGCTTTTCGACGGACACCCCTTCCAGGCCGACGATGTCATGAACATCGGCTACCTGCCCGAAGAGCGCGGCCTCTACAAGAAGATGAAAGTCGGCGAACAGGCCGTCTATCTGGCCCGCCTCAAGGGGCTGAGCCACGCCGAAGCCGTCAGCCGCCTGCAACACTGGTTCCGCAAGTTCGGCATCATGGAATGGTGGAACCGCAAGCTGGAAGAGCTCTCCAAGGGTATGCAGCAGAAGGTGCAGTTCATTATCACCGTCCTCCACAAGCCGCAGCTGCTCATCTTCGACGAGCCGTTCTCCGGCTTCGACCCCGTCAACGCCGAAATACTCAAGCGCGAGATTCTCGCCCTCCGCGACGAGGGGCACACCGTCATTTTCTCCACCCACAACATGGCCTCCGTCGAGGAAATCTGTGACGAGATCGCACTCATCAACCACTCCAAGGTAGTCCTTTCCGGCAATGTCAACGATGTGCGCAGCCGGCACCGCAGCGGACTCTACGAACTCACCTGCACGGCAGGCCAACTGCAGACACGGCCCGGCAGCTACGAAGTGCTGCGCCACAGCTCGGCCGACGGGCTCGACACCTACCTGCTCCGCAAGGACGCCGCGCTCAGCAACTCCGCCCTGGCCGCGCTCGTGGCCGCCGACGTGGAGCTGCGCTCCTTCTGCGAGCAGATGCCCTCCATGCAAGAAATATTCCTCAAGGTTGTAGGTGCCGACGCGCCCCCCGTGCCCGAAGCAGCCAACGACAAGTAAACCCTGCACGCCATGAACAAGACCCTTATCGTCATCCAGCGCGAATACACCACGCGCGTCAAGAAGAAATCCTTCATCCTGCTCACCATCCTCACCCCCTTTCTGCTGGCAGCGCTCATCGTGGTACCGCTTTGGCTGGCCACGATCAAGAGCGACGACCAGCAGACCGTCATGCTCGTCGACCAGACCGGCCGCTACGCCGGCCTCTTCAAGGACGACGCCAGCTACCGCTACGTCCCCTCGCCCGCGGACAGTGCCAGCTTCTACAGCGAAGACAGCGACGTGGAGGCCGTCATCCTCATCCGCGGCGACCTGACACGCAACCCGCGCAATGTAGTCATCTGCTCCCGCCGCGAAGTGCCTGCCGACCTCCTCAGCTACGCCACCAACGTCCTCAACGAGCAGGTGCGGCGCGACAAGCTCGCCGCCACGGGCATCAACGGACTGGACCGCATCATTGAGGACGTGCAGTCGGAGTTCAGCATCCCCACCGTGAAGCGCACAGCCGAAGGCGAGAGTTCCACGTCCAGCACCACGGTGGCCATGGTCGCCGGCTTTCTCTTCACTTTCGTCATCTACTTCTTCGTGATGACCTACGGCGCCATGGTCATGCAGGGCGTCATGGAAGAGAAGACGAACCGCATCATGGAACTCATGGTGTCCAGCATCAAGCCCTTCCAGCTCATGATGGGCAAGATCGTGGGCATAGCCCTGGTGGGCTTCACGCAAATTGTGATCTGGGGCGTGCTGCTGGCCATTCTGCTCAGCGTGTGCGGCGGCATGCTCGGCATCGAGACGGCAGCCTCGCCCGAGGCTGCCATGATGATGTCCGGAGGAATGCCTCCCGCAGCGCCGCCTTCTGAGCTCGATGAAGCCGCTGCTGCCATCCTCAACCTGCCCTACTGGGAGATGGCCATCATGTTTGTCATCTACTTCATCGGCGGCTATCTGCTCTACGCCTCCTTCTTCGCGGCGGTCGGCGCCAGCGTGAACGAGCAGGAGGACAGTTCCCAGTTCGTCACGCCCGTAGTCCTCATCATGCTCTTCGGCCTCTATGCCGCCATGTACAGCATTGAGAACACGGACGGCCCGCTGGCCTTCTGGAGCTCCCTGTTCCCGCTCACTTCGCCCATCGTCATGATGGTGCGCATCCCCTTCGGCGTGCCCCTGTGGCAGGAGTTGCTCTCCATCGTGCTGCTCTTCGGGTCGGCCCTGCTCGTCACGTGGGTCGGAGCCAAAATCTACCGCGTCGGCATCCTGATGTACGGCAAGAAGCCCACCCTCAAGGAAATGCTCAAATGGCTGCGCTATAAATAAAGGCCGTGCCGCCAGGCACAGCCTAAGGCCGCCGGACTTCGCTCCGGCGGCCTTTTTTTGTACCCGGCAGGCAGGAGCCTTGCCCTGCATCGCCGCCGGCCCCGGAGCCCATGCAAAGTTTGCCCCGTCAGGCAGCTGCAAAGTGCAGCGCCCTGGCGGGGCAAACTGTAAAAGGGAGCGCCTGCCGCCGCGCCGTAGCGGCCCGCGCGGCGCGGAAAGGGTCAGAGGCCGGCCAGCTCAATCACTTTCTCCACGGCGGCCATCAGCCCCTCGGGGTCCTTGCCGCCTGCCGTAGCAAAGTGCGGCGCGCCCCCGCCGCCACCCTTGATGAGGCGTGCGGCCTCGCGCACCAGCGTACCGGCATTCCAGCCGTGGGCGGCGATAAGGTTCTTGCTGATCATCACCGTAAGGAGCGGCTTGCCCTCGTGGCAGCTGCCGATGACGCAGAGCAGATTTTCGGGCACAGCGCCGGAAAGCTGGAAGGCAAGGTCCTTCACCACCTCGGCGGGCACGTCCATGGGGAGCACGACCTTGACGAGCTTCACGCCCGCGCGCTCCTCGGCCGCCTCCGTCAGTTTTTCCCGGAGCGTCTGTACGCGCTCCTTGACGTAAGCCTCCACCTGGCGGCGCAGGCCGTCGTTTTCCTCGATGGTGCGGCGGATAGCCGTCGTCAGGTCCTTGGCGTTGTTGAAGAAGGAGCGCAGGCTGGCCATCACGTCCTCCGCGTCGTAAAGTGTCTGCTCGGCCGCAGCGCCAGTGACGGCTTCGATGCGGCGCACGCCGGCAGCCACGCTGCTCTCGGAAAGTATGCGGAACAGGCCTATGCGGCCGGTGCTTTTCACGTGGCAGCCGCCGCAGAACTCCACGCTCTTGCCGAACTGTACCACGCGCACGCGGTCGCCATACTTTTCACCGAAGAGGGCTATTGCGCCCAGTTTCTTGGCCTCGGCGATAGGCACGTCGCGATGGTCCTGCATGGGGATGTCCTCGCGTATGCGGCGGTTGACGATGCGGGCCACCTGGCGCAACTCCTCGGGCGTGACTTTCTGGAAGTGCGAGAAGTCGAAGCGCAGGTAGTCGGGCGTGACGAGCGAGCCCTTCTGCTCCACGTGCGTGCCGAGCACCTCGCGCAGGGCCTGGTCCAGCAAGTGGGTGGCCGTGTGGTTGGCTTCGCTGCCGCGGCGTGCCTCTTCGTCCACACGGGCGCGGAACACGGCGCCGGGCCGTGCGGGCAGCTTCTTCGTCAGGTGTATGGGCAGGTTGTTCTCGCGCTTCGTGTCAAAGATTTCCACGGTCTCGCCGTCGCCCTCGAGCACGCCGCGGTCGCCCACCTGTCCGCCCATTTCGGCATAAAAAGGCGTCGTGTCGAGCACGAGCTCGTAGAAGGTCTGCTTCTTCTGCTGCACGCGGCGGTAGCGCAGGATGCGGGCGTCGCACTCGGTGCAGTCCCAGCCGCGGAACTCCGTCTCGCCTTGAGTCAGTACGACCCAGTCGTCCGTCTCGACGGCGGCAGCGTTGCGGGCGCGCTCCTTCTGCTTCTGCATCTCGGCGTCGAAGGCGGCCTCGTCCACCTCGAGTCCCTGCTCGTGGCAGATGAGCTCCGTCAGGTCGAGCGGGAATCCGTAGGTGTCAAACAGGGTAAAGGCCTTCACGCCGTCCACAGTGTGGCCGCCCTGCTGCTTGGTCTCGGCTATGACGCCCTCGAGCATGGAGATGCCCGTGGCGAGCGTGCGCAGGAAGGCTTCCTCCTCCTCCTTCATGACGCGCTCGATGAGGTTTTGCTGTGCCTTCAGCTCGGGGTAGGCGTCGCCCATCTCCTGCACGAGTGTCGGCACGAGGCGGTACATGAAAGCGCCCCGCTGGCCCAGGAAGGTGTAGGCGTAGCGCACGGCGCGGCGCAGGATGCGGCGGATGACGTAGCCCGCCTTGGCGTTGGAGGGCAGCTGCCCGTCGGCAATGCTGAAGGCGATGGCGCGCAAGTGGTCGGCTACGACGCGCATGGCCACGTCGACTTTCTCGTCCGCTCCGTAGGTGAAGCCGCTCAGCTCGCCGATTTTGCGGATGATGGGTTGGAACACGTCGGTGTCGTAGTTGGAGTGCTTGCCCTGCATGACGCGGACCAGGCGCTCAAAGCCCATCCCGGTGTCGATGACGCGGTGGGGCAGCGGTTCGAGCGAGCCGTCGGCCTTGCGGTTGTACTGCATGAATACCAGGTTCCATATTTCGATGACCTGCGGGTTGTCCTTGTTGACGAGCTGCGCGCCGGGCACGGCCGCTTTCTCCTCTTCGGGGCGCGAGTCAATGTGGATTTCGGAGCAGGGGCCGCAGGGGCCGGTGTCGCCCATTTCCCAGAAGTTGTCGTGGCGGTTGCCGTTGATGATGTGGTCCTCGGGGAAGAACTGCGCCCAGTAGCCGGCGGCCTCGTCGTCGCGCGAGAGACCCTCTTCGGCAGAGCCCTCGAACACGGTGACGTAGAGGTCCTTGGGGTCAATCTTGAGCACTTCCACCAGGTACTGGTAAGCCCACGTGATGGCCTCTTTCTTGAAATAGTCGCCGAAACTCCAGTTGCCCAGCATCTCGAACATGGTGTGGTGGTACGTGTCGTGTCCCACCTCTTCCAGGTCGTTGTGCTTGCCGGAGACGCGCAGGCACTTCTGCGAATCGGTCTGCCGCCGGCACTTCGGCTCGGCGTTGCCCAGGATAATGTCCTTGAACTGGTTCATGCCGGCATTCGTGAACATGAGCGTAGGGTCGTCCTTGATTACCATCGGCGCGGAGGGCACGACGAGATGTCCGTGCTGCTCGAAGAAGCGCTTGAAGGATTCCCTTATTTCGTTGGCTGTCATCATAAGAATGAATGTTTTCTGTCTAATTTGGCGCGAAGTTACGAAAATCCTGAGAGTTGGACAAAGGCGCCGCCGGCTTAATGCCCCGTAGGGGCGCGCCGCCACGAGGGCCGGGGGTGTGGCCACGGGGCTAAGGCGAGATTTTACGGGGCATATCCCAGTCCGCACGGGGATAGGGCGAGTCCGCACGGGGATAGGGCCCGTGACGCGCCGGACGGACGGCCGCCGCGACAAAAGGGAGCGGAGCGCTGCGACGCTATTCCGAAAAAAGGCGTACCTTTACACCCGATTTTCACCCACCTATCCCAAAACAGAGACGCATGAAGAAATTTTACCTCCTACTGCTGGCCCTGATCGCGACTGGCGCATGGGCGCAGACGCTGCCTATGCCCAAGCGAGAGTTCCGCGGGGCATGGATTCAAGTCATTAACGGTCAGTTCCAGGGCCTGGGCCGCGACCGCATGCAGGCCGAGCTGACGCGCCAGCTCGACGCGCTGAAGAGTTGCGGCGTGAACACCGTCATCTTCCAGGTGCGCGGCGAGGCCGACGCGCTCTACTCCAGCCCCTACGAGCCCTGGAGCCGCTTCCTCACCGGGCAGCAGGGCCGCGCGCCGCAGCCTTACTGGGACCCGCTGGCCTGGATGGTGACGGAGTGCCACCGGCGCGGCATGGAGCTGCACGCCTGGATCAACCCCTTCCGTGCCAAGACGAAGGGCACCACGCAGCTGGCTGTGACGCATCCCTACGTGCGCCACCCGGAGCGCTGCTTCGCTTACGACGGTCTGCTCATCCTCGACCCCGGACTGCCGGCCAACCGCGAGTACATCTGCCGCGTGGCGGCGGACATCGTGCGGCGCTACGACGTGGACGGGCTGCACATCGACGACTACTTCTACCCCTACCCCGCCGCCGGACAGACAATCGCGGACGATGCTACCTTCCAGCGCTACAACGAGGGCTTCACAAACCGCGCCGACTGGCGGCGCTACAACGTGAACCGCTTCATCGAGATGCTGCACGACACGCTCCGCGCCGTCAAGCCGTGGGTGAAGTTCGGCGTTTCGCCCTTCGGCATTTACCACAACGCAAAGCCCAGCGACCCCGTTCCGGGCAGCCGCACCGCCGGCCTGCAGAACTACGATGACCTCTACGCCGACGTGCTCTTCTGGCTGGAGGAAGGATGGGTGGACTACACCGTGCCGCAGGTGTACTGGGAGATAGGCCACAAGGCCGCGGACTACGCCACACTGGTGGAGTGGTGGGCACGCCACGCCGCAGAGCGGCCGCTCGTCATCGGGCAGGACGTGGAACGCACCGTGCGCGCCGCCGACCCGTCGCGCCCGGCGGTCAACCAGATGCCGGCGAAGTTCCGCCTGCAGCGCACGCTGCCGGGCATATCGGGCAGCTGCCTGTGGTACTCCGCCGCCGTGGCGCGGAATGAGGGCAACTATGCCACCGCACTGCGGCAGGACTACCACCGCTATCCCGCCCTGCAGCCGGCCATGCCCTTCATCGACAAGAAAGCGCCCCGCAAGCCGCGCCACCTCAAGGCGCTCTGGATGCCCGACGGCTACTACCTCTTCTGGACCGCCCCACGCGCCCGGAAAGAGATGGACAAGGCCCGCAGCTACGTGGTCTACCGCTTTGCCAAGGGCGAGCGCACCGACACGGACGACCCGTCGAAAATCGTAGCCATCACGCAGGACACGCACCTCAAGCTGCCCTACGCCGACGGCACCACGCGGTTCACCTACGTAGTCACGGCGCTGGACCGCCTACAGAACGAATCGAAGAAAGCAAGCGAGAAAGTAAAACTCTGAAGCCCCGGGGCCACGCCCTCAGGCTTCCCACCCAAACTGACTGGAAGACATGAAAATACTGAAATTCGGCGGCACGTCCGTCGGCACCGCGGAAAGCATAGGCAACGTAAAACGGATCGTCGAAGCGACAGAGCATCCCGTCATCGTCGTAGTGTCCGCCCTGGGCGGCGTGACAGACCGGCTCATCGCCCTCTCGCGCATGGCGGCCGGCGGCGACGAGGGCTGGCGCGGCGGCGTGGACGAGCTGCAACAGCGCCACCACGACATGGCCCGGGCCGTCGTGCCGCAGCAACGCAGACCCGGGCTGCTGGCCGCCATCGACGGCCTGACGGACGAGCTGCGCAGCATCCTCCACGGCGTCTGCCTCATCCAGGACCTGACGCCCAAGACGGCGGACGCCATCGTCTCCTACGGCGAACGGCTCTCCTCGCTCCTCTGCACCGCCCTCTTCGACGGCGCCCGCCACTTCGACGCGCGCCGCTTCATCAAGACCGCACGCCAGGACGGCAAGCGCATCGTGGACTTCGAGACGACCAACCGGCTCATACGCGAGACGTTTGCCGAGCGTTGCCCCATCGCCGTCACGGGCGGCTTCATTGCCAGCGACGCTACGAGCGGCGTCACGACCAACCTGGGACGCGGCGGCTCGGACTATACGGCGGCCATTCTCGCCGCCGCGCTGGACGCCGAGGCCCTGGAGATATGGACCGACGTGGACGGATTCATGACGGCCGACCCGCGCGTCATCCCCACGGCCTACACCATCGACCAGCTCTCCTACGGTGAAGCCACCGAGCTCTGCAACTTCGGGGCCAAGGTGGTTTACCCGCCGACCATCTTCCCGGTCTGCATGAAGAACATCCCTATCTACGTGAAGAACACGTTCAACCCCGCAGCGCCGGGCAGCGTCATCCGCCGCGAGCCGGGCGACACGCAACGCCCCATCCGCGGCATCTCGTCCGTGAACGAAATGAGCATGGTGACGGTGAGCGGCATGTCGATGGTCGGCGTTATCGGCGTGAACCGCCGCATATTCACCACGCTGGCCGACGGCGGCATCAGCGTCTTCATGGTGGCGCAGACGTCCTCGGAGACCAGCACCTCCATCTGCATGACGCCGCCCGACGCCCGGCGGGCCTGCCGCCTGCTCGATGCCGAGTTCAGCCGCGAGATAGCGGACGGCGCCATGAACCCCGCCCAACTCGTGGACGGACTGGCCACCATAGCCGTCGTGGGCGAGCGCATGAAGCGCACGCCCGGCATCGCCGGCAAGCTCTTCAGCGTGCTGGGACGAAACGGTATCAGCGTTTGCGCCGTGGCCCTCGGCGCACTGGAGATGAACCTTTCCTTTGTCGTTGAGCGCCCGCTTCTGCGGAAAGCGCTCAACGTGCTGCACGACAGCTTCTTCCTCAGCGAATACCAGGAGCTGAACCTCTACGTCTGCGGCACGGGCACCGTGGGCTCGAGCCTCCTGGCGCAGATTGCCGCGCAGCGCACCGCCCTCATGAAGGAGCGCGGCCTGAAGCTGAACCTCGTCGGCGTGGGCTGCAGCCGCCGCGCGGCCTTCTCGCCGCAAGGCATCGACCCGGAGCGCTGCCGGGAAGCCATGGCGGAGGGCGGGCCCGGCGGCGTGGAGCACATGGTGCAGCAGATTGTGGACATGAACCTTTACAACTCCGTCTTCGTGGACTGCACCGCCAGCGCGGACGTGGCGGCCCAGTACGAGCGCCTGCTGCGCCACAACGTCTCCGTCGTGGCAGCCAACAAGATCGCGGCGTCCTCGGCCTACGACAACTACCTGCGCCTGAAGCATACGGCCCGCGAGCGCGGCGTGAAGTATCTCTTCGAGACCAACGTCGGCGCGGGCCTGCCCATCATCAACACCATCAACGACCTGACCGGTTCGGGCGACCGCATCCTGCACATCGAGGCCGTGCTGAGCGGCACGCTCAACTTCGTGTTCAACACGCTCTCCGAACAGGTAAGCCTGAGCCAGGCCGTGCGCAAGGCGCTCGAGGAAGGCTACAGCGAGCCCGACCCGCGCATTGACCTCTCGGGCACCGACGTCGTGCGCAAGCTCACCATCCTGGTGCGCGAGAGCGGCTACCGCCTGGAGACGACCGACGTGGAGCGCCGCCTCTTCATCCCCGACCGCCTCTTCGAGGGCAGCCTGGAGGACTTCTGGAAAGACTTGCCCGGACTCGACGCGCAGTTTGAGGCCGAGCGCCGCCGCCTCGCCGCAGCCGGCTGCTGCTGGCGCTTCGTGGCGGAATGGAAGGACGGGCGCGCCACGGTGGGCCTGCGCGAAATCCCGCAGCACCACCCTTTCTACCAGCTCGAAGGGGCCAACAACATCATCCTCCTCACCACGGAGCGCTACAGGGAGTATCCCATGCTCATACAAGGCTACGGCGCGGGAGCGGACGTCACGGCCGCAGGCGTATTCGCCGACATCATGCGCGTGGCCAACATCTGACGGGCCGGCTGCCCCGGCGCCTAGCCTCCCCCACTCCGCCCCGCGGCGCCTACAGCGCGTCGCGGGGCGGCGACGTTCCGCTGCGGCGGACGGGCGCCCCTCCGCCCGCGGACTCGCCTTAGCCCGGCAAATACTCCCCTTAGCCCCGTAAAAACTGGGCCTATCCCCGTCGCCACGCGCCCTATCCCCGTAAAGACTGTCCCTAAGCGTGTGAAAAAAAGCCTTAGCCCCGTCGGCGCGCGACAAAGAGGAGAAAAAACGGCCCTTTTCATATTTCTTAAGAGCAGAGACCGAGGCCGTCGGCGACAAAAGGACTATCTTTGAAGCCAAGACCGAAAAAATCTGACAGCCATGAAGTACAAACTATTGGTGCTCGACGTAGACGGAACACTACTCAACGAAGAACACGCCGTCAGCAAACGCACGCTGGCGACCCTGCGCAAAGCCCAGCAGATGGGGGTGCGCATTGTGCTGGCGTCCGGCCGGCCCAGCCACGGCCTGGAACCGATAGCCCGCGAACTGGAACTGAACCTCTACGGCGGCTATGTCATTGCCTACAACGGCGCCGTCGCCATCGACGCCGCCACAGGCGAGACGTTCTTCGAACGCACCGTCCCGCCCGACATGTTGCCCTATCTGGAACGCAAGGCGCGCAAGAACGGATTCGCCCTCTTCACCTACCGCGGCGACACGCTGCTGACCGACGACGGGGACAACCCACACGTGAAAGCCGAGGCCGAGCTCAACGGACTGAAACTCGAGGCCGCCGGCGAACTGGCCGCCGCCGTGGACTTCGCTCCGCACAAATGCGTACTAGCGAGCGATGACGAGGAAGCGCTCGTAGGGCTCGAAAACCACTGGCACAAACGGCTCGACGGCGTGCTCGACGTGTACCGCACCGAACCGTATTTCCTGGAAGTCGTGCCCTGCACCGTGGACAAGGCAAACACGCTGGGCGTGCTCATGGAGCGGCTGGGACTCAAGCGCGAGGAAGTCATGGCCGTGGGCGACGGCCGCGCGGACGTGAACATGCTGCAAATGGCCGGCCTCGGCGTGGCCATGGGCCATGCGCCGGAGTCGGTGAAAATGTGCGCCGACAGCTCGACCGACACCAACGAGGCCGACGGCCTGGCCCAAGCCGTGGAGCGCTACATCCTCTCGGACATACGGCCGGCCCAGGTGCAGCTGGACCAACTGAACGCCCAGGGCAGCCATAGCCTGATGGGCAACCTGGGTATTCAGTACACCTACCTGGCCGAAGGGCGCGTGGAGGCCACCATGCCCGTTGACCACCGCACGCGCCAGCCCTTCGGCATCCTGCACGGGGGTGCCACGCTCGCCCTTGCCGAGACCGTGGCCGGACTGGGCTCCATGGCCATGTGTCAGGCGGACGAGGCCGTAGTCGGCATGCAGGTAAGCGGCAACCACGTATCCTCCGCCCTCGAAGGCGACACGGTCCGCGCCGTAGGCACAATCGTCCACAAGGGCCGCTCCTCGCACGTGTGGAACGTGGACGTGTTCACCTCTACCGGCAAACTCGTCTCCACGGTGCGTGTGGTCAACAGCGTGCTGAAAAAGCGCTGAGCCCCGCGCCCCGGCGGCTCCGCGGCCCGCGCGCATCCTGTTCCCCGAAAAAAAGTCGCGCGATTTTTTGGCAGTATCCCGAAAAACCGCTATCTTTGCACTCGCTTAACGGCGAAAAGGTGAGATTCGCTAGCTCAGCTGGTAGAGCACAACACTTTTAATGTTGGGGTCTTGGGTTCGAACCCCAAGCGGATCACTCAAACAAAAAGCAAAACAATGAAAACCGCTGATAATCAATCATTATCAGCGGTTTTTCTT
>CALUIN010000021.1 GCA_944320745.1 uncultured Alloprevotella sp. | reverse complement strand
ACGAGCAGAGCCAGCCTTACCTTCATTGGTCTTAGATTGAATATATGAATCCCAAACCGTAATGATGGTACTGTCATTATCCTTTCTACCTTGAAATCTGTCTTGCAGCTTGCGAAGAGAAAAGTTGTTTTCTGCGATAAGTTGATTGGCTATAAGCTCCACTCTGTCCATTAGATTCTTCATGTCGTTTCTCTCTGCCAGTTGAATACGACGACCACTTTTCTCGTAATCACAAAGAGCCAACCATTCTTCCATAGTGTATGTTTTACCCAAACGAAGAAAGACTTTCTGTCCGGCATGACATACACGCACGGCAACAGGAAGCGGTTGCGAATAATCTCCAGCTTTCCGTATGTCAAGAGTCAACGAGCCATATACATTGCCATTAGAAGCAGTGAATTTAGCAAGGCATTTTTCACCTCTTGAAGTGGATTTTACCTCCTTATTCACCATTTCGGTGACCTTATCAATTCCTTCTTTCTTCATAATACATTAATTTATAAGCCAAACTTTACTCGTTTCAGTGACCTTGAGGTGACCTTTTCGGGAGCAAACTACTGCAAATATATGTATTTCTCTGCAAACTGCCAAATATATTACACACTGTAAATCAGCACTTTTATACCACACGGAATTTTATGGAATGTTACTCGAAAAGACTCATAATCTGAAGGTCCCTGGTTCAAGCCCAGGCTGGTCCACACGAGCGGCGCGAGCCTCCCTTGAGGGAAGTTCGCGCCGTTTTCGTGCCGTATTTTTCGCCCTGCAACGATGCTGCGCGCGGCTGCTTCACGGTTTGCGCGGAAAAGGCTAACTTTGCCGCGCCGCAGCGGGCCGGTCCTGCTGTTTACGGGGCTAAGGCGCGTGGCGACGGGGCTAAGGCGCGTAAAAAGCGGGCTAAGGCCCGTGGCCGGCCCGGCCGGCCCGGCATCCGGCGCAAAACGATACAGAAAATGAACAACCAAGTCAAAGGCTATGCCTGTGCGGCTGCGGCCGCCGTGAGCTACGGGCTCAATCCGCTCTGTGCCCTCTTCCTTTATCAGGACGGACTGACGGCCGGCTCCGTCCTGTTCTATCGCTTCGCCTTCGCCGCCGCGTTGCTTGCGCTCCTGCTCCTGGTGCAGCGCAAGTCCTTCCGCGTGACGGCACACGAGGCCGCCGTGCTGGCGGTGCTCGGTCTGCTTTTCGCCGTTTCTTCGATCACGTACTTCGTCAGTTTCCACTATATTGCGGCGGGAGTCGCCTCCACCATAGTCTTTATGTACCCCGTCATGGTGGCGCTCATCATGGCTCTCTTCTTCCATGAAAGGCTGACGCGCCCCATGCTGGCCGCCATCGTGCTCACCCTGGGCGGCATCGGGCTGCTCTATCGCGGCGACGGCTCCGGCTCCCTCTCGCCCGCCGGAGTGGGGCTGGCGCTGGTGTCGGCCCTGACCTATGCGCTGTATATCATCGTGGTCAACCGCTCGCGCCTGGTCATGTCCGGCGTAAAGCTCACGTTCTACGCGCTGCTGGTCTGCCTGGCCGGGATAGCGCTGTTCGCCCTGTGCAGCGGCGAACCGCTCCAGCCGCTTCCTTCCGCCCATGCCTGGTTTTTCGCCCTGCTCCTGGGACTGGTCCCGACGGTCGTCTCGCTGGTCACGATGGCCGTGGCCATACGCTGCATCGGCTCTACGCCGACCGCCGTCATGGGCGCGCTCGAGCCCGTCACGGCGCTGGCTGTCGGGACGCTTGTCTTTTCCGAGCCCTTCGGCGCGTCGCAGGCCGCCGGGGTGGGGGCCATCCTGCTGGCCGTCACGGCCGTCGTCGCCGGCCGTTCGTTGCGGCACTCCCCCGTCGTGGGGCGCGTCCTGCGCGCCGGGCGCTATGTGTGGAAGCATTGGCGGTGGCGCTGAGGCGGCTTGTTTCCTATGATAAGGCATGTCTCCCCCGTGCGGTGGCAATCGTGCGGGGGAGACATTTTTTTGCGACCCTTTCCTCCCGCCGCGGGCGAATTTCGGCCTGTCGCGCCCGCCGGCATTCGTGGCGGCAGGGCGGGGCGTCCTTCCGTCGCGGCGCCGTCCGCGCGTAGCTCCGCGGCGCCCGCGCGATACGGGCTTAAGCCCCGTTTTTACGGGGCCTATTCCCGTAAAAATTCCCCTAAGGCCCGTGTGCGGCCGGTCGCGCGGAGTGAAACCTCCGCTACTGTCGCGGCAGGCGCGCCGCCGGATGGGGAAATCCGCGGCCGCCCGGTCCGGCAGCAGGCGTATGTCCGGGGAAAACGCTATATTTGCAGGAAAAAGTTAGAGATGCGTGCATGAAACTTCTACCTCTCCTCTTTCTTTTCCTGGCGCTCCCCGTCGCCGCGCAGCGCAGTGACGCGCGGCCCAAGACGGCCACCGAGCGCGCCATCGAGCACCAAGGCATGGTGGACCTGCAGCGCGTGGACCCCACGATTCCCGTCAGCCTCATGTACGCCCGGCCCGACAACTTCACGGGCCGGGTGCTCTACACCGACCTGCACCACGCCTATCTCCATCCCGAGGCGGCCGCCGCGCTCCGCAAGGCCCAGGCCGAACTGAAACGGCTGCGCCCGGACCTGAGCCTGAAGGTCTACGACGCCGGCCGGCCCATGTCCGTGCAGCAGAAGATGTACGACGTGGTGCGCGGCACGTCGAAGAATATCTACGTGAGCAACCCGCGCAACGGCGGCGGCCTGCACAACTACGGCCTGGCCGTCGACCTTACACTCTGCGACGCCGTGACCGGCGACACCCTCCCCATGGGCACGAAGATAGACTACATGGGCGAGCTGGCACACGTCAAGGCCGAAAGCCGTATGCTCGCCGCTGGCCGCCTCAGCCGCGAGGCCCTGGCCAATCGCCGGCTGCTGCGCCGCGTGATGAAGGCGGCCGGTTTCAAGGTCCTGCTCACCGAGTGGTGGCACTTCAACTTCCGTTCGCGGGCCGAAGCCCGGGCGCGCTATCGCGTCATCCGCTGAGGCCCCGGCCTGCCGCCGCGGCGAACGGCCCGCATCTTTCTTCCGAAAAACCCCATTCCATCGAACCATGTCCGACAAAACCGCCGATTTCATCGCCCGTCACCGCACGGAGCGCGTCGCCGCGCTGGCCCTGGCCCTGTCCGGACGGAGCGACGTGGACGCCCCCTTCGCCCTGCGGCAGATCGAAGGATGGCAGCGGCTGCGGACAAAAGTGCCGTCGTGGGCCGCGGTCGAAGGGCTGCACTATCCGCCGCGCCTCTCGCTGGAGCAGTGTTCCGGCGAGGCCGCCGCGCGCTACAAGGCCGGGCTGGCCGCCCGCCTGGCTCCCGGCGGCGGGACGTTTATCGACCTCACCGGCGGCCTGGGCGTGGACTTTTCCTTCCTGGCCCGCCGTTTCGCCCGCTCCGTCTACGTGGAGCGCAACGCAGAGCTCTGTCGCCTGGCCCGCCACAACTTTCCGCTGCTCGGGCTTCCCGGGGTGGAAGTGGTGCAGGCCGAGGCAGCGGACTACCTCAGCGCCGTGCCTGCCGCCGACCTGATATTCCTCGACCCTGCCCGGCGCGACGGGGCCGGGCGCAAGACGGTGCTCATTGAGGACTGCGAGCCCGACGCCGCCGCGCTCCTGCCGCGGCTCCTGGCGCTCGCTCCAGTCGTCCTGCTCAAGCTCTCGCCCATGCTGGACTGGCACCGCGCGGCGCAGTCGCTGGGCGGCGTGAGTGAGGTGCACGTCGTGGCGGACGGCGGCGAATGCAAGGAGCTCCTGCTGGTCTGCCGCCGGGCGGCGGGCGGCGTCGCGGTCCACGTGGCCGAGGAGGGCTGCCGCCTGGCCTTCCGTCCCGAGGAGGAGGCCGCCGCCAGCCCCGCCTATGCCGACGGGGTGGGGGACTATCTCTTCGAGCCCGGGCCCGCGGCGCTCAAGGCCGGCTGCTTCAAGCTGCTCGCCGTGCGCTACGGCCTCCGCAAGCTCCACCCCAACTCCCATCTCTACACCGGCCCCGCGCCGGTGGCGGGCTTCCCCGGCCGCACCTTCCGCGTGACGCAGGTCGCCGACTTCTCCAAGTCCGCGCTGCGCGCCCTGCGCCAGTCCGTGCCGCGCGCCAACCTGGCCGTCCGCAACTTCCCCGCGACCGTCGCCGAGCTGCGCCGCCGCCTCCGCATTGCCGAGGGCGGGGCAGACTACCTGTTCGCCACGACGCTCGCCCCGGGCCGCCACGTTCTGATCGCCGGCCGCAAACCGACACCTTTACCTAAAACTCTACCATAATGAACCGCAAGAAAACCTATGTCCGGCTGCTGCTGGCCGCCGCCTTGTTCGTTGGCTCCCAGCCGGCGGCTACGGCCCAGAGCGTCGATCTCATTCCGCGCCCCGTCAGCGTGCAGACCGCCGACGGGCAGTTCCGCCTCACCGCCAAGTCAGTCATCGGCTGCGATGCCGCCTCGCGCGGCCAGGCCGATTATCTTCAGGACCTCCTGTCCCGCTCCACGGGCTGGGATCTCGCCGTCAAGGAGGGCGCCCGCCGGGCCGACATCCGCCTGGCGGTAGACTCCGCCCTCGTGACCCGCCCCGAAGGCTATCGTCTCGAAGTCACGCCGAAGGGCGTCCTAATCACCGGCGCCGACGCCTCCGGCGTGTTCTACGGCGTGCAGTCGCTTCTGCAGCTCTTCCCCCCGCAGGTTTACAGCCGCGAGCGGCAGCGCGGCGTGGAGTGGACGGCCCGCAGCCTCACCATCGAGGACGCGCCCGACCATCCCTGGCGCGGCATGATGCTCGACGTGGCCCGCTACTTCTTCGACAAGGACTTCGTGAAGAAGTATATCGACATGATGGCCATGTATAAGCTCAACAAACTCCAGTTCCATCTTGTCGACGATTCCGGCTGGCGGCTCGAAATCAAGAAATATCCGCGCCTGACGGAGGTCGGAGCCTGGGCCGGTCCGGACAGCAAGCGCCTCGGCGGCTACTATACGCAGGACGATATCCGCGAGATTGTGGCCTACGCCAAAGTGCGCGGCGTCGACGTCATCCCCGAGATCGAGTTTCCCGCCCACATTCTCTCGGCCATCGTAGCCTATCCCTGGCTCGGCTGCACGGGCGAGCAGCACGAAGTCCCCACGCAGCACTTCATCAGCCGCGATCTCATCTGCGTGGGCAAGGAGTCGTCCGTCCGCTTCCTGAGCGACGTGCTCGACGAAGTGACCGAACTCTTCCCCTCCAAGTACATCAACATCGGCGGCGACGAGGCCGTCTACACCCGCTGGGAGCAGTGCCCCGACTGTCAGGCCCTCATGAAGCGGCTCGGACTGAAGAAAGCCTCCGAGCTACAGGGCTACCTCACCAACGTAGTGGCCGACATGATGGCCCGTAAGGGACGCACCGCCGTGGGCTGGGAGGAAATCATCTTCCGCGGCAAGGTGAGCCAGCCCGTCGTGGCCGCCATCTGGCACAACCCGGCCGACACCGCCCGCGCCATTGCCGCCGGCCACAAGGCCGTGCTCATGCCCGCTTCCTACTGCTACTTCGACTTCCCCGAAAGCACCACGCCCGGCGAGGTGAAGGCCGCCACGTGGCAACCGGCTTTCACCAGCGAGCGCACCTATAGCCTGCCCATGTCCGACTATTCCCCCGCTTCCGGCGTCCTGGGCGTCCAGGGCTGCCTCTGGAGCGACCAGTTCATCCACGGCGACGTGTTGCAGGAAATACCCTACCTCGATGAAAACCGCTCCGAGCAGTATGCCGAGTACCTCACCTTCCCCCGCCTGCTCGCCCTCTCCGAGATAGGCTGGTGCACCAACGCCGCGCGGGACTACGCCGACTTCCAGCGCCGCCTGGCCGGCCACTTCGCCCGCCTCGACCAGAAGGGCTGCAACTACCGCGTGCCCGAGCCCCGCGTAGCCCAGTCCGGCCCCACCGCCGACGGCCGCTACCGCTATCGCCTGGAGTCCGCCGTGACCGGCGCGCAGATCCGCTACACCACGGACGGCTCTTACCCCACCGTACACTCCGCCCTCTACGAAGGCGGCGACGTCGTCGTAGGCAGCAAGGACGACTTCCGCGCCATCACCGTCGTCACCCCGCGCCACTACTCCCTGCCGCTCTACTCCGCGCCGGACTACTCCGCCTACGCGCAGTACGGCCGCTATGCCGCCGAGTGGAAACCCCTCCGCATCCAGACGAAACCCGCCCCCTGGCGCTTTGAATGCACCGGCAAGGTGGCCGCCAACGGCACCTTCCACGTTACCTTCATCCCCACCCGCGGGCAAAACGGGCTCCACCTGGGCGAGCTGAAACTCTACAAGCGCGACGAGCTCCTCGCCACAGTGCCCCAGGACGCCGTGGCCACGCCCGGCAGCCCCGTCGGCTACACGTTCACCGTCGATGCCTTCGAAGCCGGCACGCCCTTCTACATCGAAGTGCAGGCCAACGGCCAGGGCGGCAACGACACCGCCGGCCTCGTCTTCATCCGGCAAGACTGACGCCCGGCGCGCTTGCCACGCGCCCTATCCCCGTGCGAACGGGGCTAAGCCCCGTAAAAACTGGGCCTATCCCCGTAAAAAATCCCCGAGGCGGACTTTTCCCGAAAAAAAAGTCCGCCTTTTTTGTAACTTTGTCCGAGCCAACCCGTCTTACTAACAGAGAGCAATGAAAGCGATAGATTTCCGATACGACCTGCTGCCGCTGAAAGACAAACTTTTCCGCCTGGCGCTGCGTATCACGCTCGATTCGGCCGAAGCCGAGGACATCACACAGGACACCCTGCTGCGCGTGTGGGGACGTCGCGAAGAACTCGCCGGCCTGCAGTCCATCGAAGCCTACTGCCTCACCGTCTGCCGCAACCTTGCCCTCGACCGCAGCCAAAAGCGCGAGGCCGCCAACCTCTCCATCGAGGAGGCCCGGCTCGACGCCCCCGACCCGGCGCTCCGGGCCGACGAACAGCTGGAACGCGACGAGCGCCTGCGCCGCGTACACGAACTCTTCAACCGCTTGCCTTCCGCGCAGCGCACAGCCATGCAGCTGCGCGACATCGAGGGCAAAAGCTACCGCGAAGTGGCCGACATCATGGGCATCACGGAGGAAAACGTCAAGGTGACACTCTTTCGCGCCCGCCAGGCCATACGGAAACAATACGAAAAGATAGACAATTATGGACTATAAGTATATAGAACAACTGCTGGACCGCTATTGGACCTGCTCCACCACGCCCGCCGAAGAGCGCATCCTGCGCGATTTCTTCAGCCAGCCGGACGTGCCGGCCAGCCTGTCCCGCTACAAGGACTTGTTCGTATATGAGCGCCGGCAGGCCGAAGTCCGCCTCGGCGCGGACTTCGACGAGCGCCTCCTGCGCCTGGCCGGCGCCGAGGAGAAGCCCGTCGTCAAGGCCCGCCCCCTGACGCTGCGCCGCCGCGTCCGCCCGCTCTTCCGCGCCGCCGCCGCCGTGGCCATCGTCGCCCTGCTCGGCACCGCCTCGCAGCGCGCCTTCCGCCGCGACGCCCAGCCCGCGTGGGACTACAACGCCGCCGCCTACCAGGACTCCTACGACAACCCGCAGGAAGCCTACGAAGTGCTCGACGACGGCCTGCAGGAACTCCGGGACCTGCTCGGGCCCGAACGCTCCGCCCAGCCCGACAGCGCCCGTGTCCCCAACCAGGCAGACCGCAGGTGACATGAGAACGCTCCTCGTCCTCCTCCTGGCCCTTGCGGGGTTGCTCCCCGCCGCCGCACAGCGCGGCGAAGACTTCGCCTCGCGCTACATGGCGCTCTACGGCGACCGGGCCGCCCTCGCCTGCAAGACCATCAGCCCCGCCATGATGGAGCGCATCATGAAGCTCGACACCGTGCGCCACGACGCCGGCACCCGCCGGGTCTTCGCGCAACTGCGCAGCATCCGCTTCGTCACCGCGCCCGACACCGCCCTCACCCGCCAGCTCTACGCACAGGCGGAGGACCTGGCCCGCCACAACCGCCGCCGCTACGCCGCCTATGCCGACCGCGACAACCTCTCCATCTACGTGCGCCGCCGCGGCAATGTGCTTCTCGAGCTCGTCGTGCTGCTCGTCGACGAAAAGCGGCAGTTCAACATACTCAACTTCACGGGCACCATGTCCGAGGACTTCATACGGCAGGTCCTCAACATCTGACGGAAAAGAACAGACAGCTAACATAACAGGCCAAGCCGAAACGCGGCGAGGCAAAGGTGAAAACGTCACTTGCTTATTAAAACAACCCCCGAGGCCGATAAGGTTTCAGTTCTCTCACAGCATTTATCCGGCGGGATAAAGACACAAGATAAACAGGGAGGTCCGCCCGCGCGGACTTCCCTTTATCGTATCCGGCCGGCCGGGCTGGCGGCACGGCGCCGGTATGTGCCGTTTCATCGGGGCTCCGCGACAGGCCGCCCCGTTTCTCCCCGTTCCACCGCAGCCCGCATCGTCTTGCTCCTTCTCCGATGAAATCGCCCTTTTCGCTCATGTCCGCCGCCGCGCGCCCCGGTGCGGCGGCAGCGCGGCGGAGCTGCGATTTACGGGCCTTAGGCGAGAAATTACGGGGATAGGGCCAGGAAAAACGGGGCTAAGGCGAGGATTTACGGGCCTTAGGCCCGTGTCCCGCGCGCCAACGGATGTGGCCGGCCGCGGCGGGTCCGCGGGCCCGGGGCTTGCCCGTATCGGAAAAAATCCCTAATTTTGCCCGTCCCGGCCGCCGCGGCGCCCTGAGCTCCCGGCGGCCGGGCGGACAACTGTAATTCCCAACGACAGCTATGTTAGAAATTAAGAATCTGCACGCCTGCGTAGAAGGTAAGGAAATCCTCAAAGGCGTGGATCTCCGTATTGGCGACGGCGAGGTCCATGTCCTCATGGGTCCCAACGGCTGCGGCAAGAGCACGCTGAGCAACGTCCTCGTGGGCAACCCCAAGTACGAGGTCACCGAAGGCAGCGTCACCTTCAACGGCAAGGACCTGCTGGCCCTCTCGCCCGAGGACCGCTCCCACGAAGGCCTGTTCATGTCCTTCCAGGCCCCCGTCGAGATACCCGGCGTCTCCATGACCAACTTCATGCGCGCCGCCCTCAACGCCAAGCGCAAGTACCACGGCCAGGAGCCCCTGGCAGCCGGCGAGTTTCTCAAGCTCCTGCGCGAGAAGCGCAAGCTCGTGGGTCTCGACGCCCACTTCATGAGTCGCGGCGTCAACGAGGGCTTCAGCGGCGGCGAGCGCAAGCGCAACGAAATCTTCCAGATGGCCGTCCTCGAACCCCTCTTCAGCATCCTCGACGAGACCGACTCCGGCCTCGACGTTGACGCGCTGCGCACCGTCGCCGAGGGATTCAACTGCCTCCGTACGCCCCGCAGCAGCGCCATGGTCATCACCCACTACCAGCGTATGCTGGACTACCTGCGGCCGGACTTCGTCCACGTCATGGTAGGCGGCCGCATTGTCCGCGAAGGCGACGCCTCGCTGGGCTATGCCATTGAGGAACGCGGGTTCGACTGGATCAAGAACGAGATAAAGGAATGACGGTCATGGCAAGCGAACAGCAATACCTCGACCTGTTCCGCACAGGCCGCGCCCTCATCGACGAAGGCTCGTGCGCCCCGCTCAACGCCTGCCGCCAGGCCGCGGCCGAGGCGCTCGCGGCCCACGGATTGCCCACCCGCCACACGGAGCGCTACCGCTACGTCGACGTGGAGGCTGCCCTGGCCCCCGACTACGGCCTCAACCTGCGGCGCGCCCTGTCCCCGCAGGCGCCCTCCGCCGCCTTCCGCTGCAGCGTCCCCGGACTGTCGACGTCGCTCTTCGTCGTGATGAACGACGTCGTGGTCCCCGCCGCGCCCGGCGCCGCCCCCTTGCCCGGCGGAGCGCTCGTCTGCCCGCTGGCCGAGGCCGCCGCCGCGCAGCCCGAGCTCCTTTCCGGCCGCTACCACGCCGCCGCCGCCCGCACCTACGATGCCCTCACCGCGCTCAACACGATGCTCGTGCAGGACGGCATCCTTGTCTACGTGCCTGCCGGGACCGTCCTGGAGCGGCCCGTGCAGCTCGTCAGCCTCGCCGCGGCCGGTGCCGACCTCATGTCCAACCGCCGCCTGCTCGTCGTCCTGGGCGAAGGCGCGCAGGCCAGCCTCCTGCTGTGCGACCACGCGCCGGGCCGTTCCCGCTCCCTCACCACCCAGGTGACGGAGATCTACCTGGGCCGCGACGCCCGCCTGGATCTCTGCGCCGTCGAGGAGACTGGCGAGCGCAATGCCCGCTTCCACAACCTCTACGTAGAGCAGGAAGCCGGCAGCCGCCTCTCCGCCCACGCCGTGGGCCTGTCCGGCGGGCTCACGCGCACGCAGGCCGACGTCCGTCTGCTGGGCCCCGGCGCCGAGGTCCGCGCCGACGGCGCAGTGGTCGCCGCCGGCCGCCAGCGCGTAGACCACAATCTGCTCGTGGACCACGCCGCGCCCCGCTGCGCCAGCGACCTCCTCTTCAAATACGTGCTCGACGGGGCCGCCGTCGGCGCCTTCGCCGGCAAGGTCCTGGTGCGTCCCGGCGCGCAGCAGACCCTCTCGCAGCAGACCAACGCCAACCTCTGCGCATCCCCCGAGGCCCGCGCCTACGCCCAGCCCATGCTGGAAATCTATGCCGACGACGTGAAGTGCAACCACGGATCCACCGTAGGGAAGCTCGATGAATCCGCCCTTTTCTACCTCCGTCAGCGCGGCATCCCCGAGGCCGAGGCCCGCCTCCTGCTCCAGCACGCCTTTGTCAACGACGTCCTTTCACGCATCGCCCCCGAGGCCCTGCGCGACCGCCTTTCCTTCCTCGTCGAAAACCGTTTCCGCGGCGTGGCCTCCCGCTGCCAGGGCTGCCGTCTGTGCTCCTGACGCCGGCCGCCGGCCCGCCGCCGGGCAAAACTATTACCGCCATGTATGACATAGACACCGTGCGCGGCGACTTTCCCATCCTGAGCCGCGAAGTCTACGGGCGGCCGCTCGTCTACCTGGACAACGCCGCCACCACCCAGAAACCCCGCCCCGTGGTCGAGGCCATCGAGCGGGAATACTATTCCGTCAACGCCAACGTCCATCGCGGCGTCCACTACCTCTCGCAGCAGGCCACCGAGCTCCACGAGGCCGCCCGCGAGCGCGTCCGCGCCTTCATCGGCGCCCGCAGCGCGGCCGAGGTCATCTTTACCCGCGGGACGACGGAGAGCCTCAACCTCGTTGCCGCCAGTTTCGGAGAAGCCTTCCTGCACGAGGGCGACGAGATCATCCTCACCGTCATGGAGCATCACTCCGACATCGTGCCTTGGCAGCTGCTGCGCGAGCGGCGTGGGGTGCGGCTCCGCGTCGTGCCCATGACCGACGACGGGACGCTGGACCTGGACGCCTACGAGCGCCTTTTCACTCCGCGCACGCGCCTCGTGTGCTGCACCCACGTGAGCAACGTGCTCGGGACGGTCAATCCCGTGCGCCGCATGGCCGGCATGGCCCACGCCCACGGCGCCCGCTTCCTTGTGGACGCCGCCCAGAGCGCGCCCCATCAGCGCGTCGACGTGGAGCGCCTCGGCTGCGACTTCCTCACCTTCAGCGGCCACAAGGTCTACGGCCCCACGGGCATCGGCGTGCTCTACGGCCGCGAGGAGCTGCTGGACCGCATGCCCCCCTACCAGGGAGGCGGCGAGATGATAGCCCGCGTCACCTTCGAGCACACTACCTACGAGCGCCTGCCCTACAAATTCGAGGCCGGGACGCCGGACTACGTGGGCTCCCACGCCCTCGCGGTGGCCCTGGACTACGTGGAGGCGCTCGGGCTCGACGCCATCGCCGCCCACGAGGCCGCCCTGACCCGCCATGCACTGGAGCGGCTCCGCGCCGTGCCCGGCCTGCGCGTCTACGGCAGTGCGCCGGAGCGCGGCCCCGTCATTGCCTTCAACGTGGAAGGCATCCACCCCCTCGACCTCGGCACCCTGCTCGACCGTCTCGGCATCGCCATCCGCACGGGCCACCACTGCGCCCAGCCCCTCATGGGCCGCTGCGGCGTGGAGGGAATGGCCCGCGCCTCGTTTGCCCTCTACAACACGGAGGCCGAGGCCGACGCTCTGGCCGAAGGCATCGAGCGCGTGCGCCGCATGTTCTGAGCGCCGGACGCCCCGCCCGCGGTCCACACCTTTTATATACATATCACAGCAACCCATGCTCCTGTCCTGCTACAACGACCGGGGCCTCACGGAGGCCGGCGTCGACGAAGCCGGCCGCGGCTGTCTGGCCGGGCCCGTCTGCGCCGCCGCCGTCGTGCTCCCGACCGGCTACGCCCATCCCGGGCTCAACGACTCGAAGCAGCTCAGTCCCGCCCGCCGCGAAGCCCTGCGTGCCGACATCGAGCGCGACGCCCTGGCCTGGGCCGTGGGCTGGGCCTCGCCGGCCGAGATCGACCGCCTCAACATCCTCCAAGCCACCTTCCTGGCCATGCACCGCGCCCTCGACGGCCTGTCGCTCCGTCCCGGCTTCGTCATCGTGGACGGCAACCGCTTCCGGCCCTGGCGCGATGCCCCCTGGGCCACGCTCGTCAAGGGCGACGCCCGCTACCTGTCCATCGCCGCAGCGTCCATCCTGGCCAAGACCGCGCGCGACGCCTTCATGCTCCGCCTCCACGAGGACTACCCGCAGTACGGCTGGGACCGCAACGCGGGCTATCCCACGGCGGCCCACCGTGCCGCCATCCGTCGCCTGGGCGCTTCGCCCTGGCACCGGCGCTCCTTCCGCCTGCTGCCGGACGAGGAGCCCGACCTCTTCGCGCCGCAGCCCGCGCCCTGAGCCGCGGCCGCCGGGGCTAAGCCCAGTTTTTTCTCGCCTTAGCCCAGTTTTTTCTCGCCTTAGCCCAGTTTTTTCTCGCCTTAGCCCAGTTTTTCCTCGCCTAAGCCCCGTAATTTCCCGGCCCGGCCGCGTGTCGCCTTTTCCTATTCCCATGAGGGCTATTCCGGCCCGCGCCGGTGCGGCGACGCGCCGCTCGCCCGCCGCAGCGGGCCCGGCGCTGCATATCTGAATGATTTTGCGGTTAAGGACATGAAATTTGCTACCTTTAACTGCCTTTTTATCTGGAAAACCGGGCCGCGTGTTAATTTTAAGGCGGAAAAAGTGATTTATTGTTGGCTGGTAAAAAATAAAAAACTATTTTTGCAGAAATTTCGTTTTCCGGCGGCAGACGGAAGCCCTTGCCAGCCCATCGGACTGCAGGGACTGACGGCCGCCCGGCACTGCAGAAAAGAAGGCAACACAATGTTTAATTTAATAGCAGTATCATGAACAAGAAGTTAGTGCTTTTGGGAACAGCCTTCCTCATGGGAGTGGCCGCCGTTTCCGCTCAGAAGCGCGTCACGGGTCGCGTGGTCGACACCGACGGACAGCCCGTCATCGGCGCCTCCGTACGCGTGGAAGGGGAGAAAGGTGTGGCCGTGACCGATGACAACGGCAACTTCACCTTGAACAACGTTTCGGCTTCGGCAAAAGAGCTGAAGATTACCTACATCGGTAAGAAACCGCAGACGGTGTCTATCGCCGCCAACGTGCGCGTAGTCATGGAGGAAGACGAAAACCTGCTCGGCGAAGCCGTCGTAGTTGGTTACGGTACGGCCCAGAAGCTCGGGACTGTGGTCGGAGCGGTCAGCACCGTGGGCGGTGACCAGATTGCCTACAAGCCTTCCGTCAACGCCCTCGACGGACTGCAAGGTACGGTGGCCGGTCTCCAGGTGCTCAGCAGCAGCGGCGACCCGGGCGCAGCCATTACTTCCGGAGGTTATTCCGCTACCATCCGCGGCCGCGGTTCGCTGGCCGACAACACGCCGCTCTTCGTGGTCGACGGTGTGCCCACCTCGAGCAGCGTGCTCGGCATGATGAACTCTGCCGATATTGACCGCGTCACCGTCCTCAAGGGTGCCAGCGCCACCTCCATCTACGGTTCGCGTGCCGCCAACGGCGTCATCTATATCACTACCAAGAAAGGCCGCGTCGGCGAGAAGGCCACCGTCACCGTCAGCCAGAGCATCGGTTGGAGCAGCCTGGCCCGCCGCATCGGCGACCCCTTGACGGCTGTCGACTTCCTCGACCTTCAGCGCGAGTTCGGCCTCATGAACGGTTCGGACTACTACACCTACAAGCGTTCGGGCAACAACACCGACTGGCAGAACTACCAGTTCGACAAGAACGTACCGACCTACGAGACGAACTTCTCCATCCGCGGCGGTAATGACCGCACGACGTACTACGCTTCGGCCTCCCACTTCAAGCAGGACGGTATCGTGCCCGGAAGCCGCTTCAAGCGTATTACCTTCCGCTCCAACATCGACTCCAAACCCCTCGACTGGCTGGGCTACGGTGTGAACATCAGCCTCGCCTACGACGAGCGCGCCACGAGCAACGCCACCTATCAGGGTTCCAATAACGTGGGCGGCGGTATCCTCGGTACCTACATGCAGCCGCACATCAGCCCCTACGGCCCGAACGGCGAGCGCCTCAACGAGTATTCAAGCCCGATGGGATTGGCTGTTTCGCCTGAATACAGAGCCTGGGGTAACCCCGTTTTCGCAAACGACCTGCGCACCGTCAGCTCTGCCTATCTGCAGCTGACGCCGCTCAAGGGCCTCACCATCCGTTCGCAGCTCAGCTTGGACGCTGTCGAGACGCGCGGCTCGTCGAAGGTGATGCCCTCCTATAGCCCGGGTAACGCACGTGCCCAGGAAACATTCTCGCGCAGCGCACAGTTCACCATTACCAATACGGCCGAATACAAGTTTACCGTAGACGAGCTGCACGAGATTACCCTCCTCGCCGGCCAGGAAGGCATCCGCACCACGTACAAGTCGTTCGGTGCCATGACCAACGGCCAATCGTTGGACGGCTTCACGAATCTCGGCTCCGGACTGGTCAACAGCGGCCTGCCTTCGTATGATGAGTACAAGTACGAATACCTGAGCTTCTTCGGCCGCGTGGACTACGCTTTTGCCGATAAGTACTATGCGAACCTCACCGTCCGCAACGACCGTAGCTCCCGCTTCGGTAAGAACAACCAGGCGGCTACGTTCGTCAGCGGCGGTCTCATGTGGAACATGAAGAGCGAGGACTTCCTCGCCGACGTGGACTGGCTGGACAACCTGCAGGTGCGCGCCGACGTCGGTTCGACCGGTAACTCCGCCATCGGCAACTACGACCACCTGGGTCTCGGCACGCTGTCGCAGTACGGCGCCAACCAGGCCTACTATTACAGCCAGCTGGCCAACGAAAACCTGACGTGGGAAAAGCAGGTGCAGACCTCCATTGGATTCGACGCCCGCCTCTTCGACCGCGTAGACTTCTCCTTCGGCTGGTACAACCGCGACACGAAAGACATGCTCCAGGCCGTGCCGACCGTCTATACGACCGGCTTCTCCTCAGTCGTGCGCAACGTAGGCTCCATGAACAACCGAGGCATCGAAATCGAGTTCGGCGTGGACGTGGTCAAGACGAAAGACTTCTACTTGAACGTACACGGTAACTACAACTACAACAAGAACAAGTTTACCGAGCTGTTCAACGGACTGGACCAGTACTATTGGTCGGGCACGAGCATACTCTACAAAGTCGGCGAAAGCTACCAGTTCTACATGCCCATCTACGCCGGCGTAGACAAGAACACCGGTGAACAGATGTGGTACAAGCAGGGTTACAAAGGCGACCCCGTCCATGAGTTCAACCCCGAGACGATGACTAAGGAGTTCAACGAAGATGCACTGCTGCAGGAAACGGGCAAGAGCGCATGGGCTCCCCACACCGGCGGCTTCGGCCTTACGGCTTCCTGGAAGGGCCTGACCCTTACGGCCGACTTCAGCTTCGTGCTGGGCAAGTACCTGATCAATAACGACCGCTACTTCTCGAACAACCCCTATCAGTTCTTCACCCAGTTGAACCAGGACTACGACGCGATGAACGTATGGCGCAATCCGGGCGACCTGACCCTCGAACCGGCCTACGGCTCCGTCCGCCAGTTTGACACGCACCTCTTGGAGAACGCCTCCTTCATGCGTCTGAAGAACCTCACACTCTCCTACGACCTGCCCGAACAGTGGATGCGCGCCACGGGCTTCCTCAGCGGCGTGCGCATCACGGCTACCGGACGCAACCTCTTCACCGTGACGAAGTACACCGGCGCAGACCCCGAGGTGGACAGCAACCTTGCCATGGGCGCTTATCCGAATACCCGCCAGTACACGCTCGGTATCCAAGTGATGTTCTAAGTGAGGCAATAATCATCAAAACAAGCAAACAGTCATGAAGAAAATACTTTCCAAATTTTCCATCTTGGCACTGCTCGCCTTGCCCGTAGCCACGTCTTGCGAGTTAGACCAGCTTTCGCCGACCCAGCCGTCTCCCGACGAGATGACCAACTCCATGAACGCCGCCGAGAACTGGCGTCTGGGACTCTACGCCACGCTGCGTAGTGTCTACGGCTTCAACAGCAGCGACGTGCAGACGGACAACTTCGTCCTGACCAATCAGGATGCCAACGCCAATGGCCCGCAGTTCACCTGGACGTTCCAGAATACCGACGTGGACGACCCGACCACGGTGTGGGCCAATGCGTACACCACCATCTTCCGCGCCAATGCCGTGCTGACCTATGTGCCGCAAGTGCTGACCAACGCTCCCGCCCTGACCGCTGCCGACACGCTCGAAGTGCAGCAGATTCTGGGCGAGGCCCACTTGGTGCGCGCCATGATGTACCAGCGTCTGGCCACCTACTTCACGGACCGCTACGACGCCGCCACGGCATCCACCCAACTGGGCCTGCCCATCGTGGAAGAGATGAGCGTGGACTACATGCCGGCGCGCTCCTCGCTCGACAGCACCTATAACTACATCCTCAAGGAACTGGACGCCGCCCGCCAACTGATGAACGGCAGCGACGCCAGCCGTTACCTGACCGGCAATGTGGTGAACTACCTGCTGCCTGAGGCTGCTGTCGACCTGCTGGAAGCACGCGTAGCCCTCACGACGGGTGACTACGAACGTGCCGTCAAACTGGCCGGCGGACTCGCGAACAGCGGCGAATACCCCCTGATAACGACCGTAGAGGGACTTCAGGACATGTGGCTCAACGACAGCGGTTCGGAAATCATCTTCCAGCCTTACCAGTCGACCGACGAGCGTGGCGCCTCCTGGACCTACTTCACCGGGCCGAACGCGAGCCTGAGCTCGCAGCTGCCCTGGACGGCTTACGTGCCGAACATGTATCCTTCCAACGAGGCCCTCTCGCTTTATGACGCCACCGATATCCGTTTCAGCGCCTCTTTCTTCCAGGGCTGGAGCTACGCCGCATACTACGCGACCGGAAATGCCAATAACGCATTCGCCATCATGTTGGGGAAATACCCGGGCAATCCCGCGCTGAAGGTGTCCTCTACCGACACGTACAACATGGCGAAAGTGTTCCGCAGCCCCGAGGCCTACCTCATCGCTGCCGAGGCTGAATACCGCCAGGGCCACACGACCGAGGCACTGGCTTACTACAACGCCCTGCACCACACGGCACGTGGCGCCGCAGAACTGACGACGACGGACAACTTCGTTGAAGACCTCTGCAACGAATACACCCGCGAGTTCATTGGCGAAGGCTTGGTGTTCAGTGCCTACAAGCGCTTGAACAAGCGAGTAGTCCGCTCGGCTTCCAACCAGCAGCCCGGTACCAACACGGGTAATGCCGCTATCGACATTGCGCCGGACAATATCCGTTGGACTTGGGAAATCCCGCAGAACGACCTTTCGGCAAACTCGAAACTGGAAGGCAACTGGTAAAATCGTAAAACTTAAGCAATCAACCGACAATGAAAAAATATCTTCAGAAACTGGCAGTGGCCGTGCTTGCTTGCGCAGGTTTTGCTTCCTGCGCCGATGAATTCGACGCGACGGACCATGCCTCCTATCCGGCAGAGGCTCCGGGCCTCGGTACCTGGGTGGCCGACCAGTCGGCTACGTCCGGACCCTTCACCAAGGACTATTTCTGCGAGCTGAACATCACCCTCAGCTCCGCCGGCGACACGGTGTACAACATCACCACCGTCTCCACGCCATACAACCAGTACGGCTTGCCCGCCGACTACCCCATCTGCGCACCGGCCGGCCGCCTGGCGGCATACGACGACACGACGGGCGTGACCTTGCTTGAGTTCGATCAGGTGGAAGAGGGCAACGTGCTGGGCATCGGCCTCACGCCCGGCCGCGCCCACCTGGCCTACAGCCGCGCTTGGGACAAACTCACCGTAGACCTGGATTTCTATTACAACAATGACTGGTATCCGTTCCAGAACAACGCCGGCAACGGCACATTCACGCTGACCAAGGCCGCGCGCCCCAGCTTCGTGAACGGCTACTGGTTCGGCCAGGGTTCGGACGGCTCTACCTACGTGTTCTACCTGACCTATACGCAGCAGCAACAGGTCGGCGTGGACGCCGAGGGCAATCCTGTGACGGTAACCTTCTCCGGCCAGTGTGTAGTCGGCAATGCGCAGGACCTCTGCACCTATGCCTACGACAAGACCACCGGCACGGCGACCGTGACCACCGTCCCCATGCCCGGCACACCGGCCCAGCAGGCAACGACCTATACGCTCCAGTACAACGAAATCGGCCAGCTGACGTACAGCACCGGCACGGAGACCGTCATCCTGGACCGCATGGCCTATTGATACTCTCCGCATCGGAAACATTACTTCATAGCGGCGGGCGACCCTTCGGGGCCGCCCGCCTTTTTGTTTCCGCAAATCCTGGGCCTATTGCCGTCCGCACTTCCCCTATCCCCGCAAATCCTGGGCCTATTCCCGTTCGTCCTTCCCCTATCCCCGCAAATCCTGGGCCTATTGCCGTCCGTGCTCATTTTAATTCCACAGCTGCCGGGCGGAATCCGGGAGAGAGAGTCCGCCATATCGAAAATTCTTACTATTTTTGTCCAGACAAAACAATCCGACATGTTGAAATCCGTCACTTTACGCGATTTTTTTTCTTTCAAGGGAGAAAAAACAATACAGTTGAACACAGGGCTTAACCTGTTGCTGGGTATCAACGGCAGTGGCAAGACCTCGTTTATCAACGCTTTGCGCCTGCTCTGTGAGGGCATAGGCGGCGCAGGATTGGAGAAACTGATACAGGAGCAGTGGGGCGGCTATGCGCAGGTGGCCAACTGCAACGGAGACCGCGCGGTGCCCTACGTACAGGTGACTTATGAGTTCGACTACCGCTGCCTGAACGCGCTCAATGCCGCGGCCAACTTCGCGTCCGACGTTTTCTACCGCATCACCCTGCGCCCCAGCGGGAACAGCTACACGCTGGGCGAACTTGTGTACACGGAACACCAGCAACGGCCGGAACGGCAGTTCCGCTACCTGGATTTCAACAATGGCAATGGCCGCATCAGTACGCGTGAAGAGAACGGAAACATCAGTTTCCAAGAATATACGGGGGCCGACGTATCCGGGCAGGAACTTGCACTACGGCAGATCAATGACCCTATCCATTATTTGCCGACCCATACGTTGCGCCGCGCGATAGCCCAGATGGTGGCGTATGCCGACTTCAATGTGGGCGAAGGTAGCCGGCTACGGCGTCCGGCGGAATTCACCACCTACGAACGGCTACTGCGTTCGGGCGAAAACCTGACGCAGATATTGAACGGGATGAAGTTGAACCATTTCTTTGACTTCGAGCGCTTGGAAGAATCTTTCCGTTCCGTCAATCCGCAGTACAAGAGCATCGAGTTCAGCAACCTGTACGGCCAAGCCTACCTTTCCTTGCACGAGCGCAACATGAGGCGGGCCATCGGTGCCCTCCACATGTCGGACGGGACACTGCGCTTCCTGCTGCTGGGCAGCATTTTCTACAATCCGCTCCGGGGCGCACTGGTCGCCGTGGACGAACCGGAACGCGGGCTTCACCCGGACATGATACGCTCCGTGGCGGCGATGATGAAGCACGCCGCGCGGCAGGGGCAGGTCATTGCAGCGACCCACTCGCCCCACTTGCTGAATCAGTTCGACCTGGAGGATGTGCTGGTGTTTGAGAAAGACGAAGAAAACAGCACCGTGGTCCGCACGTTTACCGAGGAGGACTTTCCCGACTGGGAAGGCGAATACCTGCCCGGACAATTGTGGCTGATGGGGCAGATAGGAGGCAAGCGATGGTGACGCTGCGGGTCATCGTGGAAGGCGGCGTGGCACCCACGAATGTAGACGCCGCGACGGCGAACAACGTGGAAGCGCTGCGCGAGGCGTTGCACCGATTCTTTGCCCGCCTGCTCGGGAGGGACGATGTGGACCTCATCGTCGACATGGGCTGGGGCTGCCGGAGCGCGGCCAAACGCCTGGCCAGCGACCCGCAGGCCGCTTCCCTTTACGTGGATTCCGACGCGCCCTACGAACGCCGGACGGAGTGGTTCGACCGGCTGGCCAACCCCGTCCGGCCGGAGAACAGCATCGTCCTTCCGGCGGCGGCGCGCGAGCGCGTCTTTTTCATGGTGCAGGAAATGGAGGCGTGGTTTCTGAAACAGCCAGCTTGTCTGGAACGCTGGGCCGCGGCCGAAGGCTACGAGCGCCAGCATCCGGAGGAAACGCTGGCCGACCATTCGCTGCTGCGCGGCGGGGATGTGGAAAGCATCGCTAAGCCTTCCGAAAAACTGAAAGACCTGATGAAGCACTTCTTTCGCAAAAACGGGATAAAGGCAAGATACGGCAAACTGCGGACAGCTCCCGGGCTGCTTGGTGCGCTGGACGCCAAGGCACTGCGCGCCATCGATCGCGAGCTGCAACGCTTTTCGGAGCTTGCAGTATTGAGGCGTTAAGCCCTTTTCGTAGCCTTGCGGCCCGGAGCCGCCGGTTCGGGCGGTAGGGCCGCTGCGACTGCCCCTAAGCCCGCCGGCCACTGGGCTTAGCCCCGTCGCCACGGGCCCTATCCCCGTTTTTCCTCGCCTAAGCCCCGTTCCGCGGCGGCCGGGCGGGCCGGACGGCAGGTGCGGCCCGCCCGGCGGAGACTGCGGCGCGGCGCGGCCGGATTCTAAAAAATGTGGACAAATAGCAGGCGGGTGGGGGAAAAGCCGTATATTTGCACCTTGTATCGTACAATGAAGCTCATCAACGAAAGTGTTTCCCCTTCATTCATGAAACAGTATCACTTTATCAACAACCTGACGGGTTGGATTGTCTTTGCCATAGCGGCCTTCACGTATTGCTCTACGGTGGAGCCGACGGCAAGTTTCTGGGATTGCCCCGAGTTTATCACGACGGCTTACAAGCTGGAGGTGGGCCACCCGCCCGGCGCGCCGTTCTTCATGCTGACGGCGAACTTCTTCACGCTCTTTACGAGCGACCCCGCGAAGGTGGCGCTGTGCGTGAACCTCATGTCGGCGCTGATGTCGGCGGCGTGCATCCTGTTCCTGTTCTGGACGGTGACGCACCTGACGCGCAAGCTCATCTGCAAGGACGGGGCGGCGCCGACGGGCTTGCAGACGTGGCTGGCCATGGCGGCCGGCGTGGCCGGCGCGCTGGCCTACACGTGGAGCGACACGTTCTGGTTCTCGGCCGTCGAGGGCGAGGTGTATGCCTATTCGTCGATGATCACAGCCTTAGTGTTCTGGCTCATCCTGAAGTGGGAGGACCATGCGGACGAGCCGCGCTCGGACCGCTACCTGGTGCTGATATTCTACCTGACGGGCCTCTCCATCGGCGTGCACCTGCTGAACCTGCTGTGCCTGCCGGCCATTACGCTGGTCTACTACTTCCGGCGGCATCCGCAGGCCACGACGCGCGGCTCGCTCGGCGCGCTGGCCATCTCGCTGGTGCTGGTGGCCGCGGTGCTCTACGGCGTGGTGCCGGGCATCGTGAAGGTAGGCGGATGGTTTGAGCTGTTCTTCGTCAACACGCTGGGCTTCAGCTTCAACAGCGGACTCGTGGTCTACATCTTTGTCCTGGTGGGCGTGGTGCTGGCCGCTATATACAGTACGAACGGGACGAACCGCCGGCTCATCTCGGCGCTCTACGTGGTGTCGGTGGGCCTGCTCGGCATCCCGTTCTTCCTGGGCCACAGCGTGGTGGCCGTAGTCCTGGGCGCGGTGCTGCTGGCCGGACTGGCCTGGCTGCTCCACCGCCGGGGCAAGGACGGTGAGTACGTGCTGCGGAAGCGCTTCCTCAACACGTCGCTCCTGTGCATGCTGATGCTGATGATTGGCTACTCCTCGTATGCCGTCATCGTGGTGCGCTCTACGCAGAACACGCCGATGGACCAGAACTCGCCCGAGGACATCTTCACGCTGGGCACGTATCTGGGCCGCGAGCAGTATGGCGACACGCCGCTCTTCTACGGACCGGCCTACACGTCCATCCCCTGCTACCAGCGGCAGATGGTGACCGACCCCGTCACCGGCAAGCAGCGCTTCGCCACCTACACGGACCGGGCCGGGCAGGAACAGTATGCCCTGAGCGTGATGATGGAAAAGGGCTCGAGCCTGCAGCGTCACGAGAAGAAATCGGCCGACGAGCCGGACCGCTACGACCGCATGGAGACGCAAGAGGGGGCTATCTACCCCGGACCGATGAAGATGCTCTTTCCGCGCATCTACTCCCAGGACCATGCCGACAGCTACGAGCAGTGGCTCGGCGGGGTGGACACGCACGAAGTGGAAGCCGAGTGGGACACGCCCTACGGACCGGAGTCGACCTACGGGGAAATGCCCTCGCAGGGCGCTAACCTGAAGTTCTTCCTCAGCTACCAGGTGAACTATATGTACTGGCGTTACTTCATGTGGAACTTCGCCGGCCGGCAAAACGACATACAAGGCCACGGCGGTCCGGAGTTCGGCAACTGGATCACGGGTTTCCCCTTCATCGACAATGCGCTCTACGGCGACCAGTCGGTCCGGCCAGACGCCATCAAGGATAATAAGGGGCAGAACGCCTTCTACTGCCTGCCGCTGCTGCTGGGCCTCTGCGGCCTGTTCTGGCAGGCCTTCCGCGGACACCGCGGCGTGCAGCAGTTCTGGGTGGTCTTCTTCCTGTTCTTCATGACCGGCCTGGCCATCGTGTTATACCTGAACCAGACGCCGGGGCAGCCGCGCGAGCGCGACTACGCCTACGCCGGCTCGTTCTACGCCTACGCCATCTGGATAGGCCTCGGCGTGGTGGCCCTCGCGGAATGGCTCCGCCGTGCGCTGAAAGGGCATGAGCGCGTGGCCGTCGGCGTGGCCTCCGTCGTGGCCCTGGCCGTGCCCCTGCAGATGGTCAGCCAGACGTGGGACGACCACGACCGTTCCGGACGCTATGCCTGCCGCGACTTCGGCCTGAACTATCTGAACACGCTGCCCGATAAGGGTATGCCCATCATCTTTACGAACGGCGACAACGACACCTTCCCCCTGTGGTACGCACAGGAGACGGAGGGCCAGCGCACCGACGCCCGCGTCTGCAACCTCTCTTACCTGCAGACCGACTGGTACACCGACCAGATGCGCCGCCAGGCCTACAAGTCCGCGCCCCTGCCCATCGCCTGGTCGCGCTACGAGTACGTGGACAACCGCGGCCGCGGCTTCGACTACTACGAGGTGGTGCCCGAAATGCGCGCCGAGCTCGACAGCGTGAAAGCACGCACCGGCGTGAACACCTACGAGCTGAAGTACCTCATTGACCACTACATCCGCGCCCGGGTACGCAACGACCAGCCGGGCATTATGCCGACCGACTCCGTCGTAGTGAAGGTGAACAAGGACGAAATCCTGAAGTCCGGCATGATGCTCCCCTTCGGCAAGGACTCTATTCCCGAGTACATGACCATTTCCTTCCGCGGCAAGTCCAGCATTACGAAGAGCGCCATGATGATTTACGAGATGCTGGCGCGTAACGACTGGAAGCGCCCGATGTACATGTCCGTGACGCTGGGCGGCCTCGGCTCGACGAACTTCGCCGGCCTGGACGACTACCTCGTGCTCGAGGGCCTGGCCTACCGCATCACGCCGTTCCGCCATCCGCGCGGCGCCGACGGCCGTCCGCAGACGGTCATCGACTCCCGGAAGATGTACGACAACCTCATGACCCGCTTCCGCTTCGGCAACGTGAAGCAGCCCGGCATCTACCTGGACGAGACCGTGAGCCGCATGTGCGCCACGCACCGCAACATGTTCTGCATCCTGGCCGAGCAGCTGCTGCGCGAGGGCAAGAAGGACATGGCGCTCAAGGCCTTGCGCAAGTGCAAGGAAGAGTTGCCGCCTGAGAATATCCCCTACGACGAGTACGACTACAACGTGGCCAGCCTCTGGTACGAGGCCGGCGACAAGAAGGAAGCCTCCCGCGTGGCACAGGCCGTGGGCAACCGCGTCATCCAGCAGTTGAACTGGGCCAGCAGCCTCGGCGAGGAGCGCATCCAGACCATGCTCTCCGACTGCTACCGCGACGTGCAGGTGGCCTACTCCGTGGCCAGCCTGCTCCAGGCCTGCGACCCCGCCGCCTACAAGCGTTACAACCAGCGGCTGACGGCGGTGGAGAACTCGGCGGCCTGCCGCGCTGTCCTCAACTGGCTGCAGCGGATGCAGGAGCCCGATTACAGTCAGCCCGGACTGCCGATGGGCAACTTCGGAGGATTCGGCGCCGGGCTATGATCATAGAGCAGCCCGCCAAGTTCCTGCGCTGGCTTTACCCGCACGCCTTGTGGCGCATGGACCCGGCCGAACGGGCGGTCTATCTCACCTTTGACGACGGGCCCATCCCCGAGGTGACGCCCTGGGTGCTCTCGGTCCTCGACCACTACGACATTCGCGCCACCTTCTTCATGGTGGGGGACAACGTGCGCAAGCATCCCCGCGAGTTCGAGATGGTGCGCGGGCGCGGACACCGCCTGGGCAACCACACGTTCAACCACATCGGCGGTTTCCGCCACGGCGTCAGCTCCTATGTGCGCAACGTGGACAAGGCCAACGCCTACCTCCACACCGACCTCTTCCGGCCGCCGCACGGATGGATGAAGTGGCAGCAGTACTTCGCCATCCGCCAGCGCTACCGGGTCGTCATGTGGGACCTCGTGACCCGCGACTATTCCACCCGCCTCAACGGCCGCGACGTTCTGCTCAACGTGCGCCGCTTCGCCCGTCCGGGCAGCATCATCACGTTCCACGACTCGCTGAAAAGCCAGGATAAGCTGCTCTACGCCCTCCCGCGAGCCATCGAGTGGCTCCAGTCGCAGGGGTATGCCTTCCGCGTATTCGACTGACGAAGCATGAACACCGAAGCAGACATCCTCATATCCCGAACCGTAAAAGCCGAGGCCGCGCGCCTCGGCTTTTGCGCTTGCGGGCTGGCCCCGGCCGCACCGGTCGACGCCGCCCACGCCGCCTACGTGCGCCGCTGGCTGGCGGCCGGCTGCCAGGGGGAGATGGACTACCTCGCGCGCCGCCTCGAGCTGCGCCTCGACCCGCGGCAGCTCGTCCCCGGGGCACGCACCGTCGTCGCCGTGGCGCTGCCCTATGCCCCCACGGCCGCGCTCCGGCCGGACGGCTACGCCCTGGCGCGCTATGCCCTCGGCCGCGACTATCACGACGTCGTCCGCGAGCGCCTGCGCCGCCTCATGGCCGCCCTCGGCCTGCACGAGGACGCCGACGGCCGCCCCTTCTGCGACACGGCCCCCGTGGACGAGCGCTACTGGGCCGTGCGCTGCGGACTGGGATGGACCGGCCGCAACCGCCAGCTCGTAGTCCCCGGCTACGGCAGCTACGTATTTCTCGGCGAACTCGTCCTGTGCCGCCCGGCCGATGCCTACGACGTGCCGCTCGCCCCGCGCTGCGGCGGCTGCCGCCGTTGTCTCGACGCCTGTCCCGCCGGCGCGCTCACCGCCGACGGGCTCGACGCCCGCCGCTGCCTGTCCTATCTCACCATCGAGCAGCGCGGCCCGCTGCCGCCCGGCACCGGCGCCCGCATGGGCCGTTGCATTTACGGCTGCGACCGCTGCGCCGAGGCCTGTCTCTGGAACGCCCGCCTTGCCCATGCGGCCGATCCCGCCTTTGAGCCCAGCCCCGCCCTCCGCGCGATGACCGCCGCCCAGTGGCATGCGCTCAGTCCCGAGGACTATCGCGCCCTCTTCCGCGGCAGCGCCGTCCGCCGGGCCAAGTACGAAGGCCTCCTGCGCAACATCCGCGCCGTCGAGGCCGCCGCCGCGCCGCCCGCGGAGGCCGATGCCCCCTGAGGCCCCGCTCCCTGCCGCCCCGCCGCTGCCGGAGGGGCGCGCCGGCGCCAAAAAAACATCGCCCGCCGCTTGGCCGTTTCGCACGGATTTCGTAATTTTGCGCCGTCGCCGAGAGACGACAAACCCAGTTTGTCCTGTGGTGTAATGGTTAGCACTAGAGTTTTTGGTTCTCTCAGTCCCCGTTCGAGTCGGAGCAGGACAACCTACAAGCTCAGCCCCGTGCCCTCTGAGGCGCGGGGCTTTTCATTTGTCCATCATGAGTGCCCTCTTCACCTTCCGCATTGACGGCGCGTTCCGCCTGACCAGCGAGTGGATCAGCCTGCGCTTCGAGCGGGCCGCCGTGACCCGTCCCGTCCTCGCGGCCTCGGGCGGCGAGGTCGTTGTCCGCCTGCCCGCCGCGCTGGACCTGGAGCGGCCGGCTGTCCAGGCTTGGGCCAACCGCGTCGTCGTAGAGCAGCTCCGCCGCCGGGCGCAGGCCGTCCTGCCTGAGCGCTTCGACGCCCTGGCCCGCCGCCACGGCGTGCGCTACGCCCGCCTGTCCGTCCGCAACGTGCGTACGCGCTGGGGCAGCTGCTCCGCTTCCGGGACGGTCAGCCTCTCGCTCTGGCTCATGCTCCTGCCCGCCCGCTTTGTGGACTACGTGCTGGCGCACGAACTGGCCCATCTGGACGAGATGAACCACGGGCCGCGCTTCTGGGCCCTCCTGGACCGCTATCTCGGTGCCCCCGGTGCCGGCCGCCGCACCCGGCGCGAGCTGCGCGCCTACTTCCGCGCCCTTTTCCCCGGCCGCGCCCGTTGAGCGCAGCCTGTGGCAAGGCCCGGATTCCCCGTAGCGGGGGGAGCAGGCGTTCAGGTTTCGTGGCCGGCCGGACTCTCAGCTTTTCGGGTCCGTGAAAAGGCGTCTTTCGCGCGGCAGTCCTTCCTCCCTTTGTCCTCCTTCCGCTCCCTCCGCAGTTTCTCTCTGCTCCGACGGGCCTTAGCCCCGTGGCGACGGGCCTTAGCCCCGTTTTTTCTCGCCTTAGCCCCGTGGCGGCGGCGAACGGGCCGCCCGGCAGGCCGTCTGCCGGCCCTTTACAAATTCTTAATACGGAAAAGATGAAAATTAGCGGCGCGGCCGCCTGCAAATTTTGTATCTTTGCCTCAAAAGTTACAGTTCACATTATTCACAACTAAAATCAAAAGACGTATGAAGAAAATTTACGCATTGAAGACATTCTGCGCG
>CALUIN010000020.1 GCA_944320745.1 uncultured Alloprevotella sp. | reverse complement strand
ACATGTCCGTGCGGTAGGACAGGTTGAGGTGCTCGTTGATGCCGAGCGTGCGGGTCGTGTTCTTGCTCGAACTGGTCGAGCTGAACAGGCGGTCGTAGTCGTCGTACGTGTCCAGGACACCGGTCTCCACCACGCTGCCCGTGGAGCCGCTCCCGTTGTCGCCGAAGCGGCTGATGTAGCCCACGGCGTTGCTGTAGTTGATGCCCGTGAAGGTGGCCACGGTAAACGTCTTGTCCGGGCCGAATCCGGTGTTGAACATGTAGTTACCGCTGGCGTTCCAGTTTCCGTTGATGTTCTCTGGCCGGGAGTAGCGCACACCGGTGCTCTCGTCGTAGATCACGCGGTTGCTCACGGAGTTCTTGTTCTGGGTCATGAAGAATCCGGCCATCATGCCCTGCTGCTTCTCGGAGTTGTACGTGTTATAGAATATGCGCAGGTTGTTGCTCCACGAGGGCTTCAGGCCCGGGTTACCCATGGAGACGTTCAGCGGGTCGGAGTCGTCGATTACGGCGATGAGGTCCGTCATGGACGGCTGCGACGACGAGCCGCGGTAGCGTATGTCGAGCTGCGTGGTCTCGTTGAACTTGTAGCGGAAGCGTACCTGCGGCGATACGTTGAACACTTTGCGCGTGATGAGCGTATCGATGTTCTGGCCCAGACGCTGGTAGGCCAGCTTCGTGCGCTCGGGGTTGAAGTCGACGCCGGCATTGAAGCGGATGTTCTTGTCGATGTAGCGGATGCCGACGTTGGCCGAGTGGTTGTAGTACTTGTATGTGGCGTACTGGCTGTTGTTCAGGTCGCGCACGGCGTTGAGGATTTCGTCCTCGGTCGGCGTCTGGCCGAGGTGCTCCATGGCCCACTCCATGTCGGCCCAGTCGCCGCCCAGGCTGTCCAGGTTGAAGCGAGAGCGGTCGCTGTCGCTGTATTTATAGGAGAACTGGTAGCGGGCTTCGGCATACCAGTTCTTGGCGAAGGGCTCGGTGTAGCCTATACGGACGCGGTAGTTCCAGTTCTTGGACGGCGTCGTGCTGTACTGGTTCAGGAAGCTGGCCGGGTCGCCGTTATAATAACGTATGTCGGACACGGAGTAGGAGTTGCTCTCGCTCTTGGTGTAGCCGCCCGATGCGTGGAGAGATACGTTGCGGCCTTTGCTGTTGAGGCGGCGGATAGCCATGAGCGAGCCTTCCACGGTGTTGCTCTTGCTGTCGCTCAGGGAGAGGCGCCGGTTCGTGTTGACGGCGATGGCGTAGAGCGAGGGGTTGACCGTTGCGGCAAAGATGCTGTCGAGCGGGTTGTCTATGCCGCCGATGGCATACGGGTCGTCGTTGAACGTGGCCGTACGGCTATCGCCGCGGTTGTGGCTGCTGCTGTGGGAGAAGGAGGGGCGGAACATGACGGTGGTCATGGAGTCGGGGTTCCACATCAGGCGGAAGGCACCGTTCACGTTGGTCGAGCTGTTGTCGCTGCGGCTCAAGCTGTTGCTGAAGGAGCTGCTCGACCCGCCGGAGAGGAACGTCTCGGACGAGGTGGTGGATACGGCGTCGGTGCTGTTGTGGCTGTAGCGCACGTTGCCGCCCAGTTCCAGGCGCCGGCCTTCGCGGCGCTCGCGGCCGTTGTCCCAGTAGAAGTCCATGCCGGCGTCCTTGCGGGCTATGAGTCCGGAGCCGCCGCCGCCGAATCCGCGCGGGCCGCCGAATCCGCGGTTGCCCACGTTGTTGGCCGAGGCGTAGGCCGTCACGCGGGAGTTGTCCGTGAAGCGCGTGCCGAAGAAGCGCGTGGAGTAGCGGTCCTTCGTACCGTAGGCCAGGTCCACGTTCGACACCCACGACTCGTCGAATTTCTTCTTCGTCGTGATGTCCAGCACGGTGGTCTCCTCGCCGTCGTCAATGCCCGTCTGCTCCGTGTAGTCGCTGGCCTTGTCGTAGGCCTTGATCTTGCTGACGAGCTCCGTCGGCAGGTTCTTCATGGCGGTCTCCGTGTCGCCCTTGAAGAAGTCCTTGCCGTTGATGAGAAATTCCTTCACTTCCTTTCCGTTCCACTTGATGGTGCCGTCATCGTCGATCTCCACGCCGGGGAGCTGCTTGATGAGCGCTTCGAGTGTGGCCCCTTCGGGCACGCGGTAGGCCGAGGCGTTGTACATCGTGGTGTCGGCCTTCTGCTCCACGCGGGCTGCCGTGACGGACACGACGGCCGTGCCCAGCGTCACGTCGCTTGTGCCCATCTCGAGCGTCCCGACGTTAATGGACGTCTGCGCCGCGGAGAGTTCCACGTTCTTGTATTGCGAGTCGAAGCCCACGTAGGAGATTCTCACAATATATTTGCCTTTCTCTTTGGCCTTGATGGTGAAGCGTCCTTGTTCGTCCGTTGTGGCGCCGGTCACGACGGTGCTGTCCGTCCGCAGCAAGGCGGCGGAGGCAAACTCCACGGGCTCTTTGCTCTTGGCGTCGCGCACGGTACCGCTCACGACGTACTGCTGCGCGCTGGCACCGGCGGCGCCCGCAAGGCTGAGGCAGAGGAGAATTGTCGATTTCTTGTTCATGATACGGAGCAATGTTTTGAATGGTGGATTTCCAAGTTGCAAAGTTAAGTAATTCATCACGCATACCTTTGCCCTGCATTGGAAAAATCGACGAATCTTGTGTTTTTTACTACTAATAACAGGTGAAACGTTATGGCGTAACGCCAAAAGTAAGTACATTTGCAACACACCTATACTCTCTGCTATGATAAAACTGGGAAATTGCATCACCCGTATCGAAATCAACAGCCTCTGGAGCGGTCACAAACACATCGTCTGGCAGCTGAGGCCGGACGTCAACGTGCTCAGCGGCAGCAACGGTGCGGGCAAGAGCACCATCATCAACCGGCTAGTGCAGCACCTGTACTCCATCCCCTCGGTGGGCGACATCGTTACGCCCTCCAAGCTCGGCGTGAAAATGGACTTCGACCCCTCCGACGCCACGGGCATACGCTTCGACATCATCCGCAGCTTCGACCGCCGCCTCGTGGCGGGCGACCGCTTGGTGAAGCTCACCGACATGCGCGTCACCACTGAGCTCGACTGGCAGCTCTACCTGCTGCAGCGCCGCTACCTGGACTATCAGGTCAACGTGGCCAACCGCATGGTCGAAATGCTCTCCAGCGGCGACCCCGGCGTCCGCGACAAGGCCGCCCAGGCCGCCGCCGCCAAGACGCGCTTCCAGGACCTCGTGGACGACCTGTTCAGCGAGACGGGCAAGCGGATAGACCGCCGCAGCAACGAGCTGAACTTCATACAGTACGACGAGCCCCTGCAGCCCTACCTCCTCTCCAGCGGCGAAAAGCAGATGCTCGTCATTCTCCTCACGGCTCTGACCGAGGACAACCAGCACTACGTGCTCTTCATGGACGAGCCCGAGGCCAGCCTGCACTTCGAGTGGCAGAAACGCCTCATCGGCATGGTGCGCGAGATGAACCCCAACGCGCAAATCGTCATGACGACGCACTCCCCGGCCCTCATCATGAACGGCTGGGAGGACGCGGTCACCGAGGTGTCCGAGATCACCGTCTGACCCCCCTTCCGCACCTTCCGTCCGGCCCCGCCGCCACGGGCCTTAGCCCCGTTTTTCCTCGCCTTAGCCCCGTCGCCACAGGCCTTAGCCCCGTTTTTCACGCCTTAATCCTGCCCTTATGCCCAAGCGACTTGCTCAAAATCTTGACTCCGCCTACATCGCCGCGGCCAACCGCCTGAACGGCCGGCATGCGCGGCGGAAAATCGTGGTCTACGTGGAGAGTTACGACGATGTGTTCTTCTGGAGCAACCTGCTTCGCCCGCTCGAGACGCCGCAGTGCTACTTCGAGGTGATGCTGCCCTCGCGCACGTCGCTCTGCAAGGGCAAGAAGATGGCCTTGGCCAACGAGCTGGGCGAGCGGCTGGGCGACTGCATGATAGCCTGCGTCGATGCCGACTACGACTATCTGCTCCAGGGCGCCACGCCGACCTCGCGGCAGGTGTGCGGCAATCCGTTCGTGTTCCATACGTATGTCTACGCCATCGAGAACTACCAGTGCTACGCCCCGGCCCTGCAGAACGTCTGCGTGATGGTGACGCTCAACGACCGCCGCATCTTCGACTTCGAACGCTTCCTCGCGGCGTATTCCGAAATCATCTGGCCGCTTTTCGTGTGGAACGTCTGGGCCTACCGCTACAACCGCTACACGCGCTTCTCCATGCTCGACTTCTACCACATCGTGGCCCTGGAGCGCCTGAACTTTTACCACCCGGAGCAGACGCTCGAGCACCTGCGCCACCGGGTGAACGCCAAGGTGAATCGGCTGCAGCGGCAGTTCGCGGAGGGCCGCCGCACGTACAAGCCCCTCTGCGACGAGTTGCTCGCCCTGGGGCTGACGCCGCAGACCACGTACCTCTATATGCGCGGCCACGACCTGCACGACGGCATCGTGGCGCCGATGCTGGCGGGCGTGTGCGAGGCGCTCCGCCGCGAGCGCGAGCGGGAAATCAGGCGTCTGGCCGAGCACGCCACGCAGATGCAGAACGAGCTGTCGGCCTACCAGCACGCCGTGGGCACCGTGGAGGAGATGCTGCGCAAGCACACCGGCTACGTCGGGGCGCCGACCTATCGGCGCGTGCAGGAGGACGTGCGCACCTTCCTCCGCCGCTACGGGCCCGGCGCCGGCGATACCGCCAGCCCGGACGGCGCGCCCGCGCCGCAGCCCGCGCGCGAGAGTTGAGGGGACACACACGCCGCGCCCCGCTTCCTCCGAGGGGAAGCGGGGCGCGGTTTGCATGGGGCGCAGGCGTGGCCCGCGCGCGGCACTTAGCCGAATGTGTGCCACAGCGGCAGCGCGGGATAGGCGGCCGTGACGTCGATGGGCTGGCGGCTCACGGGGTGGACAAAGGCGATGTGGCGCGCGTGGAGGCAGATGCTGCCGTCCGGATTGCTACGCGGCGCGCCGTACTTCAGGTCGCCCTTCACGGGCAGTCCGGCCGCGGCGAGCTGGCAGCGTATCTGGTGGTGACGGCCCGTGTGCAGGTGCACCTCGAGCAGCGTGTAGCGGTCGCTACGGCCTATGGGCCGGAAGTCCAGGCGGGCCTCCTTGCTGCCCTTCACCTCGTGGTCTTGGGCGTAGGCCCGGTTCTGGCGCTCGTTGCGCGTCAGCCAGTGGGTCAGGGCTACGGTCTGCTCCGGCAGGGGCGGCTGTGGCGTGGCCACGATGGCGTGGTACGTCTTCTTCACCTGTCCCTCGCGGAACATGCTGTTGAGCCGTGCCAGCGCCTTGCTGGTGCGGGCGAAAACCACGAGGCCGCTCACCGGGCGGTCCAGGCGGTGGACCACGCCTAGGAATACGTCGCCTGGCTTGGCGTATTTCTCCTTGATGTAAGCCTTTACGGCGTCGGCCAGCGTGCGGTCGCCAGTCTTGTCGCCCTGGACTATCTCGCCCGGGGCCTTGTTGACGATGATGATGTGATTGTCTTCGTAAACGATTTCCATACGTATTGTGTTGGTGCGGCCGTGGGCCGTTCCCGGCCCGTGGCGGGCCGGGCCGGGCGGGTCAGTGTTTCGGGCGCAGGTCTATGAACTTGACGGGCTTGCGCGCGCCGTCGGGGTGGTTGATGCGTTGCACGGCGTCGGGCGGAAGCAGCTCGATGTCCGGCGTCACGCGGATGCGGGAGCGGAAGCGGTCCTTCAGGTCCTTCACCAGCTGGGGCGTGGCTTCCAGGCGTGTGCCGGCCTTCACGACGACGCGGTCCGTCCCGGCGTCGCTGGTGCTCACTTCCACGACGTAGTTTTCCACGTAGGGCGTGCCTTCGAGCACGTCGTTCAAGGCCGGCGGGTAGAGCGTGGTGCCCTTGAGCTTGAGCATGTTGTGCTTGCGGCCCACGAGCGGCGTCAGGCGGTAGGAGCGGCGGCCGCAGGCGCAGGGCTCGGTGACTTTGGCCGCCATGTCGCCGGTGCGGAAGCGCAGCAAGGGCATGGCTTCCACGCCGAGCGTGGTGACGACTATTTCGCCCACTTGCCCGTCGGGCACGGGCAGGTCGTCCTCGCCGATGATTTCTACGATGATGAGCTCCGGGTGGACGTGGCCGCCGCAGCCGTAGGGGCATTCGGAGAAGGTGGCGCCCATTTCGGTGGACGAGTAGGTGGCGAAGAGGTCCACGTCCCACTTCTCCTTGATGCGGCGGCCCAGGAGGTTGAGCGAGAAGTCCTGTTCGCGCAGGCCTTCGCCGATGCCGATGATGCGGCGCACGCTGCTGGCGCGGTAGTCTATGCCGTTGTCTTCGGCGTACTGCACGAGGCGCAGGATGAACGAGGGGACGCACATGAGCGTGTCCGGATGGAGGCGGCGGATGGTGTCCCACTGCAGTTCGGGGATGCCATTGCCCACGCGGATGATGCTGGCCCCCAGTGCGCGGATGCCCAGGAAGTAGGCCAGGCCGGCCATGAAGCGCTTGTCCATCGTCGTCATGAGTTGCAGGATGTTACCGCGCCGCAGCCCTGCGCAGGCGAAGGATTTCTTCTCGTTGTAGGCCAGGCGCTGCAGGTCCTTTTCCGAGCAACCGAAGGTCACCGGGTCGCCCAGCGTGCCCGAGGTGGTGATGTAGTCCACAATATCCTCCTTCGGGCAGCAACGGAACTCTTCGTTGTAGAGCTGCAGGTCCTTCTTTTCGGTGAAAGGGATTTGCTCGAGGTCCTCCAGGCGGCGGATGCGCTCGGGCCGGATGCCGTAGGAGCGGAACAGGCGGCGGTAGTAGGGGGAGCGCGCGGCAAGGTAGTCCATGTCGCGGCGGAGCAGTTCCTCCTGGTAGGCTTTTATTTCCGCCTCGGATTGAAATTCAATGTCGTTCATGGTTTTTCAGCAGATATGGGCCGGCTCGTTGCCGGACTGGTTCAGTTTCCGCAGGATGTGGTTGCGGCCGGTGAGCGCCTCAGCCGTGGTGATGGCCGTGAGGGGCACGCCGCAAATGCCGTGAAGATTAACGTTCTGTCCGGTGAGCAGTAAATTGCGGACCTTTGTGCGGACCGGCAGATAGGAGAGGGCGGGCTGCGTGCAGTCTTTGCGGTAGCCGAAGAGAGCGCCTGCCCGCGTGGCGTAGTAGTCGCGGATGGTCAGCGGAGAGGCGGCGAAGGCGTGGGCCACGTAGCGGCCGAATCCCGGGTGAAGCGTCTCCATCCGTTCTAAGACCTGCTCCAGGCGGGCTTGTTTCCAGGCCTCGTAGGCCGGTCCGCGCCTGCCCGGCACGTGGGTGCCGGCCCATTGTGCCACTTCGCTGAAGGGCATGACGCAGTTGACGATGAGCTTGCGGGCGTAGGGGTCTTGCCCGGATACGGGCGGCGTGAAGTACATGAAGCCGCGCGGCCAGCGCGGGCCGGGGGCTTCGCCGTGGCGCCAGGCCAGCCCGTACTGGTCCTGGTAGTAGCAGGTGTGGTCCAGGTAGGGGAAACAGCCAGGCCGCAGGACGGCGAAGACGGTGAAGGCCGAATAGGTGTCCGGTATGCTTTCGAGGCGCTGCCGGTAGGCCCGCGTGAAGGCCTCGGGCGGCAGGAGGCGCAGGAGCGTGCAGGGGTGGACGGCGGATATGTAGACGTCGGCGCGGTGTGTCTGTCCGTCGGCGCTGCGCACGCCCGTCACTTCGCGGTCCGCCATTTCGATGGCCGTCGCCCCGTTTGCGGTGTCGACGGTGCCGCCCGCCGAGCGGATGACGTCGGCGAGAGCGTTGGCCAGCTGCCGGCTGCCGTCGACGAAGCGGCACGGGCCGTCGATGTAGAGCACGTTGATCAGCGCATGCAGGTAGGCCGGTGAATGGCCGGCCTGTCCGCTATAGAGCGGATTGAGGAACGCCAGCACGTCGCGGAGCTTCGGGTCGGCGGCGAAGTGGGCGATGAGGCGGTCGGCCGCCCACAGGAACTGCTCGCTGTGGGACGGAATGGCGTCGCCGCTTTCCCGCAGGTAGAACAAGTCGACTTCGTCCGCCAGGCGGTAGAGTTCGTCCACGTAGGCCCGGATGCCGGGTGCTTCGGCCGGGAACAGTCCGCAGAGGTAGTCGGCGAAGGCCGCGCGGCCCTTGGGCAGGCGGTACTGGCAGTCGTCGGACAGGTAGCGGATGGAGGCCAGGCAGTCGTCGGCGCGGAGGCGGAGGCGCTCCCGTATGCCCAGATAGCGGCAGATGCGGTCCAGCGAGCCGCCGGCCTCGAATCCGCCGAGTGTGTGCATTCCCGTTTCAAACGTCTCGCCGTAGCGTTCGAAGCATTGCAGTCCGCCGCCGGCCTCGCGGTTTTTCTCGAGCACCGTCACGCGGAATCCTTCCTTGGCCAGCAGGGCCCCGGTGAAGAGGCCGCCGGTGCCGCCTCCGATGATGAGAACGTGTGGATCGTGCATGTGGCAAAGTCTTTAGGAGAAGAAGTCCGGGATGTGCGCCGCGCCGGGCAGGGCGGAGCAGGTCTGCAGGGCGCCGATGAGCGTGCCGAGTATGCCGTGCGAGTTCGTGCTCTGTCCCGTCAGCAGCAGGTTGGGAATCCGCGTGCGGTAGGATACGCGGCCGCCGGCGCCGAGTGTCAGGTCGGGGGCTATGCCGTACATGCTCCCTCCCGGCGTCCCGGTGAAGTCGCGATAAGTGAGCGGAGTAGAGGTGTAGACGGCCTCGATGCCGGCGCGCAGCCCGGGGAAGTCGCGCGCTACGCAGTCCAGCAGGCGACTGGCTTTCTGCCGCTTGAATGCCTCGTAGTCCGCCCCGCGCCGGCCGGTCGATGTCTGAGCCCAGGCCTGCACGTCGTCCATCCCCATATATGAAATCACCATGCCGTAGCGGGCAAAGCGCGGGTTCGGTTCGTGGCAGCCGTGCATGTACAGATAGCCTTTCGGCCAAGTCGTTTCGTCGTAGCTTTCGCAATCCCACGGGGTCGTTTCCTTATAGCTGAAAAAATTGTAAGGCTGATAGGGAACGGCCCCTTTCTTGTAGCGCAAATACGCCACGAAGCACGACGTCGTGTTCGGCAGCGCGCAGACGCGCCGCCTGTAGGCCGGGCGGATGAGCGGCGTGTGCAGCAGGCCGAGCGTAGCCGCGGGGTGAATGTCGGAGATGAAGTAGTCCGCCGCGTAGTGCCCGCCGTCCGCCGTCGTAGCGCCCGTGGCCCGTTCTCCGTCACAGTCGATGGCTGTGACTTGCTTGCCGGTCAGGACCCTTCCGCCCCGGCGCACGATGGAATTGACGAGCGACTCGGCGATTTGCTGGCTGCCGCCAACGATGCGGAAAGCGCTTTGCTGGTAAAAGTCCGTGATGAAGGCATGTAGCGAAAAAGGCGTCCGCCCTCTCCGCGCGGCGTAGAGCGGCAGGTTTCCGGCCAGCACGTGGCGCAGCAGCGGGTCGGCCACCGTCGCGCGCAGCACGCTGTCCATGCTCCGGGTCTGATAGTCCGTCAGCAGGCTCAGGTCCGTATCTTTCGTAAAGAGGGAATGCAGGGACGTCGCCGCGGCGATGCTCCGGATGAGGCCGGCATAGCGTTCCAGGTCGGCGCGGCTGTCGGGAAAGTCGCGGCAGAGCGTCTCGACGAACGCTTCCCGGCCGCCTGCTATTCGGAAGCACCGGCCGCCGAGCGAAACGACGTTGTAGCCCGCCGTGTCAAGCGGGGCAAGCTGCACGCCGGGCAGGACCTCCATTGCCGAGAGCAGGCGGTGGAGCAGCTGGCCCGGGGCCGCGCTGCCCACGAAGTGCATGCCCGTCTCGAACACCGCGTCGCCGCGCCGGAAGCTCTGCAGGCAGCCGCCCGCCTGCCGGCCCTGTTCGAGCACGGTCACGCCGTAGCCGCAGCGGGCCAGCAGGTAGCCGCAAGCCAGCCCGCCCAGTCCGCTCCCGATGATAAGGCAAGTGTCCTTTCCCATTATTCAGTATTCTTTACTCTTCCCGTTTCCAGTTCGCGGCACAGTTCCGCGTAGTGCTCCACATAGTAGCGGTGCATCTCGGCACGCATCCGCCTCACAGCCCCTTCGTCGTCCGGCGAGGGGGCTTTTTGTCGTGCCCCTATCTCCATGAAGATGCGGCCTGCGTAGAGGCGTACTCCGCGCTTGGGCATGACCAGTCCCGCACCGTGCAGGAATACGGGCAGCACGTCAAGGCCCAGTTCGGCCGCCAGGCGGAATGCCCCCTGGTGGAAGCGGAGGATGCGGCAATCGGCCGAGCGCGTCCCCTCCGGAAACATCATGACCGAATAGCCGCGCCGTGCCAGTCCGCGCAGCCTTTCCAGGTTGCGCTCCACGCCGTCGGACACCGGGTAGAACTCCGCATGGCGGATGATGCTGCCGTAGAACGGGTTGTGCCACACCCAGTCGTTTGTCAGGATGATCAGGCGCGGTGTGAGCGAGAGGATGCAGAGCAGGTCGAGGTGCGACTGGTGGTTGCATACGATGACGGCCTGTCGCGTGAAGTCCTCGCCCGCAAGGTTGCGCACGGTGAGGCGCACGCCGGGGATGAGCCGCAGGGCGGTGCGCGCTATGCGGCTCATCCACCTGTGGTAGCGCAGGCGCTTGCGTTCCGTGGTCCGCCCGATGGCGAAGTAGAGCCAGGCGAAGGGGCGCATGAAGAGCAGCGTCCCCGTGGCAAACACGATGGCGGCGTAGAGTGTCCGCGCAAGGCAGGCGGCCTCCCGTAGCAGGGCGCGCCGCGGCCGGGCTATGCTGTCGTGCGAAAGGTCAGCTGAAGGCATGGCGCAGACGGCGGAATAAGGTGCGGGGAATGCCGTAGCACACGGCCACGATGCACAGCGCGCAGTTGAGCAGGGAGATGCGCCCGAAGTCGCGCAGCGGGCGGAAATGGCTGATGCGTTCCTCGGCGGGCGGATAATATACGGAGATGTCCGCCGCGACGAGCGGCACGCCGGCCCAGGCCGCCCATACCAGCAGCAGCAGCTCGGCCTCGTAGCGCGCAGTCAGCAGGCGGCGGGGACACAGCCGGTCCAGGGGATAGATGCGGAAACCCGACTGCGTGTCCGGCAGGCACCGCAGCGTCTGCACGCAAAACCAGAAGTTGGAGAACCGGTTGGCAAAGCGGCTGTTGCGGGGCATTCCCTCGCTGCCTTGCCGACGGCAGCCCACCACGAGCGCTCCCGGCTGCTCCCGCAGCGCACGGGCCAAGGCGGGAATGTCCTCCGGCGCGTGCTGCCCGTCGGCGTCGATGGTCAGAGCGTAGCGGAATCCTTGCGCCCGGGCCCACGCGAAGCCGGTGGCCAGCGCGGCCCCCTTGCCGCGGTTTCTGGCGTGACGGATGACGGTGAAGCTCACGCCGTTCACGTCCGTACCCTGCGTGTAGCCTTTGTGCGGCGTCTCCGGCGTGTCGGATTCAAAGCGGAATCCGCGGGCAATGCCTTCGCTTCCGTCGTCCACGATGAGGATGTGCGAACTGTAGGCGTCCAGCGCGCGCATGATGCCGCAGAGCTGCGGCCAGCAGTTGTAGGCCGGCACGACGATGCAGCAGTCCAGCTCGTCCAGCATCTTCGGTCCCGTCCGCAGGCGGTCCGGTTCGCGGCGTGCGCCGTCGCCCGGTCCCGCGGCTTTGCGGAAAAGCAGGGTAAAGGTAGTGCAACGTAGGTTCCCGTTTCCCGTCAGTTCGCCCCGCATTTCCAGCAGCCCGTCTTCCTTTTCCTGTTCGCGCCACGCCACGCAGATCCGCTGCGGCCGGTCCAGCTCCACGACGTGGAGAAACTTGGCCCGCACGATGCCTTGCAGCGTGAGGCCCCTGTCGGCCTGCGGGCGCCCTCCCGTATTCAGCAGCTCGCCCGCCAGCTGGAGCTGGAGCGCGCCGGGCAGTACGGGAAAGCCCGGGAAGTGCGCCTGCGTCAGGGCGGGTGTGGGCGTTAGCAGGAGGTCTGCCTTCGTGCGCGGGCCGCCCGGGGCCTGTCCGTCGTAGGAGAAGCTGATGATGTCGTAGTCTAACAGGTCGTGAAGGGCCATGACAATAGGTTCGTTGCGTCCCTGTCGCTGAATCGGCCGGACTCAGGCCGGCCGGCGGAGAGACTTAGGGTGCAAAGGTAAGTAAAAATCATAAGAAATCGCGGCGCCTGCGCGAAGTTCTCCCCGCGGGCCGTCCGCGTCGCATCCCGCGCCGCGCGTTTACGGGCCTTGGCCCCCTTGCCACGGGGCTAAGGCCCGTCGCGACGGGGATAGGCCCGGTTCGTACGGGGCTAAGGGGCGTGGCCGCCGGGCCTTACGGCCGTTCCAGCAGGATAGCGGAAAAGTCAGCGCCGCCCGAGTGGTTGACCACGAGAACAGTCCGCAGCGGCGTTCCCTGAGGGGCGCCGCCTCCCAGTGCGGGCGGCAGCGTGGCGCGGCGCAGCAGGTGGGCGGCGGCATATACGCTTGCGGCGCTGACGCTGAAGTTCTCGCCGAAGAGCCGTTTGTAGCGCAGCTGGGGCGTATGGGGGAAGAGGCGGCGGGCCAGTCCGTCGTAAGGCCTGTCGTTATCCGGCAGCCCGTTGTGCCCGCAGACCAGGAGGTCCACGTCGGCCGGTTCTTTTCCGCACCGGCCGAGCATCCGCCCGACGGCGTCGGCCCATTCCTCCGGCGCGGGGCGGTGGCGCAGGCACAGGTCGTCCAGACGGCAGAGCGGCGCCCGGCGCGGGGTGGCCGAGAGCGTGAGGGCTACGGACGTTTCGCAGCAGGGGCACTGTCCGGCCAGGCCGGCGTAGCCCATGCGGCGCAGCAGCACGCGGTAGTCCGGCGTCACTTCGTCGTGACCGCCGACCAGCGCGAGGCCTGCGCTTCCTTCGCGCAGGAGCAGGGCGGCATCGTGCAGGGCACAGTCGAACGATACGGCGCCGTGCGTGAATGTCACGTTGTAACCGTGGCAGTGTGTGCGGATAGCCAGGAGGGCGCTCATCGTATTGTGCGTGGACTGCATGAAGTGGGTGGGGCTCAGCAGGTGTTCGCCCCTTGTGCAGAGGGCCTGTAGGAATTGTTCCGTACTCTCCACGCATCCCCATCCGGTGCCCGTCACGATGGCGTCCGGGCAGTCCGCTCCGGCGGCGGCCAGGGCGCGGTCCGACACGGCGGCGGCGCGCTTCAGCAGCCGCCCCATCCTGCGCGCCTCGGCCGGGCGGAGCAGGCGGCGGAAGTCGGGGTCGTCCGAGCGGCAGTACGTGCCGCCCGGATAGCGCGGGCAGCAGGTCCAGTCCTGGCAAAGCGGCCTTTGCGGCGAAATCTGTTCTGCCGAGAGAATGTATAGCGGAGCGGGCAGGGTCATGATTGAGGGACTTGGGAAAGTATGAGGGCGGAGTCGTTTCCGCCGAATCCGAAGGAGTTGCAGAGCGCGTGGCGCAGCCCGCTTACGCGGCGGGGCTGTGTGACCGGGGCCGGCATACCCTCGATGGGGGCGCGCCAGTTCAGGTTGGCCGGCAGCAGGCCTTCGCGCAGGGCCAGGAGGCAGACGACCGCCTCGATGGCGCCGGAGGCGCTGGTGGTGTGCCCCGTGGCCGACTTGGTCGAGGAGTAGGGCGGCAGTGCGTCGCCGAAGACTTGACGCAGGGCGGTGGCCTCGCTCCGGTCGTTGTCCGGCGTCCCGGTGCCGTGCGCGTTCACGTAGCCAATGTCCTCCGGCCGCAACGCGGCGTCGGCGAGCGCCGCCATCATGGCGCGGCGCGGCCCTTCGGCGTCGGGCGAGGTGGCAGTCTGGTGGAAGGCGTCGCAGGCGTTGCCGCCGCCGGAGAGTATCGCCAGGGGCTCCACGCCGCGGCGCCTCACGGACTGCGCGCTTTCCAGGACGAGATAGGCCGCGCCTTCGCCCAGGTTGAGGCCGGCGCGTGTCGCGCAGAAGGGGCGGCAGGGCTCGTGGTCCAGGATGAGCAGCGCGTTGAATCCGTTCAGGTGGAACTTCGTGAGGCTCTCCGTCCCGCCGGCTACGGCCATGTCCCACTCTCCCGAGCGGACGAGCCGCAGGGCGTGGATGATGGCGTTGGCGGCCGACGAGCAGGCCGTGGAGAGCGAGGCCGTGTAGCCGAAGCGCCCGAAGTGGTCGGCCACGCGGTCGGTCGTGGCGCCCACGTCGTGCAGGGCGATGTAGGCGTTGCGGCGGTCGTTGCTCAGGAAGTCCGGGTAAAACAGTTCGCTCCGGTCCATGCCGCCGACGGTGCTGCCCGAGACGAATGCGGCGCCGCTCAGATTGCCTGGCGCGATACGCGCCGTGCGCAGGGCTTCGGCGAGCGCCGTCTGTCCCAGCAGGATGCAGCGCGTGACGGGAGTCGCCGCGTCCACGCCGAGGCGGACCGCCATTTCGGCGTCCGAGAGTTTCACCTCGCCGGCCGGAAATTCGCGGTGGACGGTCTGGAGAAAGCGCAGCGGGCCCAAGCCGCCCGTTCCGGAGGCGAGGGCGCGGGCCGTGGCGGACAGGCCTTCGCCGAGGGCGGAGACGATGCCTGCGCCGGTGATGTAGACGGGTGACGACATGGGCAGAGGCTTGTTGCGTGATTACTTGGTGCGGTGTGCGGCGACGTATTCGGCCATGACGCGCACCGAGCGGAACACTTCCTTGCCCGCGGCAGCGTCCGCCAGCCGTATGCCGTAGTTCTTTTCCAACAGGACGATGAGCTCCAGGGCGTCGATGCTGTCGAGCCCCAGGCCGTCGCCGAAGAGCGGCGCGTCGGCGTCGATGTCCTCGGGCCGGAGGTCTTCGAGGTTGAGGGCTTGGATGATTTCTTCTTTCAGTTGCTGGATGAGTTCTTCCATGATGTGTGGTTTGAAGTTAAGCGGTTGTGGTCCGCTGCAGTAGTTGCATGCGGGCTGTGAAGTGGTCAGCGTCCGGACAGTCTATCCAGCCGCAGACGAGGCTTTTCGTCGCCGGGTCAGCCCAGGCGGTCGCGGCGAGCGCGGCCTGGACGCCGGTGTCGTCGGCCGGGAGGAGGAAGCAGGACGTCTCGCCGAGGTAACGGTTGCGTATGGCGATTTCGCCCGCCACGATGTTGGGCAGCGTGTAGACGAAGACGGCGGGGCTGGGGAAGTAAGCCTCCGGCCACTGGAGGGTGCGCACGTAGCGCAGGTCGTTGCAGAGCGAGCCCGTGCGGCTGCAGAGCAGCACGGCGCGGTCGTCCCGCGGGCCGAAGCGGCCGGGATCGCCGGCCAGAAGCAGTTCGGCGGCCAGGAAACCCAGGCGGCTGAGCGGGTCCATCTTGAAGAATTTGGGGTAGTCGTTGACTTCGCGCCGGTAGATGGCGGTGAGGAGGGCGGCGCCCCGTTCGGCGTAAGGGTGCGTGCCGCGGTCGGTGTGCACGGTGCCGTCGCTGTCGATGCGGGCAGTGCGCAGGCAGACGGCGGCAGCGGTGCCCGGAGCGGGGGCCGGAGCAGCTGGTTCCTGGCTGAAGCGGACGGCGGCGTTGCATCCGCCGAAGCCCGACATCACCTTGACGAAGGCGTGCCGGTCCGTATGCCGCGCCTGGTCCGACAGGCTGAGCGGCCGGCTCACGCCGCTCTGGCGGTAGCCGCGCGTGGGGAGCACGATGCCGCGCCCCGCGGCTTCCATCGAGAGCAGCACCTCGAGGATGCCGGCGGCGCCCATGGTGTGGCCGTAGTAGCCTTTGAGCGAGTTGACCGGCACGTCGGCCAGACCGGCCCGGTGGAGGGCGATGGCTTCCATCTCGTCGTTGTAGGGAGTGGCCGTGCCGTGCGTGTTGACAAAGGCCAGCTGCGCCGGGGATATGTCCCCGCAGACGGCACGCAGGGCGCGGAAGCTGCCTTCGCCCGTGCGCGACGGGCCGGAAATGTGGTTGGCGTCGTTGCGGACTGCTCCGCGTTCCAGCACCCACGCTCCGGGCGGCACGTCGACGGGCTCGCAGGCGCTGAGCACCAGCGTGGCGGACGCTTCGCCGGGGTTGAGTCCGTCGCGGGCGGCGTCGAAGGGCCGGCAGGCCGTGGGCGAGAGGGCCTTGAATGCCTGGAAGCCGGACACGATGAAGCGCGACTGGCAGTCCGCGCCCACGACGACGGCGTGGCGGTAGCGGCCGGCGCGCAGCAGGCGGGCCGCCGTGATGAGCGCCGAGAGGCCGGAGATGCAGGCGTTGCAGACGACGACGGGCGTGTTCGGATTGCCGAAGTGGGCCGCGATGCGCGCCGCCGAGGCCGGCAGGAGGCTGCGCTCCGTGTCGGCGGGCGCGGCGGCGGTGTCGTCGAGCAGGCCGACGTTGCCCTTTGTCGAGGAGAGGATGAAGATGACATCGGCCGCCGAGGGGTCCACGCCGCTGCCCCGAAGGGCTTCTGTGGCCGAGAGCAGGGCCAGCCGTTCGAAGCGCGTGAGGCGCGGACTGTCCAGACCGGCCGCCGCGCAGCGCGCCGCGAGGTCGGCCTCGTCGAAGAGCGCGCCGGTGAAGGGCTCCACGCCGGGCCAGCGTCCGGAGTGGAGGCGCAGGCCGCTCCGGCCGGACAGGACGGCTTCGAGGTTGGCCGCCGTCCCGGTGGCCAAGGGCGAGACGATGCAGCCGCCTGCCTTTACGATGACGGGCTGAGCCATTTCTTTTTCCATTGTTCGTAGAAGTCCGGATTCGTCCAGACGAGTTTGTAGTCTTTGTCCAGGAACACCTGCACGCTGTGCCCCGTGGCCAGCAGCCGGTCGTCCGCCGTGTTGCGTATCTCGTAGTCGAATACGAGCTTGGCCGCCTCGGTGGGGACGTAGCGGATGACGATACGGGGCTTCATGCCATAGACCAGGGGCTGCCTGTACTGGAAGTCGAGCTCGACGAGCGGTGTGTAGTAGCCCTGGCGGAAAATGGTGAGATAGTCCAGCCCGTAGCGGTGGCCGAAGGCCTCGCGCGCGTCCTCGAAGTAGAGGGCGTAGGAGCCGTGCCAGACGAACTGCATGGAGTCCACCTCGCTGAAGCGGATGTCGAAGGGCTTCGAGAGGCTGAGCTCCGGAGAGGAGCCGCAGCCGGCCGTTTCACGGGGCCTATCCCCGTGGCGAGCGGGCCTATCCCCGTAGCGACGGGGCTTAGCCCCGTGTGGGCTGTCGGTATCGGCGTTCATGGCGTGTCGGTTTTAGGGGCTTCGCCGCCGGTGAGGGCTATCTTCATCTGCGAGGCCGCGATGAGTTCGCTGCCCACGAATACGCGGGCGTTGATGAGCGTGATGCCGAGCACTTCCTCCTCTACCTCGATGTCCGTGCGGATGGTTTCGTCCTTCAGCGGCGTGCGGAGCACGTCGAAGTGATTGATGGCGCCGATGACGCCGATGCGCGGCGGGAGGTGGAGCACGTAGCTGGCGTAGCCCAGGCGTGCGGCGCAGGTCTGGGCAATGTTTTCCACCAGGCCGTAAGCCGTGAGCCGCCCCATTTCGTAGAACACGTTGCTTGGCCGGACGGTGAGGCGCGTGCTGGTGTGCCGCTCGTCGAAGGCGGTGAGGGCGTCGATCATGACGAAGGGCGGCCGCTGCGGCAGCAGTTCGAGGACGGGAATCTGTTCAAGGTCTTGCGGAGCCTGTGTTCCAGAAATCATAGTAGTTGAACCATTGGTGTGGATACTGTTTGACGATGCGCTCCATCTGGGCGGCAAAGGCGCGTGCCAGCGCCTCCATGCGCTGCCGGCGGGGGAGGGCCTCCTCTTCGGCGGTCAGGCGGACGGGCTGCACGTAGACGTGGTAGCGGCTGGCGCTTTCCTTCATGACGAAGAGGGCGACGAGGGGCACGCCGCGCTGCACGGCGAGAGCGTAGGGGCCGAGGGGAAAGCGGGCCGGGCGGCCCAGGAAGGGGCACACGACGCTCTTGGCCGAGCCCAGCAGGCGGTCGCCGGCCATGCAGACGGCATCGCCCTCCTCGAGGGCGGCGTTGATGGCGAAGAGGTGGGACAAGTCGTCGCGCACGGGGACCATCGTCACGTTGTGGGCCGCCCAGACGCGCCGCCTGTTCTCCATGACAGCCTCCGCCTCGCCGGCGTAGACCAAGGCGTGCAGGTGCTTGCCCACGGAGTTGAGCAGGTAGCCGCACAGCTCGAAATTGCCCGTGTGGGAACTTAGGAACACCGCGCCGCCGGGCTGGTCGGCAATGCGCTTGTAGTACTCATTGCCCTCAATCTCGAGCGAGAACCTGCGGCCGGCGTAGACGGCAAAGCGGTCCAGGATGACCTGCCCGAAAGCGTAGTGGTTGCGGTAGACATTGACGAAGGCGCGCAGCCGTCCGCAGCCGTGCCCTTGGCGGTAGTAGTGGTAGATGGCCAGGAAGGACTTGCGGCGCAGGAGCATATAGAAGGGGACGACCAGCCCCATCACGGCGTAGAGCACGCGGGGCGGCATCCATCGGAAGAACCAGATGAGCGAGCGCAGCATCCAGTCCGTCCCGTCAGTGCGGCCGGTCCAGTCCTTGGAATCCATGGCAGTCCGTTTAGGGGCGACGCCGGGCGCGGGTCAGGCCGCGGCCGTCTTGCGCTCTATGTAGTCGCAGAACTGGCTGAGCGTAGTGATGCCAGCCATTTCCTCGGGCTTTATCTTGAATCCGAATTTCTTCTCTACGATGACGACTATGTCCACGAAGTCCAGGCTGTCTATTCCGAGGTCGTCCTTGAGGCGGGCGTCGGGCGCGATGGCGCTCTCGTCCACCTCGAGGTCGTCTACGAGGAACTCACGTACTTTTTCTTCAATTTCTTGTCTGTTCATATCTTCATTTTTATAGTTTCCGTCGGCAGACCATCAGGCTGTGCCCGTGGCCCAGGTTATCGTGAATCTCCACCACTTCAAGTCCGGCGCGGCCTGCGTAGTCCGCCATGTCTTCGGAGTGGTACATCTTGCTGTTGCCGTTGGCCAGGGCCGAGAAGTAGAGGCTGATCTGTGTCAGGCAGAAGGCCGCCGTCTCGTACTTCTGGCGGTCCCAGAAGGTTTCCAGTATATATAAATAGGTGTCCGGGGCCATGGCTTCGGCGGCCCGGGAGAGTATGCTGACGATTTGTTCCGGGCTGAAGCAGTCCAGGAACTGGCTCATCCAGATGGCATCGAAGCGCGGCGCGGCGGGGAAGCGCGTGGACTCGGCGAGCACGTCGGCCGGCAGCCCGTGTATGCGGTCCGCGCCGGGCAGTCCCTCCGTCTGCGCGGCCATCATGTCGAGCTGCTGCGGCAGGTCCATGACGGTGACCTCCACTTCGGGGTGGTGCGCTACGCAGTGGAGCGCCCAGCGCCCGGTGTTCCCGCCGACGTCCAGCAGGCGGCGCACCGGCCGGCCGAAGACCACGTCCGCGGCCTCGCGGAAGGATTGGTCGGAATAGAAGTGGTCGAAGGCGAGCCAGCTTTCCTGCGCCTCGGGCGGCAGTTGCGACAGTCCTTCGTATATGGTGCGCCACGGGCCGAAGTGTTCCAGCCCGACGGGCCTGCCTTCGCGCAGCGACTCCTCGAGGCGGAACATCCCCTCGTAGTTGACGTCGTGGTTGAAGGCCAGGTTGACGCGCGTCAGGGGGTCGGTCAGCAGGAACCAGCCGGTTTTTGCCAGATGGAATCGGCCTGCCTCGCGGTCGAGCGTGACGAGCCCGAGGGTCAGCGAGGATTCCAGCAGCACCTTGGCGGCATAGGCCGTGCAGCTGCACCGGCGCGCTGTCTCGTCGGCCGTGAGGCCGTCCGGCGAGTTGCGGAGCAGCTCCAGGATTCCCCATTTCAGCATGATGCGCGCCACTTGGAATACGATGGGCCCGAATGCTATCAGTTCCGCCAGGCGTTGCGCTTCGGTCGCGGGGCGGGAGTCGCGGCAGTAGGCCGCTTCGAGTGCGGGGAAGAGGTTCATATCTTTTTCAGGATCAAGGCGCTGTTCGTCCCTCCAAAGCCGAAGGAGTTGGACAGCACGGTGTTGACATTCGTTTCGATAGTCACTGGCGTCAGGCGGAGGCGGGCAGCTGCCTCGTCGGGGTGTTCCAGGTTCACGTTCGGCGCGACAAATCCGTTGCGCATCATGAGGACGGAGTAGACCACCTCGCTGGCTCCCGCCATCCAGCATTCGTGTCCCGTCATGGACTTGGTGGAGCTGATCCAGGCCTGGCTTCCGTCGAAGAGCTTGCCTAAGGCTATCGCCTCGTAGTAGTCGCCTTGGGGCGTGGATGTGGCGTGTGCGTTCACGTAGTCAATGTCCGACGGCTGCAAGCCGGAGTCGCGCAAGGCGCGCTCCATCGCTACGACGGAGCCCTCGTCGCTGGGCTGGGAGATGCCGGCGCCGTTGGACGAGAAGCCGTATCCGGTCACCTCGGCCAGGATGTGTGCGCCGCGGGCCAGGGCGTGCTCGTATTCCTCCAGGACCACGGCTGCCGCGCCGCCGCTCGGGATGAGTCCGTCGCGGTCGCGGTCGAAGGGGCGCGAGGCCCGTCCGGGCTCGTCCATGCGGCGGGAGAAGGCGCCCAAGGCGTCGAACGTCGCCATGGAGTAGAAGTTCACCTCCTGCGCTCCTCCGCAGAGCACCACGTCCTGCAGTCCCTGCCGGATGAGGAGGCAGCCCAGCCCGACGGCGTGCGAGCCGCTGGCGCAGGCGGCGCTGACCGTCAGGTTCACGCCGCGCAGGTGGAAGATGGTGCTCAGGTTCATCGTCACCGTGGAGTTCATCGACTGGAATATGTAGCCTGAGCCGAGCAGGGCGGTGTCGTGCTTTTCCTCCATGATGCGTGCCGCCTCGATGACGGGGCGTGCCGACGAGTCGTTGCCGAAGAGGATGCCCACCTCGTTGGTCAGCAGGTAGTCCTCGTCCAGTCCGGCTGTGGCGAAGGCCTCGCGCGAGGCCATGTAGGCGAACTCGCCCTCCTCGGCGAGCCCCACGCGCTGCCGGCGGTCCAGTATGCCCTTGAGCCGGGGGCGTTCCACGATGCCCGTGAGTGCCGACTGATAGCCGTAGTCCAGGCGTTGCGGGTCCAGGCCAATGCCCGAGCGGCCCTCGCGGAGCGCCGTGCTGACTTCGTCCAGGTTCTTGCCCAGGCAGGACCAGATGCCCATGCCCGTAATGACAACTCTTCTCATTTTTCGTGTAAAAGTTAGTGCGCCTTGCTGGCGCCGGTTAGCGGCCGGCTGGCCGTTCAGTTCATGCCGCCGTCCGCGGCAATCACCTGTCCTGTGATGTAGCTTGCCTCGGGCGATGTCAGAAAGGCTACGAGTGCAGCCACCTCCTCCGGGCGGCCGAAGCGGCGGGCCGGTATGAGCCGTTTGAGGGCCTCGCGGTCCAGGTCGCGCGTCATGTCCGTTTCGATGAATCCCGGAGCCACGGCGTTGACCGTGATGCGGCGCGGGGCCAGTTCCAGGGCCAGGGCGCGCGTGGCGCCGATGAGGGCGGCCTTGGCGGCGGAGTAGTTCACCTGTCCCGCCATTCCTTTCAGCCCCGAGAGGGACGCCATGTTGACGATGCGGCCCTCGCGGTGCGTGATCATGTCTTTGAGGAGGCGGCGCGTGACGTAGAAGAAGCCGCCCATGGTCGTGTCCATCACGGAGTGCCACTCTTCGTTCTGCATGAATACCATCAGGTTGTCGCGGCGTATGCCGGCGTTGTTCACCAGCACGGAAAAGAAGTCCTCCGGGTGGGCCTCCGACCAGCGGGCCAGGGCTTCTTCGACTGCTTCGGGCGACGCCACGTCGAAGCGTAGTTTCTCCGCCTGCCCGCCCGCTTGGCGGATGAGGGCGAGCGTCTCGTCGGCGGCAACTTCGTTGTTCACGTAGTTTACGACGACTGGCAGTCCGCTTTGTGCCAGGCGCAGACTGACTGCGCGGCCTATGCCGCGCGAGCCTCCCGTAACGAGTGCGTATCTCATGTCGGATTATGGTGTGAGGATTGTATTGAGCCGCAGCCAGTGCTCCACTGCTGCGATTTCGTGGTAGAAGGGCTGGTCCTCCCGGCGCGGCTCCGCCAGTCCGCGCACGGCGTCGTAGGCGGCGCGGGTGGCGGGAGCCAGGCGGCCGGCCATCTGGCGGCAGTCCGTGGCCTGGGCCAGAGCGATGAAGTGTATGGCCATGACCTGGTAGGCGTTGCTCACGACGCGGCGGCAGAGCAGGGCCGAGTTCGTCCCCATGCTCACGATGTCCTGGTTGTCATTGTTGCAGGGAATGCTGTGTACGTAGTTGGGCATGGCCAGTGTCTGGCATTCGGCCGTCGTAGAGGTGGCGGTGAACTGGCAGGCCTGCATGCCGTAGTTCAGTCCGGGCGTGCCCAGGTTGAGGAAGGGCGGAAGCAGGCCGTTAATGCGGTCGTGGAGCAGGTAGTTGAGCTGCCGTTCGGCCAGCATGGCCAGCCGGACGATGCTTATCTTTACCTTGTCCTCCTCCAGGGAGATGTAGTCTCCGTGGAAGTTCCCGCCGTGGTAGACGTTCTCCGTGTCGGGGTCCACTATGGGGTTGTCGCAGGCGGAGTTCAGCTCCTCCTCCAGCACGCGGCGCGCCGCCGCGAGCGTCTCCTCCACGGGACCGAGCACCTGCGGACCGCAGCGCAGCGAGTAGTAGCCCTGCACCTTGTGGCTGAACGTGGCCTCGCCGTCGTGGGCGCCGTCGTAGAGCTCGTATTCGCGGCGGCGCAGGCAGCGGCTTCCTTCCGCCGCACGGCGCATCCGTGCGGCCACGTCCTGCTGCCCGGCGTGGTGGCGGCAGGCATTGAGCGGCGCGGCCATGAAGTCGTCGTACGACTCGGCTATCTCGTTCATCCACACCGTGGCCAGGAGGGCGTGTTCCAGCAGACGCTCGGCGTAGAGCTGGTTGACCACGCCGATGCCCGTCATGACGGAAGTCCCGTTGGTCAAGGCGAGGCCTTCGCGCAGGCGGATGGTCAGTGGGCGGATGCCACACTCGGCCAGCACCTCGCCGGCCGGGCGCCACATGCCGCCGTAGTGCACGTTGCCCTCGCCGATAAGCCCCAGCGCGATGTGGGCCAGCTGCACGAGGTCGCCGCTCGCGCCCACGCTGCCGTGTTCGGGGACGAAGGGGCAGATGGAGCGGTTGATCAGCTCGGCGAGCAGCGCCAGCGTGTCCGGGTGGACGCCCGAACGGGCCTGTGCCAGCGCGCCGAGGCGTGCCGCCATGGCCGCCCGCACGTAGACGTCGGGCAGCGGGTTGCCCGCCCCCGTGGCGTGGCTGCGTATCAGGTTGTACTGCAACTCCGTGCGGTGCTTTTCGTCCACACGCCATTGGGCCATAGGGCCGAAGCCCGTATTGATGCCGTAGATTACTTTGTTCGCTGCGAAGCGTTCCAGAAAGCGGTAGCACCGCTCCACCTCCTCCAGGGGGAGGTCCGAGGGGCCGATGTGTCCGTTTCCGAACAGCACGCTGCCGAGTTTGTTCAGGGTGAGGGTCATAGGCAAGGCGCCGGCGGGCGGTGCGGCGAATTGCCGCAGGTCCGCATAGGCTTTGATTTGGGGAACAAAGATAAGCAATAAATTTCAATGTACGCGTACTTTGTTAAGAAACGTTTTCCCTGCTCGCCTGCCGTCGCCGAGCGGCCTCGTCGGAACAGGGCCAGGCGCCGTCGGAACAGGGCCAGGCGCCGTCGGAACAGGGCTAGGTCTCGTTGGAACTGGGCTAGGCGCCGTCGGAACAGGGCTAGGCCTCGTCGGAACTGGGCCAGGCGCCGTCGTCACGCGCAGAAAAATCGGGGGCCGCGGGCGGCGCGGAGAAACGGCGGGGGCAGCCGGCAGCGGCCCGCACGGGCGGGGCGAGGAGCGGCCGAATATGACTTTCCGCAGGAAATGCTTGGCCCTTTTCGCGAAAAGCCTTACCTTTGTCTGCCTGCAAATCGAGGATGGCAGCGCACGGGGCGGCCCGATGACCGGACTTACCCGCTGCGTTGCAGACGACGGTTTTCATATCCTGAAACTTATGTCAATCAGTAAGACACGTCAGAAACTTGTAGAAGTCGCACGCGAGCTCTTCGCCCGCAACGGGCTTGAAGCCACCACGATGAACGACATTGCCATCAACTCCGGCAAGGGCCGCCGCACGCTCTATACCTATTTCCGCAACAAGGAAGAGGTGTACCAAGCCGTCATAGAAAGCGAGCTCGAGCGCCTCTCGGACAGACTCGACGAAGTGTCCAACATGGACGCTGAACCCGAGCAGAAGGTGCTCACCCTCATCTACATGCACCTGAACATGATCCGCGAGACGGTGGCCCGCAACGGCACGCTGCGGGCCGAGTTCTTCCGCAACATCTGGATGGTGGAGAAGGTGCGCCGCAAGTTCGACGAGGAGGAGCGCGCCATCCTCTGCCGCGTGCTCGAGGAAGGCATCGCGCGGGCCAAGTTCCGCATCGACAACGTAAACCTCATGGCGGACATCATCCACTACTCCATCAAAGGCCTCGAAGTGCCCTACATCTACGACCGCCTGGGCGAAGGCCTGACCGAGGCCGACACACGCCCCATCGTCATGGGCATCGTGCGCCGCGCGCTCGGCATGAACCCGCAACTGACGTAGTGCCCGCCGCCCGCCCCCGGGGCGGAATCATCCGTAACATCAACCAAACATTCAATAAACAAACAGAATTATGGGACTTTTATCCGGTAAAACAGCTTTGATCACCGGCGCCGCCCGCGGCATCGGCAAGGCCATCGCCTTGAAATTCGCAGCCGAAGGCGCCAACATCGCATTCACCGACCTGGTCATCGACGAGAACGGCGAGGCCACCCGCGCCGAGATTGAGGCCAAGGGCGTGAAGTGCCAGGCCTACGCCTCCAACGCCGCCAACTTCACCGAAACGGCCGAGGTGGTGAAGAAAATCCACGAGGACTTCGGCTCCATCGACATACTCGTCAACAACGCCGGCATCACGAAGGACGGCCTGATGGTACGCATGACGGAGGCGCAGTGGGACGCTGTGATTGCCGTAAACCTGAAGTCGGCCTTCAACTTTATCCACGCCTGCACGCCCATTATGATGCGTCAGCGCAGCGGTTCCATCATCAACATGGCCAGCGTGGTCGGCGTTCACGGCAATGCCGGGCAGAGCAACTACGCCGCTTCCAAGGCCGGCCTCATCGCTCTGGCCAAGAGCGTGGCCCAGGAGATGGGCAGCCGCGGCATCCGCGCCAACGCCATCGCCCCGGGCTTCATCGAGACAGCCATGACAGCCGCCCTCAGCGACGAGGTGCGCAAGGAGTGGATGAAGGCCATCCCCCTGCGCCGCGGCGGCAAGCCCGAAGACATTGCCGATGTGGCGACGTTCCTGGCTTCCGACCTGTCCAGCTACGTAACCGGACAAGTCATCCAGGTAGACGGCGGCATGAACATGTAACGCGCGCATCCGCATGAGAGTTTACTTGGTAACAGGCGGCGCGGGCTTCATCGGGTCGAACTTCGTGAAATACATGCTCGCTCACCACGAGGACGTACGCATCGTGGTGCTCGACCTGCTGACCTACGCCGGCTATCTCGGGACCATAGCCCCGGACATCGACAACGAGCGCTGCTACTTCGTGCGCGGCGACATCGGCGACCGTGCCCTGGTGGACCGCCTCTTCTCGGAGTACCGCTTCGACGTGGTCGTAAACTTCGCGGCCGAGAGCCACGTGGACCGCAGCATCGAGAATCCGCAGCTGTTCCTTCAGACCAACATCCTGGGCACGCAGAACCTGCTCGACGCCGCCCGGGCTGCCTGGGTGACCGGCCGCGACGCTCAGGGCTACCCCGCATGGCGGAAGGGTGTGCGCTTCCACCAGGTGTCCACCGACGAGGTCTATGGCAGCCTGGGATCCGAGGGCTTCTTCACCGAGGAGACGCCGCTTGCGCCCCACAGCCCCTACAGCGCGTCGAAGGCCAGCGCCGACCATTTCGTCTGCGCCTATCGCGACACGTACCACATGCCGGTGTCCATCACCCGCTGCTCTAACAACTACGGCCCCTATCAGTTCCCCGAAAAACTGATACCGCTCATCATCAACAACATCCTGCAGGGCAAGCGCCTCCCCGTATATGGCCAGGGTACGAACGTGCGCGACTGGCTCTACGTCGAGGACCACTGCAAGGCCATCGACGCCGTGATCAGCCACGGTGCGGACGGCTGCGTCTACAACGTGGGCGGCCACAACGAGCGGCAGAACATCGAGATTGTCCGCCTCATCATCCGCACCATCCGCCAGATGATGGAGGAAAAGCCTGAGCTGCGCGCGCTGCTCCGCCGGCAGGACAAGGATGCGGACGGGCAGATCCGCGTGGACTGGATAGACGACGGGCTCATCACCTTTGTGAAGGACCGCCTGGGCCACGACCAGCGTTACGGCATCGACCCGTCGCGCATCAAGGCCGACTTGGGATGGTATCCGGAGACTACGTTCGAGACGGGCATCGTCAAGACAATTCGCTGGAACCTGGAGAACCGCGCGTGGGTGGAAGCCGTCTCGGGCGAGGACTACCAGCAGTACTACGATAAAATGTACGGGCAGCGCTGAACCGCCCTTTCTGAAAAAAACGTCCCGCGGCAGGAAGCGCCTGTCGCGGGACGTTGTGTATTCACGCCCCTTAGCCGCGTCGTTACGGGGATAGGCCCAGAAAAAACTCCCCTTAGCCCCGTAAGAACTGGGCTAAGGGGAGTTTCCGTCGCGTGCGGCGGGCGGGTGCGGACCCCAAGGGGCGGCGGCGCCGTCCTTAGCGCACGATGGTGGCTTCGCGGTCCGGGCCGACGGAGATGATGCGGATGGGCAGCTGCAACTGCTGCTCGAGGTAGTCCACGTAGGCCTTGAACGCCGGCGGGAAGTCTGCCTCACTGCGTATGTCCGTCAGGGCCGTCTTCCAGCCCGGCAGCTCTTCGTAGACGGGCTGCCAGCCCTCCGTGTCGTAGGGCATGTCCGTCGTGGTCTGTCCGTCCTTCGTGTAGGCCACGCAGGCCTTGATGGTGTCGAAGCCGTCGAGCACGTCGCTCTTCATCATGACGAGGTCCGTTACGCCGTTGATCATGATGGCGTAGCGCAGGGCCACGAGGTCCACCCATCCGCAGCGGCGGTTGCGGCCCGTGACGGCGCCAAACTCGTTGCCGATGCGGCGGATCGTGTCGCCCGTCTCGTCGAAGAGTTCCACGGGGAAGGGGCCCGAGCCCACGCGCGTGCTGTAGGCCTTGAAGATGCCCCATACGCGGCCGATGGCTCCGGGGGCCACGCCCAGACCCGTGCAGACTCCGCCGCTCGTGGTGCTTGAGGAGGAGACGAACGGGTAGGTCCCGTGGTCAATGTCGAGCAGCGAGCCCTGTGCGCCTTCGGCCAGAACGTTCTTGCCCTCTGCCAGGTAGCGGTTTATCTCTGTCTCCGTGTCCGTCAGGCGGAACTTGCGCATGTAGTCCACGCCCTCGAGCCAGCGCTTTTCCTCCTGGCTGATGTCGTAGTCAGTGTAGTTCAGGTCGCGCAGTATCTGTTCGTGCCGCTGCTTCAGTGCGCGGTATTTCTCCTCGAACTCGCCCTCTATGTCGCCCACTCGCAGGCCTATCCGCGCGGCCTTGTCGCTGTAGGTAGGTCCTATGCCCTTGCCGGTGGTGCCTACTTTGGCCTTTCCCTTGGCCGCCTCGTAAGCGCGGTCCAGCACGCGGTGGGTGGGCAGGATGAGGTGGGCGCGGCGGCTGATGTGGAGGCGCTCCGTCAGTGCGTAGCCGGCGGCCTCCAGCTCGCGGGCCTCGTCCATGAACAGGTCGGGGGCAATGACGCAGCCGTTACCGATGATGTTCACTTTGTCGGGATCGAAGATGCCGGACGGTATGGACCGCAGTACGAACTTCTTTCCGTCGAATATGATCGTATGGCCGGCGTTCGGTCCGCCGGCGAAGCGTGCGACGACATCGTAGCGTGGCGTGAAGAAGTCTACGACCTTGCCTTTTCCCTCGTCGCCGAAGACGATGCCCAGCAGGGCATCCACTTTTCCTTTCGTCATGGTTTTCTTTCTGGGGTTATGTATGTCCGTGCGGGGGACTGGCTTCCCGCACCGGGTGACAAAGATATGTTTTTTTCCTCGAATCGCGGCGGCTGCGCCTTTATTTTTATGGATTTCTGCGCATATTGCGCGGTCCGGACGCCTGCGCGGGGCGGACAGGCCGTCAGTTTGACGCCAGCAGTTGCCAGAGCAGGTAGACGTTGAGCGCCGCGACAAGGCCTGCCAGCCCGTAGAGCAGCAGCTTCGTCGAGGGCCGATTGGCGTAGTTTCCCATGACGCGGCGCGAGGAAGTGAGCCCCACCTGCAGGAACATGGTGAAGGGAAGCTGGAGACTGAGCACGGCCTGCGAGACAATGAGCCCGCGGAACGGATCGCCGATGAAGCAGATGAGCAGAAAAGCGCCGCCGAAGGAGAGCAACGTCCCGGCACGCGAGTGCACGTCCTTCATGTCGTATCCCTCGTCGTACATGCCGGCCATGATAGTGCCCGCGGCCATGCCGCTGGTCACCGTGCTCGCTACGCCTGCCAGCAGGAGCGCCACTGCAAACACCGTGGCAGCCGCGCCGCCGAGCACGGGGGAGAGCAGCCGGCCCGCTTCGGGCAGCGACGCTACGGTCTGCCCTTGGGCGAAGAAGGCGTCCGCCGCCAGCAGGATCATGGCCGAGTTGATGGCCCAGCCGATGCTCATGGCAAGGAGCGTGTCGAAGAATTCGTATTTCAGCGCGTGGCGGATGTCGCGCTCGCCGCAGCTGTTGACTTGCCTGCTCTGCACCACCTCGGAGTGGAGGAACAGGTTGTGGGGCATGACCACCGCGCCCAGGACGCTCATCACGACGAGCATGCTCCCTTCGGGCAGTGTGGGGGTCACGGCCGCCGCGGCGGCGCGCGCCCAGTCGGTGTCGGTGAGGAAGAGTTCGTAGAGGAAGGAGAAGCCGATGAGCGATACGAAGGCGATGACGCCGCGCTCAATGCGGCTGTACGAGTTGGTGAGCAGGAGGGCGGCGCATACGGTGGCTGTCAGTCCGGCGCCGACAAGCAGCGGCAGGCCGAAGAGCATTTCGAGCGCGATGGCGGCGCCGAGGATCTCGGCCAGCGAGGTGGACACCGAGGCCGCCATCGCGCTGAGCAGCACCGGGCGGCTGACGCGCCGCGGCAGGTAGCGCGTGGCTGCCTCGGCCAGGCAGAGCCCCGTGACGATGCCCAGGTGCGCCACGTTGTGTTGCAGCACGATGAGCATGACGGTGGAGAGCGTCACCACCCAGAGCAGCGCGTAGCCGAACTCCGATCCGGCCGCGAAGTTCGAGGCCCAGTTGCCCGGGTCTATGAATCCCACCGTGACCAGCAGGCCGGGCCCGATGTGGCGCAGGATGTGCAGGCCGCCCTGCAGGCTTCCTTCGCGCATGTGCCAGTGGCGGTGCCAGGACTTGAGTTTTTCTTTCAGCATGTGCGGGCCTTCTTGTTCTGATAAAAGGCGCGCCCGCGGCTCCGGCTGGAGCGGCGGGCGCGCGTCCTGTTCGGACTGGTCCATGCGGACGGTCCGTTGTTATTTCTTATTGCCGAAGTAGCGGTTGTAGAGGCCTTCGAAGCCGCGGCCGTGACGGGCCTCGTCGCGGGCCATCTCGTGAACGGTGTCATGGATAGCGTCGAGGTTAAGCTCCTTGGCGCGCTTGGCAATGCGCGTCTTGTCCTCGCAGGCGCCTGCCTCTGCGTTCATGCGCTTCTCCAGGTTGGTCTTCGTGTCCCAGACCACGTCGCCCAGCAGTTCGGCGAACTTGGAGGCGTGCTCGGCTTCCTCCCAGGCGTAGCGCTTGAAGGCTTCGGCAATCTCGGGATAGCCTTCGCGGTCGGCCTGGCGGCTCATGGCGAGGTACATACCTACTTCCGTGCACTCGCCCATGAAGTGGTTGTTCAAGTCTTTGATCATTTCCTCGTCGCAGCCCTTGGCCACGCCCAGCTCATGCTCTGCCACAAAGGACAGGGAGCTGTTCTCGTCGAGTTCCTTGAACTTGGAGGCGGGCACGCCGCACATGGGGCACTTCTCGGGAGCGTGTTCGCCTTCGTAAACGTAGCCGCAAACGGTGCAGATGAATTTCTTCTTCATTGTAGTGGAAAATTTAAATGGTTATGGATGTCTGTTGTCAGTCTTGGTCAGGGGCGCAGGCCTTGCAGGCGCCGCGGTAGTAGAGCTCGGCCGCCTCGGGCGCAAAGCCGTCTGGCAGGCAGGCCGCCGCGTTGAGGTCCGGCGTGAGCAGCGGCACGTCGTACACCCGTCCGCACCGGGTGCAGAGGAAGTGGGCGTGGGGCGCGGTCTCGGCATCGAAGCAGGCGTTGCGCTCGTCTATGGTGAGCTGGGCGGCTGCGCCGTGCTCCACGAACAGGCGCAGCGTGTTGTAGACCGTGGTCTTCGAGAGCGTTGGTATTTCGGCCGTCAGCGCGTTGTGGATTTCCTCCACCGTGGGGTGGGTGCGGTGCTCCATCAGGTAGCTCATCACCGCGAGGCGCTGTACGGAGGGCTTGATGCCGTGGGCTGCTAACGTGGTTCTGGGGTCCCGTATCATGGAGCTTTATTATTTGTAATGATTACATATTTGAAACTGATGCAAAGATAGAAACTATTTCTCTTTCCTCCAAATTTTTTCGGTGAATATTTGATGAAAAAATCTTAAGGCCCGTCCGGCCGTCTGTTTCGTCGCGCGCGCCCGGCCGCCGCACTGGGATCGCGGCCACGGGGCTAAGGCGCGTCGCCACGGGGCTAAGGCGCGTCGCCACGGGGCTAAGGCGTGTCGTCACGGGGCTAAGGCGCGTCGCCACGGGGCTAAGGC
>CALUIN010000019.1 GCA_944320745.1 uncultured Alloprevotella sp. | reverse complement strand
GGCTCAGCTGCATCTTCCAGGGGGCTACGGACACCACCTTCTACATCCTGGCCGTCTACTTCGGCTCCGTCGGCGTGCGCCGCACGCGCCACGCCGTGGTGTGCGGCCTCCTGGCCGACCTGGCCGGCATCGTGGCCGCCATAGCCGTCTGCTACCTCTTCTTCGGCTGACGGCAGGGCGCGCGCCGACGGGGCCTATCCCAGTTTTTACGGGGCTTAGCCCCGTGCGCACGGGCCTTAGGCGTGTGTGCGGCGCGCCGGGCCGGCCGTCTCCGTTTTTTAAGGAAATGGAAAATCCATCCGTCCAGGGTGAAAAATCATGAAACTTCCGCTTCGCCGTGCAAGTTTTCCCCTCCGTTTTCCCTTTATGAATGAAAGGCCCCACGGGGGCTGCACTTTTCCGTACGGACAATCAAAACCTCATGATATGAAAAGAATCCTGATCCTCGGGCTTGCCGCCCTCTTCGCCCTGTCCGGGGCGCAGGCCCAGCGCTTCGACCAGCTTTGGGGCGAGGCCGACGCCGCCGTGCGCGACGACCTGCCCCGCACGGCCCTGACCGCCGTGCGCCGCGTCTGGGAGAAGGCCCTGGCCGAAGGCAACGATGCCGAGCTGCTCCGCGCCGCCCTGGCCGCGCAGCAGCTGCAGGCCGCCCTTTCGCCGGACAGCGGGCGCGTGGCCCTGGCGCGCATGGAACGGGCCGCCGCGCGCGAGACGCGGCCCGTCGTGCGCGCCCTCTGGCACAGCGCCTTGGGGCGGCTCTATGCCTCCGGCGCCGTCTGGGCCGACACTGCCGCCCGGCGCCGCGTGTGCGGGCACCTGTCGGCCTCGCTGGCCGACCTGCCCGCCTTGGGCGAGGCCCGCGCGGCGGACTTCGTGCCCCTCTTCCGCGAGGGGGCGGACAGCCGCTACTTCGACGGCGACGTGCTCCACGTGCTCTGGGGCGCCGCCACCGGCGAGGGCTGGCTGCCGGACTCGCTCCGCTCCGCGCTCAGCGCCTCCGTGGCGCGCTACTACGACGGTGCGGGCCGCCGCGCCGCCGCCCTGCTCGTGCGGCTGGACAGCGCGCGGAGCCTGCGCGTGCAGGCCGGCGCGCTGGACTGTCAGCCCTCCTGGCTGGCGCTGGACTCCCTGGCGCGCGCCTACCGCGACGTGCCCGCCAACGTGGAGACGTACATCGCCCTGACGGCCTGCTCCGGCCGCGACGCCGACGACGAGCGGGCGGACAGCCTGCGCCTGGCCGCGGCCCGCACGGGCCTGGAGCTCTACGGCGGCGAGCGGCGCGCCGACGCGTTGCGCAACTTCGTGGCCCTGGCCGGGCAGCCTTCGCTCCGGCTTTCGGGCAGCGTCCCCGCCTGCTATCCCGGCCAGACCTTTGCCCTGGCCCTTGAGGGGCGCAACGTGCGTCTGGCCCGCGTGCGCCTCACGCGGCTGGACCTTGCGGCCTCCGCGCTGGACCGCCCATCCGGCGGCTGGACGCTCAAGGAGCTGCGCCGCCACGCCGCGGGCGGGCCGGTCTGCCTGGACCGCGCCTTCGCGCCCGCTCCCTCGTGGCGCCGCCAGACGGACACCGTGCGCTGGACACCGGCGCGCGCCGGCCTCTATCTGTGCGAGCTCATGGCGGAAGGCCGCGTGCTGGACCACCGCGTGGTCCACGTGTCCGCCCTCCTGCCCCTGCAGCTGGCGCAGCCGGACGGGACGACGCGCCTCGTCGTGCTCGACGCCCGCAGCGGCCATCCGGTGCCGGGCGTCAGGCTCCAGGCGGTCGACGGCAAGGGCCGCCAGCGCTCCGCCCTCACTTTGGGCGACTCGGCCCAGTGCCTGCTGCGCCGTGCCGACGGCGGCAGCGTTTCCTACTACGTCTCCACGCCCGGCGATGCGGCCGCGCCCGCCTTCACCCTCTCCGGCACGGCCTATTCCCCGACACCGGCCGACGCCGATGCCGCCGCGCGCCCCGAGCCGCGGGTGGAGCTCTTCACCGCCCGGGCCGTCTACCGCCCGGGCCAGACGGTGCGCCTCGGCGCTGTGGCCTACACGCGCGCCGGCGACCGGTTTGAGGTGGCGCCGCGCTTTGAGGCCTGGGCGCGCCTGCTCGACGCGAACCGCCGCGTGGTGGACTCGGTGCGCCTCGAGGCCGACGCCTTCGGCGCGGCAGGCGGCAGCCTGCAACTGCCGGCCGCCGCGCTGACGGGCCGCTTCAGCGTGCGCCTGGAGTGGCAGGACCGCAGTTTCCAGACCGGTTTCCAGGTGGAGGAATATAAGCGGCCTACTTTCACGGCCGAGGCCGAGCCCGTGCGCGAGGCCTACGCGCTGGGCGACACGGTGCGCGTGTGGGGCCGCGTCCGGACCTACACCGACCTGCCCGTAGCCGGAGCCACGGTGCGCTGGCGCGTCACGCGCCGGGCCTGGTTCGCCACGACGCAGACGGCGGCCCCGGCCTCTGGCGTCGTGGCGACCGATGCCGACGGCCGCTTCTGCGTGCCCGTGGCCCTGTCCTGCGCCCCGGGCGAACTGGGCGGGCCGACGGTGCGCCGCTTCTCGTATGTCCTGGAGTTCGACGCGACGGCCGGCAACGGCGAGACGGCCTCCGGTAGCTATACGCTGAGCGCCGCCACGCAGCCCGCGTGGCTCGTCGCCTCGTGGCCGGCCTACGTATGCCGCGAGCAGTTGCCCTCCGTCGAGGTGTGGCAGCGCAACGCCCAAGGGGAGAACCTCGAAGCCGACGGCAGCTACGAGCTGTGGCAGGAGGGCCGCCTCGTCCGCAGCGGCACGTTCCGCACGGGCCGGGCTTTTGTGCCCCGCGAACTGGCGGATGTGCCCTCCGGCGCCTATCAGCTGGTCACGCGGCTGACGCCCTCGGCGGCGGCCATAGCCGCGCCGGACACGGCCCGGTTGCTCCTCTTCTCTGAAAACGACACGCGGCCCGTGGCCCCGGACGTGTGCTGGACATACGTACGCCGCAGCACCGGCCGCGATTCGGCGCGCGTCCTCATCGGCTCGCCGCGCGACAGTGTCCTGATGTTCTACGACTTGTTCGCCGCCGGGCGGCTGGTGGAAAGCCGCCGCGTGGCCTTCTCCGACTCCCTCTTGCGCTTCGACCTGGCCTGGCAGCCAGCCTACGGCGACGCCGCCCGCGCCGTCTTCGCCTTCGTCAAGGACGGCCAGGTCTACCGCTACGAGACCGCGGTGGAGCGCCCCGCGCCGGACAAGCGCTTGCTCCTTTCCTGGAGCACGTTCCGCTCGCGGCTGACGCCAGGGCAGCATGAAGAGTGGCGCTTGCGCGTGAGCTATCCCGACGGCCGCCCCGCCCGGGCCTCCGTCATGGCCCGCCTCTACGACGCTTCGCTCGATGCCTTCGCCTTCCAGCCGTGGCAGTTCGGCGGGCTCGGCTTCTACCGTCCGTGGCCCGTAGCCTGGTGGCAGGGCGGCCGCGCAGCGTCCCTCTGGCTGGCGGGCGAGATTCCCGTCCGGACGCGCCGCGTCCCGCAGCTCGACTTCACGGCCTGGGCGGACGGCCTCTTCAGCTACGGCCGCCGGGGCTACGCCGGGGGCGTGCGCAACGAGGCGGTGACGCTGGCTTGCGCGGACGAGATGCAGGCCGGCCCGGTCCGCATGTCGCGGGCCGTACAGTCCAAGGCCGCGACCCAGGCCGTCGCCGACCTTAGCAACGAACGCGGGGCCGGCGGCGAGGCTGCGCAGGCCGCCGGGACCGGGCCGGCCGCCGCGCCGCGTAGCAACTTTGCCGAGACGGCCTATTTCCATCCCTCGCTCCATACGGACTCGGCCGGCGTGGCCAGCATCTGCTTCACGTTGCCCGAGAGCCTGACTTCCTGGCGCTTCACGGCCTTGGCCCACTCCGAGGCGATGGACCACGGCAGCCTGGACACGACGGTCGTGGCCCGCAAGGACTTCATGGTGCAGCCGGCCCTGCCGCGCTTCGTCCGGGAGGGCGACCGCACCGTCCTGCCCGCGACGCTGCGCAACCTCTTGTCGCGGCCGGTGGAAGTCACGGTGCGCCTGCTCCTCACCGACGCCGGGACGGGCGAAACGGTGGACGAGCAGCGCCGGAAGGTCCGCGTCGAAGCGGACAGCACCTGCTACGTGGACTTCCCCTTCGAGGCGGCCGGGGGCCTTTCCGTCCTGGTGTGCCGCCTGACGGCGGAGGGCGACGGATTCTCCGACGGCGAGGAGCATTACCTCCCCGTGCTGGCGGACCGCGTCGAGGTGACACGCTCCGTGCCTTTCTCCCTGACGGAAGCGGGTACGGAGAAGCTGCGCCTGGACACGCTCTGGTCCTCGCCGGCCGCCCGGGACCGCCGCCTGACGGTGGAGCTCTCGTCCAACCCGGCGTGGTACGCCGTGGCCGCCCTGCCCGTGCTGGCCGACGCACCCTGCCTCAACGCCGAGCAATGGGCCACGCGCTACTACGCGCTGAAGTTCGGCGGCTACGTGGCGCGCCTCAATCCTGAGGTGAAGGCCGCCGTGGACTCCGCCGCCGCAGACGAGGCTCCTGCCGACGCCCTGGCCCGCCTCATGGCGGAGCAGGCCGGCTGGGCCGAGGAGACGCCCTGGCTGGCCGCGGCTGCCGCCGAGGCGAGCCGGGCCGCCGCGCTCCGTTCGCTTTTCGACCCGGCCGAGACCGCCGCCCGCGAATACACGGCCCTCGACAAGCTGCGCGGCATGCAGCGGGCGGACGGCTCGTGGAGCTGGTATGAGGGCATGGCCGGCAACGTCGGCGTCACGACGCAAGTGGCCCTGCTCCTGGCCCGCGTCCAGGCCTTTACGGGCGACAGCGCGGCTGCAGCCGTCCTGCAGCGCGCCGCCGCCTTCCTGCAGCGCGAGGCCGCGGCCAGGACGGAGCGCCTGCGCGAGGCCGAGCGCCGCGACGGCGTGAGCCCGCAACTGCCAGCAGACCTCCTGCGTTACCTCTACGTCCGCGCCCTCATGGGGCTTGAGCCCGATGACGATGCCCGTTATCTCACCACGCTGGCCGAACGCCAGGTGGCGACGATGAACCTTCAGGACAAGGCCGCCGCAGTCCTCGTGCTCGCTCAGGCCGGGCGCAGCGAGGCGGCCCGTACGCAACTGCGCAGCCTCATGGAGTACACGGTGGAAGCGCCCGGCCGCGGCCGCTATTTCGACACGTCGCGCGCACCGCTTTCCCGTGAGTCCTACCGCATTCCTACGCAGACGGCCGTCATCGAGGCTTTGCTGCGCTTCTATCCCGCGGGCAACGAGCGCGTGGAGTCCATGCGTCTCTGGCTGATGCAGGCCAAGCGCACCCAGGCCTGGGAGACCGACCGCGCTACGGCCGACGCCGTCTACGCCCTGCTGGCCACTTCGCCGCTGGACAGCCGCCGTGCCTACCTGACGGTGCGCCAGCCGCTTTACTACACGCTCACCAAGGGCCGCCGCATCGTCGGCGTCAACGCCGCATCGACCACGCAGGCCGCCGCCACGGCGGGCTATACGCACGACGTCTACACCGACGGCCCGGCCCTGCAGGCCACGGACATCACCGTGCGCAAGGCCGGCGAGGGCCTGTCCTGGGGCGCCGTCTACGCCAGCTTCAGCCTTCCGGCAGACGAGGTGAAGGCTGAGGGCAGCGGACTCGCGATTGCGCGCCGATTCGAGGTGATGCGCGGCTCGGAGTGGCAGCCCCTTGCCGAGGGCGAGGCCGTGGCAGCCGGCGAGCGCGTGCGCCAGGTCCTCACGCTGCGCGCCGCGGCCGACTACGACTTTGTCCGCGTCCGCGTGGCGCGGCCCGCCTGCCTGCAGCCGGTGCACCCCCTCTCGGGCTACGTCTGGCTCGCCGGCACGGGCTGTTACCGCGCCGTCCACGACGCTTCGACGGACTTCTTCCTGGAGCACGTGGCCAAGGGCGAGCACGTGCTGACGGAGGAATCGGTGGCCGACCGTGCCGGCACGTACCAGTGCGGCCTGGCCGAGGCTGAATGCGTCTACGCGCCCGAGTTCAATGGCCGCACGGCCGGTTTCCGCCTCCAGGTGAAGTGAGGCGCCGGGCTCTTGCCGGCGGCCGTTGCTGAAACAAGGCAGCCCCGCTCCCTTACGGTCCGTCCGGACGGTCGGGGAGCGGGGCTGCTGCGTCGTCGGTCTCGCGGTGGCGGCGCCCGGGCGGCGTCAGGGCCAGGCTTTCCGCGTTGAAGCGCGTGCCGAAGCTGAGGTCGAAACCGGCGTCGAGCAGCTGGCGGGCCAGGGCCGGCTTGCCGCGGAATCCGTGGACGGTCCAGCGCGTCGTGGGCCGCCAGCGCTTGTGCAGGGCCAGCAGCACGTCGAAGGCGCGGACGCAGTGGAGCGTCACGGGCAGGTCGTAGCGTTCGGCCAGGACGATTTGCCGCCGCAGCCACTCTGCCTGCCGGCCCGCTTCCGCGCCCCGCAGACGGTCTATTCCGCACTCGCCCAAGGCAACTATCTGCGGGTGGGGCAGGAGGCGCTCCAGGCCCGTCCAGGCGGCCGCAGCGAGGCCTTCGTCGGCCGTCCACCAGGGGTGGATGCCGGCCGAGTAGAGCCCGCCCGGTGCGGGGCGGAACGCTTCGGGCCGCACCGTCCACTCAAGCGGCAGGTTGACGATGGCTGTGCCGGGCGCGGCCAGGAGGTTGTGCGTGTGGAAATCCAGTTCGGGCATTCGGTAAAAGTGTAGGAGAAATGCGGGCCGCAGGCCAGGCGGATACGGGCCTAAGGCAAGAAAAAACGGGGCTAAGGCGCGTCCGCACGGGGCTAAGGCGTGAAAAAACGGGCCTTAGGGGAGATAAGGCGGGGCCTGGGCGCGAGGCCGTCGCGCAGGCCGCAGCCGCTCAGGGGACAGGGTCGTAGCCGCTGCCGCCCCACGGATGGCAGCGGAGCAGGCGGCGCAGCGCCAGCCAAAGTCCCTTGACGGGGCCGTGCTTGCGGATCGCCTCGATGGCGTACTGCGAGCAGGTGGGCGTGAAGCGGCACATGGGCGGTGTCAGCGGCGAGATGTAGCGCTGATAAAAGCGAATGGGCGCGATGAGCAGGCTGATGAGCAGACGGCGTATCATGGCTCTTCGGGAACTGGGGCGTCGGGGTGCAGCTTCTCGGCTACGCGCTGCAGCAGGCGGACCACGCTGGCCTCGACGGCGGCCGTGGCGGCGGGACGGTCGGCCAGCCAGATGAAGCCCAGGTGGAGACACTTGCCGGGTGCGGCGACGCCTTGCAGCAACTCCTTGTGCAGGCGGTAGGCCTCGCGTAGCTGCCGCTTGGCCCGGTTGCGGTCCACCGCGCGGTGCAGGTGGCGCTTGCTCACGCTGACGAGCACCTTCACGGGCGGTCCGGCCGTGCGCTCCGCCAGGCGGTAGACCGCGCGCACGGGGTAGGCGGAGGCGGCGCGGCTTCCGGCGGAGAAGAGGCCCTCGATCTCGCGTCGGAGACAGAGGTGTTCGGCTTTGGGAAAGGCGTGTGGACGCATGGCGGTGAGGAATAGAGGTCGGTGGAAGGGAAAGAAAGAGCCGCCCCGTGCGCGGAACGGGCCGTTGGGCCGGATTTACGTTCCGCGCACGGGGCGGCGTAGGGTCTGTGCCGCCGGGCGGCGGGGCGGGGCGCGTCAGGCCTGTTCGTTCAGGTAGAGGTCCAGCGCGGCCGTCATGGAGGGCGCCTTCACCGTGGGCGCCTCGAAGTCCAGGTGCAGGCCGGCCTCCTCAATGGCTTTGATCGTGGCCTTGCCGAAGCAGCCCAAGCGGATGCCGCTCTCCTTGAACGTGGGCATGGCCTTGAGCAGCGACTCCACGCCGGCGGGGGTGAAGAGGAGGACCATGTCGAAGTCGAACGCCTGGCCTTCGGGCAGCGGGTTGCTTATGGTGCGGTACATCACGCACTCCGTGTGCTTCAGCTTCTTGGCTTCCAGCAGCTGGTGCAGCTCGTCGCTGTGCACGTCGCTCTGGGGCACGAGGTAGGTCTCCACTTTGTGCTTCGCCATGAGCTGGACCAGGTCGGGCAGCTTGCCGCTTTCCGGATAGAAAGCCTTGCGCTTGCGGTACTGGATGTATTTCTGCATGTAGAGGGACACGGCCTCCGATATGCTGAAGTACTTCATGTCCTCGGGGACCGTGATGCGCATTTCCTTGCACAGGGTGAAGAAGTGGTCGATGGCATGGCGGGAGTTGAAGACTATGGCCGAGTGGTCGAGTATCTGGACCTTCTGTTGCCGGAACTCGCGGGCGGTCAGGCTCTCTACTTTGATAAGCGGGTGGAATACGAGTTCTACGTTGTGCTTGCGCGCGATCTCATAATAGGGAGACTTCTCGGAAGCAGGCTGAGGCTGCGAGACAAGAATCTTCTTAACCATGAATATCTACGATTTCTTACGGATTTAATGTCAAGTAAAGCGTTGCCCGCAGCAACACGCGCCATAGCACAAGCGCGGGGGCTAATTCGAGCGCACAAAAGTACAAAATTAAATGGACACTGCCCAGCGCGCCCTTGAAAAATATGCGGAAACACTTGTAAAGTAGGGGGATCTTGACGGCTATGACCAGGCAGGCGAAGCCGGCGGCGAGTGTCTCGCGCGACAGTTCGGAGAACGTCACCAGCAGGGTGAGCGGCAGCAGGGCCGTGCCCGTGGCCAGGATGGAGAGGAGGTACGTCTCGTTCCACAGGCGCGCTTGCTGCCGGCTGAAGAGCGTGGCGTTGACAAAGCCGTAGAGTGCGCTCTTGGCCAGGTAGTAGAGGAAGCAGATGCCTGTCCCTGCGCCGAGTATGGCGTGGGGCGAGACGTTGTCCGGCAGCGTGCGGCCGCCGGCATACTGGTAGCTGAAGTAGAGGATACTGAGCAGAAATCCCGTCAGGGCAGCCAGCAGCCACTGGCCGCGGCGCTCGCTCCCGGTGCTCTCGTCGTAGGCCTCGGCGCGGGCGGGGCGGTGGAAGAAGTCCTTGAGGCATTCGTGCAGGTAGTGGCGCGAGGCGGAGATGATCCATGCGGCGACGAAGAAGCTCAGGGCGAGGGAGGCGCAGACCAGGCTGTCGGCGCGCAGGGCGTAGGGCAACGGATCGCCGGTGAAGCCGGGCGTCGACGTTGCGGTGAGGCTGTCGAGGCGGAGCAGGGGCAGCGTGACCGTGTCCTGGGGCGTGGCGGGGGCCGTCAGGCCGGGCAGACTGTCCACGTTGAGCGGGCGCAGCCCGTCCCATTGCCGCGGCGCGGCCACTTCGTCGGGGCGCAGCAGGAAGCGGGGCAGGCTGTCGGCCGCGGCGGCGGTATCGGCCGGGGCATAGGCCGCGCGGGCGGGTAGCCTGAGGCCGTCGGCAGCCAGAGTGAGGGAGTCGCTTTGAAGCATGGCGTCAGCTTTTTCAGAGTGCGGCGAATTTGCGCACGGAGGGGTCCCAGGGCGGCGTGGTCTCGGCCAGGCGGACGGCTTCGGCGGGCGTGTCCGCCACGCGCCAGATGCCGAGGTGGGCGGGCCGCATGAAGTGTTCGGCGGCTGCCCACTCGAGCTGGGCGAGCAGGGGGGCGAAGAAGCCTTCCGTATTGAGGATGACGATGGGCTTGAGGAAGAGGCCCAGCTGCTTCCAAGTGATGACCTCGAGGAGTTCTTCGAGTGTGCCCACGCCGCCGGGCAGGGCGATGCAGGCGTCGGCGAGGGCGGCCATCTTCTCTTTGCGCCGGTGCATGTCCGGGGTGACGACGAGGCGCGTCAGGCCCGCGTGCTGCCAGCCCTGGTCTATCATGAACTGCGGTATGACGCCGACGGCCTCTCCGCCGGCGTCCAGGCAGGCCTCGGCCGCGGCGGCCATGAGGCCCGTGCGCCCGGCCCCGTTGATCAAGGTGTGTCCCCGCGCCGCCAGGAGGCGGCCCAGTTCGCGGGCGGCGTCGGTGTAGGGCGCGGGGACTTGTCCGCTCGAGGCGCAGTAGATGGTGATGTGCATGGCGGACAGGGGTCAGTGGATGCCGAAGGCTTCGCGGATGCGCTCGGTGGCGTCGAGCTTCTCCCAGGTGAAGAGTTCCACTTCGAGGCGCTTCTTGCCGAGCTCGTCGGTGCCGAATTCCTTGACGACGGTGCGCGGCGTGCGGCCCATGTGGCCGTAGCTGGCCGTCTCTTCGTACATGGGCTGGCGCAGGTGCAGGCGGTCGATGATGGCGTGGGGGCGGAGGTCGAAGAGTTCGCCGATTTTCCGGGCTATCTCGCCGTCGCTCAGGGCCACGTGGCTGCGGCCGTAGGTGTTGACGTAGATGCTCACGGGCTCGGCGCGGCCTATGGCGTAGCTAAGCTGGACGAGCATCTCGTCGGCCACGCCGGCGGCCACCATGTTCTTGGCGATGTGGCGTGCGGCGTAGGCGGCCGAGCGGTCCACCTTCGAGGGGTCTTTTCCGGAGAAGGCGCCGCCGCCGTGGGCTCCGCGGCCGCCGTAGGTGTCCACGATGATCTTGCGGCCGGTCAGGCCGGTGTCGCCGTGCGGGCCGCCGATGACGAACTTGCCCGTGGGGTTGACGAGGTAGTCGGTGCGGCCCTGCTCGAAGAGGGCGCGCACCTCGGGGGTGCGGACGCGCTCGGCCAGGACGCGGGGGATGAGGATGTGCTCCACGTCCGCCTTGATGCGGGCCGCCATCTGCGCGTCGGCGGCCTCTTGCGAGCCGGCCTCGGCGGCAGTGATGAACTCGTCGTGCTGGGTGGAGACAACGATGGTCGGTATGCCGACGGCGCGGCCGCGGTCGTCGTACTCCACGGTGACCTGGCTCTTCGAGTCGGGGCGCAGGTAGGTCATTTCGCGGCCTTCGTGGCGGATTTCGGCCAGCACGATGAGCAGGTCGTGGGCCAGGGAGAGGGGCAGCGGCATGTAGGTGTCCGTCTCGTTGTTGGCGTAGCCGAACATCATGCCCTGGTCGCCCGCGCCCTGCTGAGCGGGGTCCTCCCGCTCCACGCCGCGGCGGATGTCGGCGCTCTGTTCGTGGAGGGCGGAGAGCACGGCGCAGCTGTCGGCGTCGAAGCAGTACTCGGCCTTGGTGTAGCCGATGCGGCGGATGGTGCGGCGCACCACGTCCTGAAGGTCAATGCGTGCGGACGACTTCAGTTCGCCGGCCACGATGACCTGGCCCGTCGTGACGAGTGTCTCGCAGGCTACTTTGGCGTTGGGGTCGGAGGCGAGCATCTCGTCGAGCACGGCGTCCGATAATTGGTCCGCTACCTTGTCGGGGTGGCCTTCGGAGACGGATTCGGATGTGAACAGGTATCCCATTTCTTCGTTTGTTTATGAGGTTTATATAAAAAAACATCTGCCCGGCGTGAGCGGGGCAGATCGGTTCGGAAATGGCTGTGCGGAGTGTCTCAGCTTTTGTGCCGCCCGTTGATGCCTCCCTTGCCGGCAGGGGGGACGGGCCGTCGTTTTAGCATTTTTTTATGAGGTTGCAAGCAGCCAAATCTGTCCTCGATCTTGAAATCGGCTGCAAAGTTACGCTTTTCGGCCGGTCAGGCCAAGCCGCCCGCCCGTTTTTTTTCGGAAAGCCGCCGGCCGCGCCTCCCGGCTACGGGCCTTAGGCGCGTAAAAACTGGCCTTAGCCCCGTGGCGACAGGGCTAAGGCCAGTGTGCGGCGTGCCGTGCGGCGCGTGCCGGGCGTGCGGCGGAGTCAGCGTGCGGCGCCGTCCTGGAGCGCCTGGAGGGCGCGCTTCACGATGTCGCTGCGGCGGTTGATGAGCTGGAAGTACTCGGAGCGGTCCCACACGTTGTAGGCGATGAGGGCCTTGAGCATGAAGCGCAGGTCGGGCAGGGTCTTTTCGCGTTCGGCCTCGTCCTTGGGCTCTATCTTCTTCTTTGCGGCCTGGGCCAGGAGGTCGTCGATGAGGCTTTCCGGGACTTCGTAGCTTTCGGCGTAGCCCTTGAAGGCGGGGTAGGCTTTCTCGAGCTTGCGGCGGTGCTCGTCGGCGTAGCGCAGGGCGGTCGTCGTGATGAGGTTGTTGCGCTGTATGGCCATGTAGTAGGGCGTGTAGGTCGTGGTGTCCAGGGGGACGAAGATGTCCGGCATGATGCCGCCGCCGCCATAGACGGTGCGGCCCTTGACCAGGGTACGGTAGACCTTGGTGCTGTCCAGGTGGATGCTGTCGATGGAGGTGAGCTCGCCGTGCGTGTAGCGGTTGAGCAGGTCGCGGTTGTAGGCTTCGCCCTGCCCTTTGACGTAGGGCTTCTGGATACAGCGGCCCGACGGCGTGTAGTAGTGCGACACGGTGAGGCGTATCATGGAGCCGTCGGGGAGCTCCACGGGGCGCTGCACGAGGCCCTTGCCGAACGTGCGGCGGCCCACGATGAGGCCGCGGTCGTGGTCCTGCACGGCGCCGCTGACGATTTCGGCGGCCGAGGCCGTGTATTCGTCGACGAGGATGGCCAGGCGGCCCTGGCGGAACAGGCCGCTGCCCTTGGCCTCGAGGGTGGCGCGGGGCGAGTTGCGGCCCTCGGTGTAGACGATGAGACTGCCCGGTTCGAGGAATTCGCTGGCCACGTCGGCCGCGGCGCCCAGGTAGCCCCCGCCGTTGTACTGGAGGTCGAGCACGAGGCTCTTCATGCCTTCCTGCTGCAGGCGGGCTATGGCATCGTGCACCTCCTTGCCCGAGGTGGCGCCGAAGCGGTCCAGGTGGATATAGCCTATGCCCGGGGCCAGCATGTAGACGGCGTCGACCGTGTTGACGGGTATCTTGTCGCGGGTGATGGTGAAGGTGAGCCGGTCCTTGACGCCGTGGCGCACCACCTCGAGGCGCACTTTCGTGCCCTTGGGGCCGCGCAGCTTGCGCATGATGCTGTCGCGGTCCATCTTGACGCCCGCGATGGGTTCGCCGTCGACGCTGACAATGCGGTCGCCGGCCACGATGCCTGCCTTTTCGCTCGGCCCTTTCGAGGTGGGCTGGATGACGACGAGCGTGTCCTCCAGCATGTTAAAGGACACGCCGATGCCCTCGAAGTTACCCTCCAGCGGCTCGTTGAGTTTCTTCGTCTCCTCGGGGTTGGTGTAGGAGGAGTGAGGGTCCAGCTCCTTGAGCATACCGTTGATGGCGTCTTCGACGAGTTTCTTCTGGTCTACGCTGTCGACGTAGAGGTTGGCGATAGCGAGCTGGGCGAACTGGAGTTTGCGGATCTGCTCGATGTCGATGTCGGTCTCGCCGCGCTGCTGTGCCCGGCCTGCCGCCAGGCAGGCGGCGGCGAGGAGGAGTAGGATGATGCGTTTCATGGCTGGTTCTGTTTTTCTTTCTTTACAGGTAGGAAGCGGCTCACGTCCTTTCCGAAGGCGATGAGCTCGCGCACGACGCTGGAGGATACGCTGGAGTAGTGCGGCTCGGTGAAGAGCAGCACCGTCTCGACGCCCGCGAGCAGGCGGTTCATGTGGGCAATGTCGCGTTCGTACTCGAAGTCCTTGACAGAGCGGAGGCCGCGCAGGATGAACTGTGCCCCCTCGCGGCGGGCAAGGTCGATGGTCAGGTCGTCGTAGCTCACGACGCTCACGCGCGGCTCGTCGGCGTAGTACTCGCTGATGGCGCGGACGCGGTCTTCGGGGGAGTAGAGCGGGCGCTTGCATTCGTTGATGCCGACGCCTATGACGATTTTGTCGAACATGGGGAGACCGCGCTCCACAATGCTCGCGTGGCCTACGGTGAAGGGGTCGAACGAGCCTGGGAATATGGCTATCTTCGGCGCGCGCTGTGCCGCGCCGTCCGCGGTCTGGGGGGATGTTGTCGGATTCATGCCTGGTGTGTTGGGGGATGGTGGGGCCGCGCTGCGGGTGCGGCCGTGCGTTCAGTCGGGCAGTTCCCCGTCCTCGGCGGGGTCTTCCTCGACCACGAGGTTGTCGATGATGAAATTCTGGCGCTCCATGGTGTTCTTGCCCATGTAGTACTCCAGCAGCTCGCTTACCTTGTCGCTCTTGTGGAGCGAGACTTGGTCCAGGCGGATGCCGGGGCCGATGAAGTGCTTGAACTCGTCGGCGGAGATTTCTCCCAGCCCCTTGAAGCGGGTTATCTCGGGGTCGGGGCCGAGCTTGGCGACGGCGGCCAGGCGCTCCTCCTCGGAGTAGCAGTAAATGGTCTCGAACTCCGAGCGGTCGGACGTCTTGGCGCGTTTCAGCACGGCGGCGCCGGCGCTCTGCTCGTCGACGCTGCGCACCCTGGCCGCCGCGCGCGCCTTCTTCTTCTTGTTGCGCACGCGGAAGAGGGGCGTCTGCAGGATATAGACGTGGCCTTTCTTGATCAAGTCCGGGAAGAACTGCAGGAAGAAGGTGATCATGAGCAGGCGTATGTGCATGCCGTCGACGTCGGCGTCCGTGGCCACGATGACTTTGTTGTAGCGCAGGCCGTCCAGGCCGTCTTCGATGTTGAGGGCGGCCTGCAGGAGGTTGAACTCTTCGTTTTCGTAGACCACCTTTTTCGTCAGGCCGTAGCAGTTGAGCGGTTTGCCGCGGAGCGAGAATACGGCCTGCGTGTTTACGTCGCGGCTCTTGGTGATGGAGCCGCTGGCAGAGTCGCCCTCGGTGATGAAGATGGCGGACTCGGTGCGCAGGTCCTCCTCCTCTTCCCCTTTGCGGGACTTGGGTGCGGGGTCGTTCAGGTGTATGCGGCAGTCGCGCAGCTTGCGGTTGTGCAGGTTGGCTTTCTTGGCGCGTTCACGGGCCAGCTTGGTCACGCCGGCTATGGCCTTGCGCTCTTTCTCGTTCTCTTGGATTTTCTGCTGGATGACCTCGGCCACGTCGAGATGGCGGTGCAGGTAGTTGTCCACGTGCTCCTTGACGAAGTCGCCGACAAACTTGTTGACGCTCACGCCCGAGAGGGGGAAGGGGTTTCCGTGCATGTCTTTGTCCGGGGCCATAGCGAGGGAGCCGAGCTTGATTTTGGTCTGGCTCTCGAAGAGGGGCTCGATGACGCGGATGGCTATGGCGGCGACCAGGCCGTTACGCACGTCCTGGACGTCGAAGTTCTTGCCGAAGTATTCTTTTATGGTGCGTGCGATGTGTTCCTTGAAGGCGCTCTGGTGCGTGCCGCCCTGTGTGGTGTGCTGGCCGTTGACGAAGGAGTAGTACTCTTCGCCGTACTGCGAGGTGTGGGTGAAGGCTATTTCGATGCCGTCGCCTTTGAGGTGGACCACGGGGTAGAGTCCCGGGGCGGTGAGGTTGTCGTTGAGGAGGTCTTCGAGTCCGTTGCGGCTGGCGATGCGCCGGCCGTTGTAGTAGATGGAGAGGCCCGTGTTGAGGTACGTGTAGTTGCGGAGCATGGTTTCGACGAACTCGCCGCGGAAGCGGTAGTCGAGGAAGAGGGTGGGGTCGGGCTCGAAGTAGATGTAGGTGCCGTTCTCCTCGGCGGTGGGGCCTGAGTTCTCGGCGGTGAGGCGGCCCTCGCGGAACTCTGCCTCGTGCATTTGTCCGTCGCGGTAGCTGCGTGCGACGAAGCGGCGGCTCAGGGCGTTGACGGCCTTCAGGCCCACGCCGTTCATGCCGACGCTGGCGGTGAACACGGCGGTATCGTATTTTCCGCCCGTGTTGAGCTTGGAGACGGCGTCGACGAGCTTGCCCAAGGGGATGCCGCGGCCGTAGTCGCGCACCTCGGCGCTGCGGTCTTCGCTGATGTTCACTTCGATGCGTTTGCCGAAGCCTTCGTTGAACTCGTCGATGCTGTTGTCGATGGTTTCCTTCAGCAGGACGTAGATGCCGTCCTCTGCGTGTGAGCCGTCGCCCAGGCGGCCGATGTACATGCCCGGCCTCCGGCGGATGTGCTCCACGCCCTCGAGGGTGCGGATGTTTTCCTCCGTGTATGCGGCGGCGGGTCGTGCGGGCTGTATGTGGCTTGTTTCTTCTTGCATGTGGTGCGTGGAGTGGTTGTGGTGCGTGCCGGCGGGCGGCGCGCGGGGCTCAGAGCGGGGCGCGGTAGCAGCGGCGTCGCTTGTGCTGCTCTGTGCGGAAGTACTGCCATTGGCTTTGCACTTTCCCGTTGGTCTCGAGCTCGGGGTTGCTTTCGGCGTATTCGAAGCCCAGTTTCTGGTAGACGGGGATGAGGTCCGTGAAGAGCAGGGCGTTGACGCCCTTGCCCTGGTAGTCGGGGCGGACCGCCACGAGCAGCAGGTCGAGGATGCGGGGCCGGCGCCAGAAGAGGGCGCGCAGCAGGTGGAACCAGCCGAAGGGGAGCAGGCGGCCGTGGGCCCGCTGCAGTGCGCGGGAGAGGGAGGGCATGCTGATGCCCACGGCGACGAGTTCGCCCGCGGCGTCCTCCACGAGCGTCACCATGCGCAGGTCGAGCACGGGGACGTACATGCGCACGTAGCGGTCTATCTGCCGCTCCGTCATGCGCGAGAAGCCGAAGAGCGGGCTGTAGGCCTCGTTGACGAGGCGGAATATCCTGTGGGCCAGGCCGCTCTTGATGATGCCGCGCTTCGTAGTGAGCTTGCGCACGTGCAGTCCGTACTTGCGGGCTATGATCTCGGAGATGCGGCGGTGCTTCTCGGGGACGGCGTCGGGGATGTAGATTTTCATCTCCACCCAGTCGGCCTGTTTCTCCAGGCCCAGGCGCTCCATGTGCGCGGGGTAGTACGGGTAGTTGTAGATGGTGGCCATGGTGGAGAGCTGGTCGAATCCTTCGACGAGCATGCCTTCGGCGTCGAGGTCGGTGAAGCCCAGCGGGCCTTCTATCTCTTCCATGCCGCGCTCGCGCCCCCAGGCTTTCACCGTGTCGATGAGCGCGCGGCTCACCTCGGGGTCGTCCACGAAGTCTATCCAGCCGAAGCGCACGGTCTTCTTGTTCCATGTCTCGTTGGCCCGGCGGTTGATGATGGCGGCCACGCGGCCCACGATCTTCCCCTCGCGCATGGCCAGGAAGTAGTCCGCCTCGCAGAAGTCGAAAGCGGCGTTCTTCTCCCGCGAGAAGGTGTTGAGCATGTCGTCGTACAGGTCGGGGACGGAGTAGGGGTTGTCTTTGTAGAACTCGTAATTGAAGCGGATGAACTTCCTCAGCTCCCCGCGCGTAGTGACTTTCTTGATTTCTACGGCCATGTGTGCGTTGTTAATGCGTTACGTGCGGCGTTTGCGGCGGCCGGCCGCCATTGCGGGGCAAAGTTAATCATTTTTCCCTTGCCGTGCTCTCCGCGGCGGGCGATAATTGCCGCTCTCCACGCGCCTAGGGCCCGTCGCTGCGGGGCTTAGCCCCGTGGCGGCAGGCCCTAGGCGCGTGTGCGGAGCGTGCGGCCGGCGGTGGCGCGTCAGTATTTGTGCTCGTTCCCTTCGAGCTCGGCGCGCGTCAGGCTGCGGCGGTCTATGGCGTGCCAGGCGTAGGCGATGTAGGCCAGCACGAAGGGGATGAGCAGGGACACCCAGGCCATGACGCGCAGCGTGGTCTCGCTTGAGCAGCTGTTGGCCAGGGTGAGCGAGCTCTGCAGGTCGGCCGTCGAGGGGTAGTAGGACGTGCCGTTGTAGCCGGCCAGGAGCAGCAGGGCGAGCACCGTGAGCACCGTGCCCGCTCCGGCGGGCCAGATGCCGCGGGTGAAGGCGGGGCGGAGCAGCGTGCGCCCTATGCCGAAGAGCAGCAGCACTACGCCGGTCAGGAGCAGCGCGGCCGTGGCGGGCATGGCCGTGAGATTGTGCCAGTACTTGAAGGACTCCAGCGCGACGGTCCCGTCGGGTGCGGCGGCGAAGCCTTTGCCAGTGAAGAGAAGGCCGGCGAAGCCCAGGAAGAGGAGCAGGAAGGGGACGGCGTCGACGGCTACCTGGCGGCGCAGGCGGGGCTGCAGGGCGGGGTCGGCGATGTTGTTGACCAGATAGAGCGCGCCGAGCACGCGGGCCAGAAACACCAGGCAGAGGCCCAGCAGCAGGTTGCGCGGGTCGGCCAGGGCGTCGAGGCCGTGCCAGGCGTTGGCCCAGCGGCTGATGGCGGGAGCCAGCGCGCCGGCGGTGCCCATGGCTCCCTTGTCCACCACGAAGGCTGAGCCGGTGAAGAACGTGGCCACGGCCGTGCCCAGCAGGAACGGGCCCGCCACGCCGTTCAGCACGAGCAGGCGGCGGTAGACGGTGCGGCCCATCACGTTGCCCGCCTTCGACTGGAACTCGTAGCTCACGGCCTGGAGCACGAACGAGGCCAGGATGAGCATCCACACCCAGTAGGCGCCGCCGAAGCTGGTGCTGTAGAACAGGGGGAAGGCGGCGAAGAAGGCGCCGCCGAAGGTGACGAGCGTGGTGAACGTGAACTCCCACTTGCGCCCCGTGGAGTTGACGATGAGCGTGCGCTCGGCTTCGTCGCGCCCCAGGCGGAAGATGAGCGTGTTGGCGCCCTGGACGAAGAGCAGGAAGACTAACAGGCCGCCCAGCAGGGCGATGAGAAACCACCAGTAGTGTTGCAGAAACGTGTAGGTTATCATGGATCGTAGCAAATCTCGGGGGACGGCGTTGTCCCCAAGCAAAAGTAAGAAGAATATTTCACCGGGCGGCTGCGGCGTGCCACTTTTTTTGCACAAACGCGGCCCGGGTCCCCGAAACAGGCAGAGAGGGCGCCCCGCATGGTGCGGGACGCCCTCTCGTCTCTGTGGCGGGCGGTCCGGGGCGGACCGGTCCGTTTACTTCTTCAGCAGGGTGACGCTGTGGCGTTCGCCGTCGGCCGTCACCTCCAGGTAGTAGGTGCCCGGCGCCTGTCCCGACAGGTCAAGGCGCTGCGGCGTGCCTGCGGCCAGCGGACCGGCCGTGCGGCTCAGCAGGAGCTTGCCGGCGGGGTCGTAGAGGCGGTAGGTCACGGCTTGTGCGTCCTTGCCCAGCGTGACGGAGGTCACCGTCTTCACGGGGTTCGGGCTGACGGTGACGGCATCCTGCGCCGTGGCAGAGCCGATGGCGTCGGGACGGGACACGTTCACCTTCACCTCGGCCGAGGTGGAGAGGCCCAGGGCGTCGGTGGCCGTCAGCGTGAGTGTTGTCTCACCCTGGCTGCGGCCGTTCACGATGAAGCCGTCCGGGTCGGTGAAGAGGCTGGCGAAGGAGTTCTCCGGCATGGAGGCGTGGTAGGCCATGTCGTCGCCGTCGGGATCCGTGAAGAGTGCGTCATAGGTGTAGACGCCCGATACGCCGCTTACCGCTACGTCGATGACGGCGGGGCCCACGTACTGCGGGCCGCGGTTCACGTGCTCTACGTTGAAGATTACGTCCTGCCGTGTGCTGTTGCCGGTCTGGTCGGTGGCGGTCAGCGCGAAGCTGTGGCTGCCGGCCGTGCCGTAGGCGGGTGCCAGGCGTACGGTGAGCGTGAGCGTGGTGCCGGCAGGCACTTCGACGCGGTTGCCCTCGACGGTGGGCTCGGCGCCTTCGGCCCCCTGCAGCGTGCAGCCGGCCAGCGAGGCAATGCCCGATTCGTCCGTGAGGACTACGCTGAATGCCTCGCCTTCTTCGTCGGCCACGGTGAGGCTGACGTCGGCCGTCGCGTTCTCGGGAACGGTCGGCGTGGTCTCAGGAGCGTTGATGACGGGCGCGCCGTTCAGGTTGAGCGTGACGGGGTAGTTGACGATGGGCTGGGCCGGGTCGTTGCTCTTGATGACGATGACGGCCTTGTTGCCCTTCGTGAAGTAGGCGCGTGAGGCGTCGAAGGCTACGGTGACGGGCACCTCGCCGCCGACAGCTACTTCGCCCTCGGTCTGCTGGGTGAGGAGCTTGATCCAGGGCGAGCCTGCCTCCATCTCCACGCAGGTCATGAAGAAGCCCATGGAGCCGTATTGCGACTCGAGCTCGGCGGCTACGTCGATCCAGCCCAGGTCGGCGAACCAGGCCATGAAGCGGTTGGACTCCACGCGGTCGGCCTTCTGGGCGAGCATGGCGGAATGCGGGTAGCCGGCGGGGTATTTCAGGACGACGTAGAACGTGTCGGCCGGGTTGATGTAGACGGGCCGGTCGAACTCGAGCAGGCGCGGCGCGCCGACGTAGGTGCCGTCGGCGTAGGGCTCCTCGCGGTCCACGCGGAGCGTGCCGCGGCCGATGATGCGGTCGCTTGTGACATCGCTGCTGCCCACGATGGTGGCCTCGATGTCAACGTTCTCCAGGTCGCCCACCGTTCCGTAGAAATAGAGGTGGGACAGGTTGAAGCCTCCCTCGGGCGCCACGTAGCGCGTGGCGGCATAGAAGTCGTGCGTCGTGTCGCCGGCGCCGAGCAGGGCGCTTTGCGGCTGCTCTACGTCGAGGATGGGGTAGTAGAGCAGGCTGTTGCAGTCGATGGGGGGCACGTCGTAGGGGAATCCCTCGAAGACGGTGTGGGGCACGGCGGCGCTCTTGTCCTTGAAGAGGAGGTTGCGCTGCGGCAGGCTCAGCGAGTCGGCCACGGTGTTGAGCCAGGCCGGGGCTACGCCGCCTCCGCCCTCTCCGTAGTCGGGGAGCGTCTCGCCCACGCCGTTCGGGTCGAGGCGCAGGGAGTAGGTCAGCTTGTACTTACCCGTGTTGCGGATGTGCATGGTGGCCTCGCCCGTGTAGTCGGCCGGGACGCCGCTCACCTCGATGGCGGGCTGGTCGAAGCCGATGACCGGAGCTTCGGTGACGGACAGGCGGAAGGGCACGGTGACGGTCTCGGTGTCGAGGCCGCTGACGTGGAACGTCATGGGGTACTCGTAGTCGCCGATGGTCACGGCGTCGTAGTACATCACCTTGAAGCGTACGGGCTCAAGTCCTACCTCGAGCTGCATGCCCGGGGTGTAGGCGGTCCAGCCCGTCACCTCCGTGCCGAAGATGTAGTCGAAGTAGGTGGTGTAGACCATGAGGCTGGCCGGGAGCATGTAGCCCGTCAGCTCGCTCTCGATGTCCGTGATGGTGAAGGCGCGCGAGCCGTTGTTGACTACGGCAAACTCGTATTCGAGTCCGGCGTAGTTGTTCGGGTTGCTTACGACTTCTCCGCCGACGCTCTCGGGCCATACGGGGGCGGGCTCGCCCTCGACGTTGACCGTCAGGGGCACGGTGGCCACAGGCTGTGTGGGCACGTTCGTGTTGAACGTCAGCTCGGAGCTGTAGTTGCCGCCGAGGCTGTCTGCTACGATCTGCAGCGGCATTTCCACCTGTCCGCCTGCGGGCACGGTGATGCGTTTCGTCGGGTAGAACTCTACGGCGTTGCCGTCGGCGATGTACTGTTCGGGCAGTGCGAGGCCGCGCGTGCCGGTCTCGTCCTGGTAGCCGGCCAGACCGAAGATGCCGCCCAGCAGGCCCGTGGGCTGCAGGTGGTACTGGAACTTGTAGCGGCCGTCCTTATAGAGGATGACCTGGAAGTCCATGCCGATCATCATGGAGTTGCCGTAGTTGACGTAGGACACGACCACGTGGTCGCCGTAGCTCTTGTAGTAGGTGCCGGCCTCGGAGGTCGTGTTCATGCTGTGGTTGCCCCAGAACGGCGCGATAATGTTCGTGTAGAACGTCGTGGCGTCGGGGAGCGTCATGGGCGGCTCGGGGAACATCTTGTAGTCCTCGTGCTCGGAGAAGGATACGAAGCCCGTGTTGTAGATGTACATCGTGCGGTAGGACTTCCCGTAGAAGGGGAACTCGAAGGGGAGCTCTACGGTGTAGAAGTCCGTCTTGTCCAGATAGTACGTCATGTCCTGGTGGGCGGCTTCGGGATCGTTGGTCAGGTCAATCCAGTTGTAGGCGATGTCGCTGAAGTCGGTGCGCGACTTGAAGGCATAGCCCATCTCGGACGTCTCGCTTGCGGCCTGGTCCATGAGGTTGACCCACGGGTTGGGCACGTTGGTGAACGTGAGCGGCTCGTTGCCCGTGTTGGTCACGGTGAGCGTGCGCTCCACAGGGGTGCCGTAGGGCGTGGTTACTTCGATGGAAGCCGGGGCCACGCTCCATCCGGGCACGCCGATGACGGTGCCCTTCACGGGGATTTCGATGGTCTGTCCGTCCTCGAAGCTGATGACAACGAGGTCGGTCACGGCGCCTTCTGTCTCCGTCGGAAGCGTCATTATGATGTCGCGTCCGCTGCCTGCCGCTATTTTAAAGGGAGACTGGACAGACTCGGCCAGCTGCACGTGGCCCTCGGTGGCGGCTATGCCGGCGATGCGGAGGGTGTCGTTACCCGTGTTGCGCAGCAGGACGGTCGCCTTGGCATCGGAGGTGCGGAACACCTGGCCGAAGTCTACGGACGTGGAGTCGGTCACAGCGACAGGCTTCAGTCCGTCGCCGGTGACGTTGGCGCGCAGTGTGAGCTGCAGGCTGGGGCTGGCCGGGTCGTTGGTGATCATGGTCAGCAGGTTGGTCTGGTTGCCTGCGTAGAGCGTCTCGTCGGCCTGAACGGTGACGGTGACGGTCTTCTTCTCGCCGATGTTGATCAGTCCGCTGGTGCTGGAGAGACCGGCGATGAACGACTTGGCGGGGGCTACAATCTTGAAGGCGGTGCCTGTCTGGATGCCGCGGTAGAGCGTGCTGCCGTCGTCGTGGACAAGGTTGGCGTCGGTAATGGTCATCGGGTCGTCGCACTCGATGTCGCTCACGCCGACGTAGTTGTTCTCACCACTGCCGAAGACGGAGTAGGGGTCGTAGTCGTCGTAGTAGATTTCCACGCTGCCGTCGTCGCAGAGCGCCACGTGGTAGCTGATGGGCACGTAGTTGCTGCCGCCGTCGGCGGCTGCGGTGAGCACGTCCTTATACTTCACGACAAACTTGCCGTCCTGGCGGCCGTAGGTCACCTTGCTGTTGGCGTTGAACATGAGTTTGCCGGAATTGACGTAGGGCGAGATGTAGCCCAGTCCCTGGACGCAGTTGCCCGTCGGCACCATGCACTGAATGTTCCCGTCGATGGTCTGCATGCTCAGGCCGCCGTAGGAAGTGATGTAGACGTGGTCGTACGTCTGTCCGTAGAAGGGGAAGTCGAAGCCTATGCTGACGGGGTCGGACTGCCACTCCAGGCCGTTGATCTGACTGGTCACGTCGGTCTCGCCGGCGAGGGCCGGGTTGCCGTCGTAGGCAAAGCCGGTGCTGCCGTTGAGGTTGGAGAGGTAGGAGTAGCCGTAGCGGTGTACGGAAGCGTCGCTGCCCTCGATGGTCTCGTCGCTGAACTTCGGGAATACGTACTGCAGCGGGTATTCGCCTTCGTTCGTGATGGTGAACGTGGCCGTTTTGGCCTCGCCGCCGACCTCGAGTTCGCCGAAGTCGAGTTCCGTCTGGTCCAGGCTGGCCTTGGCCGGGTTGGAGGCAACGCCGCGCACGATGAAGTTGTACGTGTGGCCCTCGGCGTCGGTCAGCGTGATGGTGCCGCTGTGGCTGCCGCTGCGCGTCGGGGCGAAGGTGACTTCCATCGTTCCGGTGGAGCGGGCGGAGAAGCCTTCCGCGTAGGTCGGCACCTTGAACTGGTCGGAGCTGCTGGCGATGTTGTCCTGGCCCAGTGAGCCCCACTGGCCGGTGAAGTCGCCGTAGCCGTTGTTTACGATTTCCACGTCGAGCGTCTTTTCCTGCCCGACGAGCAGGTCACCGAAGTCGATCATCTGCGCCGATGCGAGCTCAGGCGCATAGCCCGATACGGTCAGCGTGGCTTGCACTTTCTGCTGGGGCTTGAGGTCTTCGTTGGCATTGACGAAGAGGTTGAACTTGTAGGTGCCGTTGACGAGCTTCTGCCCGTCGTTTTCCACTTTCACCGCCTGGCTTTCGCCCGGGCGTACGGTTCCCTCCCGCGGGTCGATGACGAGGACGGAGCTCCAGTCGGGGTTCTTGCTGACGGCGTAGACGTCGAACGTGGCCACGTCGGCAATGTCCGTCATGTCCGCTTCGCGCAGCACCTCGCTCAGTTGCGTCCAGGAGTTGCCACCGTCGCAGCTGTAGAAGCTGTATTGCTTCGTCGCGCCGTCGTCCGTGGAGAGACCGACGCCCAGCGGCTGGTTCTGCCCGGCCGGGAACTTGGCCACTACCCAGAAGGCGCTGCCCGGCGCGAAGTAGAGCTGTTCCTTCAGGTTGAGGTCGAAGTTGTAGCCGAAGAAGGAGTAGTCCACTTTCTGCAGGAGGCTGGCTGTCGAGATGCTGGCCGAGCCGTTGTAGATTTCTATGACAGGGTTCTCGCCGCCGTAGCCGCCGAAGCGGAGTGCGGTCAGGTTGAATCCGTCGGGGTAGACGGCCGGGTCTACGAAGAAGTACTGGGCGAGGGCGTTGGGCAGCGTGAGGTCGGACTCGCCGATGTAGCGGTAGATGCCCTCGGAGTAGGTGAGCGTCTTGGGATAGTCGTCAGCGCGATAGTCCGCGCTCACCACGCTGTGCTGCTCCACGCTGGTGGCCCCCATCATGCCGCGATAGGGCACGAGCTTGCCCGGGCGGACATTGCCGGCGGCCGAGTAGAGCGAGTTGGAGGCCGTCGAGGTCGTGATGTCGTACTTCAGGATGCCGGCCCCGGTGTTTTGTATGGTAAACTGCGTGGCGCCCTTTCCGCCCTGTGCGGCGTCGGCCGCGAAGGTCACGGCCGTCTGGTCCAGGGTCATCGTCGGCCCGGCGTTTGTCTGCGTCTGCCGCACCTCGGAGAGCGCGGACGCCTGGCCCCAGCGGTTCACGGCCTGCAGGGCGAAGTAGTACGTCGTGAGCGACTTCAGGTTGCCCACCTCGTGGCTGACCTTGTCGCCCGAGGCGTTGAATTTGGTGTCTACGTTCACCGTCATCACGCCCTCGAGGTTGTCCGCCGTGAAGGCCGACGTGCTGTAGTAGATCACGTGGTGGTCCACCGAGTTCTCGGGCGTCTGCGGGATGGTCCATTCCACGAGCACGTTGTCCTGCGACGGAGTCAGGGTGAAGTCCGTCACGGCGGCCGGGGCCTCGCCCGTGCTCATGTGCAGCGCCTTGTCGGCGTCGATGTATCCGCTGCCGAAGAGTCCGGCTGCTTCGGGGTTGTCCGTGTACAGGTCGTTGACGGACGAGACAAGCTGCTGCCGCAGTGTGGAATTGGGGAATTGCGGGTTGCCGTACTTCGAGAGGACCAGGGCCGCGATGCCCGACACGTGCGGGCAGGCCATCGAGGTGCCTTCGTTATATCCGTACGTCCCGTTGGGCAGTGTGCTGAGCACGCCCTGCGCCTGTCCGTAGTCCATGTCGCCGCCCGGCGCCGTCACGTCGCACCAGGTGCCGCGTGTGGAGTAGGAGGCGGGCGTCTTCATGCAGGTCATGGCGCCTACGGCCACGACCGGCTCGTAGCAGGCCGGCCAGTATTCGCCCTCGTCGCCGGTGTTGCCGTTGGCGAAGATGCAGAGTCCGCCCTGCATGACGTCGCCGCCGCCCTCGGCCGTGAAGTAGTCGATGGCGTCGAGTACGGCTTGCTCGTAGTAGCCGGGCGCGCTCCATCCCCAGGAGCACTGGGCGATGGCGGCCCCCATGTCGGCCGCGTAGACCAGGGCCGCCGCGTAGTTGGCGTCGCTGCTGGCGCGCGTGTCGAATATCTGGCAGGAGAGCATCTTGACGCCGCCCTGCCCGTTGCCGCCGGCCACGCCGGCCACGCCGATGCCGTTGTTGTTCACGGCGCCCACCGTTCCGGCCACGTGCGTGCCGTGGTCGTGCGGGAACACGTCGGCCGAGTTGATCACGAAGTTGTAGCCGTACACGTCGTCCGTGTAGCCGTTCCCGTCGTCATCGACGCCCGGCTGCCCGTTCAGTTCGGCTTCATTGACAAACATATTCTGTGCCAGGTCGGGGTGGTCGTACTGTACGCCGCCGTCGATGACGGCTACCAGCACGTTGCTTGTGCCGGTAGCTATTTTCCAGCCTTCAAACACGTTCGCGTCGGCCCCGGCCACCGAGCCGAGGATAGTCCCCGTGTTGTGGTAGTGCCACTGCTGCGGCAGCAGCGGGTCGTTGAACGGCATCTCGTCCGCACCGTCCGCCGTCGGGGCGGGTGCTACGCGGCGGAAGCCTTTCTCGCCCCCTACGGGGCTGACGGGCCGCACGGTTTCGGCGATTTCCACGCCGGGCACCGACTGATAGGCGGCGCGGGCCTCAGCCGGCGTCACCGCTGTCGAGTCGAAGCGGACTTCGTACCAGAGGTCCAGTCCGTACTTCTTGTGGCGCTCCTCAAACTTCGGGGAGTAAGGGAACACCCTCGTCAGGCGGACTGCCTTTACCTTCTGGCCGGCACGGTCCAGTGGCTCCACGCCAGTGGACTGCGCCCGCTCCGTCAGCGTCGCTGCGGGCAGAGCCGCCAGCCGGGCCGCTACCTCGCGTTGCAGTTTCACGCGCAGTACGCCCTGTTTCGCCGTTGCCGGAGCCGATTGTGCCGCCAGGTTCCCGCCGCTCGCCGTAGCGAGGAACAGAAACCCGAAGAATAACAATCTTTTGAGCATAAATTAAGGGTTTTGTGAATAAATTAGGGAAATAATGTAGAAATGCAGGCTGTACGCACATCGCATTCCGCCCCATGCGTCGCGGACTGTGCATGAGGCAAACTGGGACGGGCGATACGTCCGGCATCCTGCGTGCAAAATTATGAAAATAATCCTGTAAAGAAACAAAAGCTCCGGTTTTTCTTCCAAAACCGGAGCTTTTGTATATTTATAAGGACCATGCGCCGCGTGGCGGCGGCCCGTGTCAGGCGTTGCGGATGGCCCGGCAGAGGATGCGCACTTCGGCTACGAGCAGCACGGTGAATATGGCCAGGAAGATGAAGAACGTGGTCTGGACCGAAGCAGCCGAGAGGCTCGACACCGCCGCCCCCACCGGCAGCAGGTCCTGTATGGCCCAGGGCTGGCGGCCCACTTCGGCCACTATCCAGCCCGCCTGTCCGGCCAGGTAGACCAGAGGGATGGACCACAGGCCCGCGTGCTGCAGCCAGCGCGTCTGTTCCAGCCGCCCGCGCCGCGCCTGCCACCACAGCAGCGCCTGGACGAGCAGCAGCAGGCAGCCCATGCCCACCATCGCGCGGAAGGACCAGTAGACGAGCGGCACGTTCGGGATGAGTTCCTCCTCGCTCTGAATGTAGCCGTACCCGAAGTAGTCCACGTGGGTCTCCAGCTGCTTGCGGGCTTCGTTGCGCGCGTTGGTGTCGCCAGCCAGGTCCGCGGCGCGGAAGTCCCTGAAGGCCGCCAGGGCCAGGCGTCCGCGCTCCATCTTCTCCGCGGCCGAGGGGTGCGCCTGTCCTTCGCCGTCGGTGTAGCCTTCCAGAATGTCGCGCGTGCCGGGCACGTAGCCCTGCGGGTCGTGCGTGGCCAGGATGGAGAGCATGCCCGGCACTTCCACGCCGGGGACGATGGAGAAGGCCGCGCCTTTCCCGCCGCGCTCCAGCCCTTCGGCCGCCGCCAGCTTCATGGGCTGGTTGCGCGCCACGTCGAGCCCCGACTGGTCGCCTGTGAACATGACGAGCAGCGCCGCCACGACGCCCGTCGCCGCCGCCACGCGGATGCTGTCGAGAGCCATGCGCTGGTTGCGCCGCCGCAGCAGGTACCAGCAGCTCACGCCCGTGATAAACACGGCGCCGGTCATCCATCCGCTCGTCACGGCATGGGCAAACTTCACCGCCGCCTCCGGCGCGAACGCCACGGCGAAGAAGTCCACCATCTCGTTGCGCACCGTTTCCGGGTTGAACTCCATGCCGACGGGGTGCTGCATCCAGCTGTTGGCCACCAGAATCCACCAGGCCGAGAGCGTCGCCCCGAGGCCCGTCAGCCAGGTCGAGGCCAGGTGGAAGCCGCGGCCCACCTTGTTCCAGCCGAAGAACATCACCGCGATGAACGTGGCCTCCATGAAGAAGGCCACGATGCCTTCGATGGCCAGCGGGGCGCCGAATATGTCGCCCACGAACCACGAGTAGTTGCTCCAGTTCGTACCGAACTCGAACTCAAGGATGAGGCCCGTGGCCACGCCGACGGCGAAGTTGATGCCGAAGATTTTCTGCCAGAACTGTGCCGTCTTCTTCCACGTCTCGTCGCCCGTGCGGACATAGATGCTTTCCATGATGGCCATCACGAGGGCCAGGCCCAGCGTCAGGGGGACGAAGAGCCAGTGATAGCAGGCGGTGAGGGCGAACTGCGCCCGCGACCATTCGAGCAGCGGGCCGCCCATTGCTTCAAGTAGTGTCATATGCGTTCAGGTTCAGTTGTCGGTTTCTGCGGCTGCGGCCGGAGCGGCTGCCGGCTGGCGCAGCAGCCCGTCGGCCACGGCCTCGCGCTTCTCCTCTTCGTCCAGTCCGGCCAGGGCAGGGCGGAAGAAGAAGGGGCGCAGGATGGCGAAGAGCACGAACAGCTTGGCCAGGATGAGCACCCACAGGATGCGCCCCCAGGTCATTTGGCGGAATCCGTCCGTGTAGAGGCGGACCGCGTGCCGTAAGCCGTTCTTCAGGTTCATCGTGACAAATATACGTTTTTCTTCCGAAGGGGCGTGCCTCGCGGTCCGCTTTTTTTGCGGCGGACCGGCAGTCGGGGCGCCTGTCCGTCCCGCTGCGCCCCCGCCGCGCCGCCTGCTCCTCACGGGGATAGGCCCAGTCGCTACGGGGCTTAGCCGCGTAAAAACGGGGCCTATGCGCGTGGCCGCCCCGCCGCTTTCCCGCTCCGCGCCGCCGGGGCCGGCGTCTTTTTTTGCTTTCCCGGAAAAGTCGTAATTTTGCCGCCGTAAAACAATTCTTACCACTTTATGCAAACTTTAACTAATCGGGGGGGGTAGGTCCTCCAACATCGAGCTGCTTCGTATCCTCGCCATGTTTCTCGTACTGCTGGTGCATGCGGACTTCCACAGCCTGGGCGCTCCGGCGCTGACGGATGTCCAGGCGCAACCGCTGGACGCGGCGGTGCGTATCGCGGTGCAGAATGTGTCCATCGTCTGCGTCAACGTGTTCGTCCTCATATCGGGCTGGTTCGGCATCCGGCCCAAGGTGCGCAGCATCACGGCCTTCCTGTTTCAGTGCCTCTTTTTCCTGATAGGCATCTACGCCGTCATGCTGGCGGCCGGCTGGGCGCAGTTCAGCCTCAACGGCGTGGAGGGCTGCTTCCTGCTGACCAAGCTGAACTGGTTTCCCAAGGCCTACCTGGTGCTGTACATGCTGGCTCCGGCGCTCAACGCGCTGATGGAGCAGGCCCCGCGCGGGCAGGTGCGGCTCATTCTCGTGTGCTTCTTCCTCTTTCAGACGGTCTATGACTGGGTGGCCGGCGCCACGGACTATCTGGCCTCCGGCTACTCGCCGCTTTCTTTCATCGGCCTCTACCTGCTGGCGCGCTATGCCCGCGTTTACCGCCCCCGCTGGGCCGCGCTGTCCGCCCGGGCCGATGCGGGCATATATTTCCTGCTCGTTCTGCTCTGCACGGCCGTGCAGCTGGCCAGCAGCCTTGCCGGCGGTTTTGTCTATGCCCACGTCACGGCGCGCATGGTGTATTACTCCAATCCGGCAGTCATCGCCGCCGCGCTCTATCTGCTTCTGGCTTTTTCAAAACTCCGCCTTCAGAGCCGGGCCGTCAATTGGTTTGCCGCCTCCAGCTTTGCGGTGTTTCTCCTGCATACCAACCCCAATGTGATTAATTCATATTTCCGCCCGTTCTGTCAGCGCCTTTACGAGCTCTGGGGCACGGCCTACTTTGTCCTGATATTGCCCGTCCTGGCCGGCATCTTCCTGGTCAGCGTCTTGCTGGACCAGCTCCGCATACGCGCGTGGCGCCGGCTGGAAAGCCCCGTCGCGCATTTCTTCGAGAGACTGCTGCGGCGCAGTTAGGTGCGCGCCGCACCGGTCCGTCCGCTCCCGTCTGCGGCCGCGGGTCGCGGGGCGGGGCTGACGCAGAGGCCCCCGCCTGTGCCTTTCGGGGCGCGGGCGGGGGCTACGTGTGCAGGGAGCGGACCGCGTCAGCGGCCCAAGGCCGCCAGGGCGGCGGCATAGTCGGGTTCGTGCGTGATTTCGGGCACCAGTTCCTCGTAGGCGATTTTCCCTTCCTCGTCCACGATGATGACGGCGCGGGCCAGCAGGCCCTTGAGCGGGCCCTCGGTGATGAGGAGGCCGTACTTTTCGTCAAAGCATTTGCAGCGGAAGGTGCTGACGGGGACCACGTTGGTCAGCCCTTCGGCGGCGCAGAAGCGGCTTTGGGCGAAGGGCAGGTCCTTCGAGACGCAGAGGACCACGGTGTCTGGCAGGGCGGCCGCTTCCTGGTTGAAGCGGCGCACGGAGGCGGCGCACACCGGCGTGTCGAGGCTGGGGAAGATGTTGAGTACGACGCGGCGGCCCAGGAGGTCGGGCAGGTGGAGGACGCTCAGGTCGCCCCGGACACCGCCGAACTTGGGCGCGGGCGTGCCGACGGCGGGCAGTGTGCCGCTGAGGGTGGCGGGCGTGCCTTGGAATGTTACGGTTGTCATGGAGTAAGGAGTTGAAGTGTTGCGCGGCGCCGTTTTGGCGCCGCCGGCGCAATTTACGAAGAATTCCCCGTCCGGACAAATCTTTTTTCCCTCAGTCTGCGGCGAGCAGTTCGGGGCGGGCGAGCAGGAGCTCCACGCCGCGGCGCACGGAGGTCAGGCCGAAATCGGCGGGCCGGAGGTCGGCGGGCCGCGTCCAGGCGAGGGCGGCGGCATCGTCGGCCGCGCAGGTGCGGGCGCCGGGCATCAGGCGGCAGCGGAAGAAACTGTCCGTCGTGTGGACGTCGAAGCCGGAGTAGCGGTAGGTGTTGGGCAAGGAGAATAGGTAGCGCTCCACAGTGACCTGCGCGCCCGTCTCCTCAAGCACTTCGCGGCGGCAGCCCTCCTCGAGGCTTTCGCCGGGGTCTACGAAGCCGCCGGGCAGGTCGAGCGTGCCGCGGGCCGGATCGAGGGCGCGGCGCGCCACGAGCAGTTCGCCGCGGGGCGAGAGGATGACGGCCACGGTGGCGGCCGAGGCATTGTGGTAATAGGTGAAGCCGCAGTCGGCGCAGCGTTTGGCGCGGGCGTCGGCGGGGGCGAAGCGGGCGGAGCCGCAGCGCGGGCAGAAGCGGAAGAGGTGGAGGGGATGGGTCATGGTGTGGCGGGCTGGCGGAGAGGGTCAGCGGTAGATGAGAGTGGTGAGGCGGCCGGGGGCATAGGCTTCGGCCGCCGTTTCCTGGAGTTCGGCGGCGGTGAGGCCCTGGATGCGGGCGCAGAGGCGGTCGGGGTCATAGGGCTCGCCGTAGTGGGCGAAGCCTTTGCCCACGGCGAGGGCGTAGTTCTCGGCGTTGTCGCGGCTGATGCCGATTTGCCCGCAGAGCTGTTTCTTGGCGGCGGCCAGCTGTGCGGGGCTCAGGGGACGCTCGGCCAGGCGGCGCAGTTCGGCCAGCACGAGGCGGCGGCAGCGGCCTATGTCGGCCGCATCGCAGCCGAAGTAGACGTTCCACAGCCCCGTGTCGGGATAGGTGGACAGGCAGGCGTCGACGGAGTAGACGAGTCCGGCCTTCTCGCGCAGGCGGAGGTTGAGGCGCGAGTTCATTCCCGGTCCGCCCAGGATGTTGTTGAGCAGGTAGAGGGCGTGGCGCCGCGGATCGGTCCCGCCGTAGGCGCGGCTGCCGATGAGGACGTGCGCCTGGTGGGTGTCGCGCCGCACGGTGCGCTCCAGTTCGGCAGCGGGGTAGGGCGGCAGGAGGGGCGCGGCGGGCAGGCTGCCGGGCGGCGGCGCGGGGCGCTCGGCTTCGAGGCCCGCGGTGAGCCGCTCCATGCGGCGGACCAGCCGCCCGAAGTCCAGTCGCCCGCTGACGTAGAACACGGCGTTGTCCGGCCGGTACCAGCGGCGGGCAAAGCGCAGCGCGTCCGCCGTGCGGTAGGTCCGCAGGCGTTCGGCCGTGCCCAGAATGTCGCGCCCCAAGGGGTGGCCGGCGAATATCATGGCCTCGAACTCGTCGAAGATGAGGTCGGCGGGCGAGTCCTTGTAACTGTCTATTTCGTCGCAGACCACTTCGGCCTCACGCTCCATCTCGTGCTGCGGGTAGGTGCTGTGGAACACGATGTCGGTGAGCAGGTCCGCCGCGCGGCCGAAGTCGGGGCGCAGGACGGTGGCCTGGTAGACGGTCTCCTGCTTGTTCGTGTAGGCGTTCAGGTCGCCGCCCACGCGCTCCAGGCCGTTGCTGATGTGGCAGGCGCGCCGGCGGGCGGTCCCCTTGAAACTCATGTGCTCGATGAAGTGCGCCAGCCCCGTGTCGGCGGGTGCCTCGTGGCGCGTGCCGGCCCGCACCACGTAGCCGCAGTGAATGACGTCGGAGCCGTTGGCGGCAAGGACAACCTGCAAACCGCAGCGGAGCGTGGCTGCCTGGACAGGGGGAGTGGCTGGATTCATGGGCGGCGCTTCTTGAAGTATTTGCCTACGACGGGCAGGCTGCTGAGCGGCAGGTCGTAGTGTACGATGTGGGCGGCGAAGAGCAGGAGGCAGAGCGTGTTGACGCCGAGCCGCGCGGCCATGGGCCAGCCTTGCGGCACGAGGGCCATGACGGCGTAGAAGAGGACGGCGATGACCACGTAGGCGCCGATGCTCCGCAGCGGGTAGCGTATGGGGTAATAGCGCTGGCCCACGAAGTAGCTTGCCAGCATGGCGACGCCGTAGCCCGCGCAGCCTGCCCAGGCGCAGGCCATGTATCCGAAGCGGGGGATGAAGAGGATGTTGGCCGCCAGCATCACGGCGCAGCCCAGCCCCGAGAACCAGGCGCCCCAGATGGTCTTGTCGATGAGCTTGTACCAGAATGACAGGTTGAAGTAGACGCCCATCATGATTTCCGCCGCCATGACGATGG
>CALUIN010000018.1 GCA_944320745.1 uncultured Alloprevotella sp. | reverse complement strand
CCGCAGGCCGCGTGCCCGCCCGGCCCGGCGCGCCGCCCACGCGGCGAAGGCCAGTTCCGACTGCGCCTAGCCCCGTTTTTACGCGCCTAAGCCCCGTTTCCGCCGGGCGGTGCGCTGCGGCCCGGCTTTTTTTCGTAAATTTGCCGCGGAGCGGGGCTGCGGCTCCGCGCCGGATTCTGAAAGCAACAGACTGAACCATGCAAATCAAGGAAAATATCTTCTATGTCGGTGTGAACGACCGCGTGAAGCACCGTTTTGAGGGCCTCTGGCTCCTGCCGCAGGGCGTTTCGTACAACTCCTATCTCATTGTCGACGAGAAGGTGGCTCTGGTCGATACGGTCGACGTGGCCTTCTTTGCCGAATATCTGGAGAAAATCCGCGCCGTGCTCGGCGACCGCCCCGTGGACTATCTCATCGTCAACCACATGGAGCCGGACCACTCGGGAAGCCTCGCGCTCATCCGTCAGTACTATCCCGGTGTGCGCCTCGTGGGCAACAGGAAAACGTTCGAGATGGTGCAGGGCTTCTACGGCGTCCCGACGGCGGACGACGTGCTTGTGGCCGACGGCGACCGCCTCTCGCTGGGCCGCCGCGAGCTGACGTTCTACCTGGCCCCCATGCTCCACTGGCCGGAAACGATGGTCACGTATCTCGCCGAGGAGGGCATTCTCTTCTCCGGCGACGCCTTCGGCTGCTTCGGCGCGCTCAACGGCGCGGTCCTCGACACGCAGATGGACACCGCGGTCTTCTGGCCCGAGATGGAGCGCTACTTTGCCGCCATCCTGGGCAAGTTCCGCGCCCCCGTGCGCACCGCGCTCCGCAAACTGGGTGGCCTGGACATCCGCATGATTTGCTCCACGCACGGACCGGTGTGGACGGCCGAGGCGCCGCGCGCGCTGGAGACGTACCGCCGCTTGAGCGAGGGCGAGACGGAGCCGGGGCTCGTCGTCTGCTACGGCTCGATGTACGGACACACGCAGCACGTGGCCGAAGCCGTGGCCGAAGGGGCGGCGGCCGAGGGCCTGAAGAAAATCATCGTCCACAACCTGAGCGTCTCCCAGCCCTCGTTCGTCCTGGCGGACATCTTCCGCTACAGCGGCTTGGCCGTGGGCGGACCCACGTACAATGGCGGGCTCTTCCCCGTCGTGGAGGACCTGTTGCGCCGCTTGGCCGGCCGCGAGGTGGCGGGCCACAAGCTGGGCTACTTCGGCGGCTTCACATGGGCCCCGGCCGCGGTGAAGACCATCGGGACCTACAACGAGCAGATGAAGATGGACGTGGTCTGCGACCCCTTGCAGTGGAAGCAGGGCGCCGACGGCGCCACGCTCAGTGCCGCCCGCGCCCTCGGCGCCGCCTTGGCCCGCGCCGTCATGGCCTGAGGCCGCCCCGCCTTTTTGGAGAAACGCAGGGCGCCCCCGTGCCGCATCGCCCGACAGCGATGCCGCGCGGGGGCGCTTCGTGTCCCGCCGGCCACTGCTCAGCCCCGGCCTTCGCAGCGCGGGCGGAGGGCGTCGAGCAGGGCGTAGGTGTCCGTCAGCGCAGCCAGGGCAGCCGGGTGGCGGAAAGCGCGGCCTTCCACCATCTCGGCGAAGCGGCGTATCTCGTCGTAGAATCCGTTGACGTACAACTCGTTCTGACACAGTTCCGGCAGAGCGCCCTGGCGTTTCCAGCAGCGTTCCTCCACGCCTGCTGCGCGCCGCAGTTTCTCGGCCGGCAGGCCCAGCGGCCGGCCCGGCCAGCGGCGGAAGGAGAGGTCTTCTCCGGGCCGCAGGACGTAGCGGCCCGCCGTCGTGTCCACGCGCAGGGTTTCTTCCATCTCGTCCCAGGCCCCGGCTGTCGAGAGCGTTACGTTGCCGCACGTGCGGCCGTGGCGTAGCAGGAGGTGGAGCGTCGTTCCGCCCCGGGGCGCCCGCGCTACGTCCTGGAAACCTTCCACCCGAGCCGGGCCAAAGAGGTGGACGGCCAGGTCGAGCGGATGGATGAACAGTTCGGTCAGGACGTCACCCTCAGGGTATGGCCCCGTGCGGTAGGTGAGGTTGTAGCTCGCGGCGGCGTCGCGTCGCAGCGCGCAGGCCAGTCGTTGCACGTCCGGAGCGCAGCGATGCTGCAGGCCCGCCACGGCTGCCGTCACTCCGTGGCGGCGGGCTGTGGCGACGAGGTCGGCCAGGCGGCTCCCGTCGCGGCAGGGCGGCTTCTCCACGAAGAGCGCCCGCCCGCTGGCCAGGATGCGGCTGGCCAGGTCTGGCTGCTCCGCTGCAGGAGCCGCCACGAAGACAGCCCGGACAGCCGGGTCGGCCAGCACGTCTTCCAGCCGGCACGTGGCGTGCACGTCTGGCCTCCAGGCCTGTACAGCCCACGCCGAATCGGCCGTGGCGCAGCACACGTAGCGCAGCGGCAGCCGCAGATAGTCCACTATCGGGTAGAGGTTCTGGCGGGCGTGGCGGCCCGCGCCGACGAAGGCGTAGCCCGCCGAAAAGGTCGCCGGTAGCGCGTGGCGGTTGCGGCGGCGCCGCAGGCGGTCGATGAGGTCATGAAGCATAGGCAGAATGATTTTAGGAGGAAAGGGGGACAAAACGGACGGAACGCTCATCGGGAATGGCGCCGCAGGAACTGCCGGTATGTCTCGCCCGGACGGGAGGACCACTGGTAGGAGCCCAGCAGGGCCCGGACGGCGGCCTGCGGGAGAAAGCGCTCCAGCGTGCGGTGCAGGATGATGTCATACTTGCGGTGATAGTTTATCCAGCAGCCGTTGCAGGCGTTGCAGTAGCGGCGTTGTGTCGCACAGGAGGCCGCGGCGTTGAAAATGGCATCGAGGGAGTTCTGCCGGATGTTGCCCAGCACGACGTCCAGGTTCTGGCAGAGCGGCACGTTGCCGTTCGAGTGGACCACCAACTGGCTGCTGATGCTGCGGCAGGGCAGGCGCAGCCGGCCGTTACGCCACTCGCCGTAGAGTGCCAGGTAGTCGAAATTTTCCTGTGTCGTGCGCACGCAGTCCGGTATCGTTGCCGCGAAGCGGTCCGGGTCCGCCTCCAGCAGGCCGGCATGCGTGTCGAAGAAGGAGAGCGTTCCGTAGATGCCGATGCGCACATCGATGGCCTCTTCCCGGGCCACGCTGACCACGTGGCGCAGGTCGTCGGAACTGTTCCACGGCGAGAGGCAGAACATCAACGAAACGGGCACGCATTCCTTGCAGGCCCGCACGGTGCGCCGCACGGCGTCGTAGCCGTCCGTACCGCGCATTCGCAGGTAAGTATCGCGTGGCCCGTCGAGCGAGACGTAGAGCCGTGCGGGCCGGTGGCGCGCCACGGCGTCGGCGATGCGTTCCGTGGCCAGCCCGTTGGTCAGAAGCGTGTAGCAGGGGTGGTGCGTGTCGAACCAGGTCAGGATGGCGTCGGCCTGCGGGTGCAGGATAAATTCTCCGCCTTCCAGGCCGACGACCGTGCGGGGCGTGACGCAGCGGCTGCCGACGATGGCGGCAATCTCTTGGAGCGTGAGGTCTTCGTGTGGCTTTTGCCAGATGGAGCAGTGCCGGCAGCGCGACTGGCAACGGCTCGTAGCGTAGAGCATGAGCGAGGCGAGGCGTTTGTGGCGGGGCCGCAGCGTGTTGTTAAGGAACAGCAGTCCGCCGTGCAGGTAGCTGGAGAGTGAGTAAGGGTTCATGGTCAGTAGAACTGGGTTGAATGAGTTTCTGACCATTTGATGCACGGGGAGGCCGGATACTGCACGGCGCTTCCGACTTTTCAGAAGGACCAGCGCAGGGCGAACGGAGCGGAGAAGGTGACCGGACGGGCCTGGAAGTGGGTGCGGAGCGGCTCGCCGTTGTCCGGGTAGTAGCGGACGGAGGGCGACAGCACGAGGCTGAGGCGCGGCGTGAACCGGTACTCCAGGCCGATGCTCCCGCTCAGGAATGCCTGGGGCCGCGCGTGGAGACGCACGGCGGCGGAGTCGGCCTGTAGCTGGTCCACTACGTAGGCCGTGACCGACGTGCCGAGCAGCGGAATGTAGAGGCCGGCGCCGGCGGAGACCGAGAGGCGCAGGCGTCCTGACGGCGATGTGTAGCAGTCGCAGTCGGCGGTCAGCGAGAGACCGAGATAGTGAAGGCGTTGCGTGCGCCGGACGTAGGCGCTCTCGCCGAGGGTGAAGTCGGACGTCAGCCGCAGGTAGCCGATGTTGCCCGAAACGCCCCAGCCGCGGCGCCACGAGTGCCGCAACCCGAGCGCCACGGAGAAGGCCGGCCGATGGTGTTCCTTCTCCACGATAGGGCCCGAATTTTGAGCCGCAATCGCCGCGAGGGCCGGCGAAAGGATGCTGTCCGCAGCATCCGTCTGGCTGAGGGCATAGAGCGTCTCCCAGTCGGTAACGGGCTGCTGGCTGGCGATGCCGGGCCCGGTGAACGGGCGCGGCTGCGTAGTCCGGCTGGCCGACAGTCCGTTCACGCTCACCGAGAGTTGCCAACGGGGGACAGTGGCCAGCAGCGGGCCGCCCGTGAACGTCGGCGTCCGGTCCGCGGGCCGCCGCTCCGGAAAGGGCGGGCGCCCGTCGCGGCGTGGGAACGTATCGGCCGGAGGCGTCGGGGCAGGTGGGACGGCGGCCGTCGTCGGGGCAGGCGGCTGCCCGGCCGACGCCGGGGTCGGCAAGGTGTCCGGCTGCCGCGCCGGCTGGCTTCGCGCCGTCCGGCATGCCATTGGCGCGGAGCGTGGCCCGTCTGCCGGTTCCTTCACAGGATTTCCGGATACCGGGAGCAGCGTCAGGCGATGCACTTCCCGGCCGGCCGGAGCCAGCAGGAGCAGCACCAGCAGCAACGGCCAGCGGCGGGCACGCAGCCAGCGTTGCAGCAGGCGGCGCGCCCGTAGCAGTTGGGACGAAGAGGAGTGGGGGGAAATGTGTAGCAGGCGGGCGATTTCGTCGTGCGACAGGCCGTCGAGCACGTAGAGCTTGAAGACGTTGCGGTAGCCCTCTGGCAGCTGCTCCACGAGACCGAGCAGTTCGTCGAGCGACGGAGGCGCGGCGTCCGCTGCGTCGCTGTCCTCTGCGAGGAGCGATTGCGCGTCGTCGAGCGGCAGGGTGTCGTCGGAGCGTTTGCGGCGCAGGTAAAGCAGCGCCACGTTGCGGGCCAGCCGCAGCAGCCACGCTTCGAGCCGCGCGTCGTCGCGCAGTTGGCCGATGTGCGTGAAGGCCAGCAGGAAGGTGTCGTGGAGCAGGTCCTCGGCGCGGCTGGCGTCCGTCACGTAGCGGGACACGACGCGCCATACGTCCGGGCGGAAGCGGCGGAAGAGCGCCGCCTGCGCCGCCGGGTCGCCGCGCTTGCAGCCTTGGGCTATTTCTTCCGTATCCATCATTCCTCGTGTTTGAACTAAGGATGCGGCGCGAACGAAATACTGCATGGCGGAGGCTGAATTTTTTCCGGACGAGGAAGAAAGAGGGAAGAACGGCGCGTCCCGGCCCTGCGGATTGGCGGGACCGGGACGCGGGAGGAAGGGGCGGGGACGGCGTGACGGCTGGCGGTCAGCGGCAGTCCTTCATGACGAGCAGCCAGAACACCAAGGCCCAGTCCTGGTCGTTGGCAAAGGGGTCGAAGAAGCGGGCCGGCCGTCCGTCCACGGCCTTCGGGTAGAGATAGGCGCACGAGGCGCGCCCCTCGTCCGTGAACAGGCAGAGATTGCCCAGCACGATGTCTTCGGCGCGGCGGCGGTAAGCGGCGTCGCCCGAGGCCAGGGCATAGTAGTAGAAGGCCGAGGCTGTCAGCGTGCTCCAGTAGTGGGGGAACGTGTCGCCGTACATTTCGCGCTTGCCGAACCAGTAGCCGTCCCAGTGGCGTATGGCGATGTCGTGCAGGCGGTAGTCCGGCTGGCGGCCCGAGAAGGCGTCGAGTACGGGCAGCTGGCGGCGCGCTTCTTCCAGATATGCCTGTTCGCCCGTGGCGAGGTACATTTCCGAGAGCAACTGTACCGCGGGGGCCACGATGCTTTGCTCATAGTTCACTTCGTGCTTCGGATAGTTCGTCCCGTTCTTGATGTAGTTGGCGGCTTGCTTGCGGAAGTCGCCGAGGAGCGTGTCGCGTTGTGCGCCGAGACCCGCGCGGCGCAGGACGTCGAGCCCCAGAAGAACGGGAATGTCGATGGCGTAAAAGTTATGCCCGAACTGCCGGAACATGGCCCTGAGCGTGCCGTAGCCGTCGAGTGCGTGCTGCCTTTCGCCCGTGAGCTGCCACAGGCGGAACTGGAGGTCGGCCGCCCACATGTAGTTGTAGGCACGGTTGCGGCCGTCGTGGGCCACGGTCGAGTAGGTCGCGTAGTCCTTCGTCTGGAGCCGCTCGCGGACGAAGCGTCCGTAGCGCAGCAGGGATGCACGCACGGCGGCGGAGGGGCGGAGCGCCTCGTACTTGGCCAGGAGAACGCCCATCCCGACCCGTTCCGCGCCCTCGTCGCGGTCCAGCGGGCTGCACGTGGGCCGGTCGTTGAGGAAGATGCTGTCGCCCTCGTTGTCGTAAACCATGTAGGCGCCGTCGCGGGCGTCGCCGGGGCGGTCAAGCTGCTGGCGGGAGCGGATGAAGTCCACGCGGCGCGCCACGAGGGAGTCCATGTCGTCCACCACCCATACTTTGGCCCATGTGCGGCGGCCGTTAACGTAGTGGAAGGTTACGGTCGTCTCGCCGGGCTGCAGGTCCGCTGTGGCGAAGGAGTAGGCGAAGCCGTCGGCTGTACGGTCCACGGCGAAGCGGCGCACGTCTGGTTTCAGCTCTGACAGCTTCAGCCTGTGTTCCGAAATGCTGGCCCGGAGCGCGGGCAGGCGCCGTCCGGAGCGCAGGCGGATGTGAAGGGTATCGCCGCGGCTGATCACATAGCGGGCGCATTCCGCCACGATGCTGCCCCGGCGGAGCAGCTGCCGTTCAAAGTCGTCCTTGCCCTCGTGGCTGAACACGGTCCAGCCTGTGCGGCTTGCCGCGCCCGGCGCCAGCGTCATGTCCGGCAGGCAGGCTATGAAGATGCCCCGCGTCTGGGAAGAACCTTTGTCGTTGCCCCGTTGGCGGATTTCATAGTCCGTGATTTCGCCTTCCGTCACGGCGAGTCCCAGATGGGGCGCCTGTCCGCCCATGCGCAGGGCGCAGACGTAGGCCGCACTGTCGCCGGCTCAGAAATGCACGTTGCAGCGGCGTGCCACGCATGTCTGCGCGTCGGGGTAATTGTCGTTGAGCGGCAGGCAGATGCCCACGTCGCGCAGGCGTACGGGCTCGCGGCCCTCGTTGCGGAAGGTGTAGCGTTCGCGCAGTTCGCCGTCCTCCAGCTTCCGCCTTACGTGCAGCGTTACGTCGCCCAGCCGGTAGACGGCCAGCGAGCCGTCCGCCGCGGCGGAGTCTGCGCGCGTCCAGCGCAGGACTTGTGTCTGCCCGTCTCGCTCCAGGGTGGCAAACCCCAGGCCCCATTGCTATTCTGGCCCTATCCAGGCATATTGCGAACCGTCTGTGGCAACGAGCCACGGCATTTGCTCCACGTCTCCAGCGATGCGGAGCTGGCGCAGGCCGCCCGTAGACGTGTCGTGCTCTACGAGCAGGTCGCCAGACGAGGCGTGGGCCGGAAGGACCGCCAGCAGCAGCGTGACGGCTGCCGCGCACAGGAGCGTGGCTGTTTGCCTAAGGGCCCGGCGAACGGGGCTAAGGCCAGTTCTTACGGGAATAGGGCCAGTTTTTACGGGGCTAAGGCGCGTTCGCGCGGGACTAAGGCCCTTGGCGGCATGGCGCTGAAAAGGACGGGCGGTCATAAGGTTGGCATAGGATAAATAAGGTGCACGGCTGTGAATGGTAAGGACGGGCCCGCGTCCGGGCGGGGAGGGTGTCTTGTCGCTGCGGGGCGCCTGTGTCGCTCTGTATCAGTGCGCCTCGAGCCAGTTGCGGCCTTCGCCGCAGTCGGCCAGCAAGGGGACGCTGAGCGCGCACGCGCCCTCCATCTCCTCGACGACGATGCGGCGCACGCGGTCCAGCTCTTCGGGAAGGACGCTGAAGTTGAGTTCGTCGTGCACCTGGAGTATCATCTTGGAGCGGAGCTTCTCCTCGGCCAGGCGGCGGTCTATGCCCACCATGGCGCGCTTGATGATGTCGGCGGCTGTGCCCTGTATGGGCGCGTTGACGGCGTTGCGTTCGGCATAGCCGCGCACCACGGCGTTGGCCGAGTTGATGTCCGGCAGGTAGCGGCGGCGGTGGAACAGGGTCTCGATGTAGCCGCGTCGGCGGGCCTGCTCCACGCTCTCACGCATGTAGTCGCGCACTTTGGGGTAGGTCGCGAAGTAGTTGTCGATGAGCTCCTTGGCTTCCGTTCGCGACACCTCCATGCGCTCCGCAAGGCCGAAGGCCGAGATGCCGTAGATGATGCCGAAGTTGGCTGTCTTGGCCTTGCGGCGCTCGTCGCGCGTGATGGCTTCCAGCGGTTTCTTGAAGATGCGTGCGGCGGTGGCGGCGTGGATGTCCTTTCCTTCGCGGAAGTCCTGGATGAGGTGTTCGTCGCCGCTGAGGTGGGCCATGATGCGGAGTTCTATCTGGGAGTAGTCCGCGGAGAAGAAGATGCAGCCCGGCTCGGGGACGAAGGCTTTGCGGATTTCGCGTCCGTCGTCGCCGCGCACGGGGATGTTTTGCAGGTTCGGGTTGCTCGAGGACAGGCGCCCCGTGGCCGTGACGGCCTGGTTGAAGGAGGTGTGTATGTGCCCGGTCTCCGGGTTGACGAGCCGCGGCAAGGCATCCACGTAAGTGCCGAGCAGTTTCTTGAGCCCGCGGTGCGCCAGGATTTTCTCCACGATGGGGTGGCGCGTGCGGAGCGACTCGAGCACTTCCTCGCTGGTGGAGTATTGTCCGCCCTTTGTCTTGCGGGCGCGCTCGCTCAGGCGGAGCTCGTCGAAGAGGACCACGCCCACCTGGCGCGGCGAGGTGATGCTGAACGGGTGGCCGGCAAGCTGGTAGATTTCCGCCTCGAGCTGTTCCATGCGGCTTTGGAAGAGTCGCCCCGTCTCGGCCAGGGCGTCGGTGTCGAGCCGCACGCCGTTGCGCTCCATCCGGGCCAGGACGGGCATGAGCGGCATTTCGATGTCGCGGAACACGGCCGTCACGCCGCCGCGCTCCATCTCCGCTTCGAGCGGGGCCATGAGGCGGAGCGTCACGTCGGCGTCCTCGCAGGCGTAGGCGTAGACGTCGGCCGGTGGCAGGTCTGCCATGTTCTTCTGCGCCTTTCCTTTTGGCCCGATGAGCTCTTCTATGTGTATGGTGCGGTAGCCGAGGTAGACCTCGGCCAGGTAGTCCATGTTGTGGCGCAGTTCGGGCTGGACGACGTAGTGGGCCAGCATCGTGTCGAACATGGGGGCGCGCAGCTCCACGCCGTAGCGCGCCAGGACGTTGAGGTCGTATTTCAAGTTCTGCCCTACCTTTAATATCTGCGTGCTTTCGTAGAGCGGGCGGAACAGGTCGACGAACTGCTGCGCCTGGGCTGTTTCACGTGGAACGGCGACGTACCACGCCCGTCCGCCGGCCACGGCGAAGCTCATGCCGACCAGTCGCGCCGCGACGGCATCCGTGCTCGTCGTCTCCGTGTCCACGCTTACCGTGGAGTTTGTCAAAAGAAACGTGCACAGTTCCGCTGCATCGTCCAATCGTTCAATCAGATGGTACTCGTGATCCACGTCGGACAGCGTCTTGAGACTCGTCTGAACGGCCTGTTCCTCTCCGTTGTCCGGCAATGCGTCAAAGAGCGAGGCCTGCCGCGGACGGCTTTCGGCCGCGGCGGAGGCGTCAGGCGCGTAGCGTTGCAGGAAGGAGCGGAATCCCAGCTCCTCGAACTGGCTGCGCAGTTCGGCGAGGTCCGGTTCCTGTCGCCGGAGGTCATCGAGCGAGAGCGTCAGCGGTACGTCCGTGCGGATGGTGGCCAGGAATTTCGAGAAGCGGATTTGTTCCGCATTGTCCGCCACCTTCTTTGCCAGCGCGCCGGTCAGTTCGTCGCGGTGCTCCAGCAGGCCCTCGATGCTGCCGAAGCGGGCCAGCAGCTTCTGGGCCGTTTTCTCGCCCACGCCCGGGCAGCCCGGAATGTTGTCCGCCGCGTCGCCCATGAGGCCGAGCAGGTCGATCACCTGCGCGGGGCGTTCCAGGGCATACTTGGCGCAGACGGCCGCCTCGTCCAGCTCTTCCATGGGCGCGGCGCCGTGGCCCGGCCGGCACATGATGATGCCCGGCGCCACGAGCTGGGCGTAGTCCTTGTCCGGCGTTATCATGCGTACCTCCAGACCCTGGCCGGCCGCCAGCCGCGCCACGGTCCCGATGACGTCGTCCGCTTCGAAACCCTCCACCTCCAGGATGGGGATGCGGTAGGCCCGGATGAGCGACTTGATGAGCGGCACGGCGCGGCGGATGTCCTCGGGCGTGGCCTCGCGCTGAGCCTTGTAGGCGGGGTAGGCCTCGTGGCGGAACGTCCTGCCCGTCGGGTCGAAGGCAATACCTATATAGTCGGGGCTACCCTTGCGGAGGACGTCCTCCAGCGTATTGACGAAGCCGTAGACGGCCGAAAGGTTCTCGCCCTTCGCGTTCAGGCGGGGCGAGCGGATCAGGGCGTAGTACGCACGGTAAATCAGCGCGTAAGCGTCCAGGAGGTAGAGTCTTTCCATGATGAACAGGCGTTTTATCGGTAAAAATACGCAGAAATCTCCATATGTGGGGATTAATTCGTACTTTTGTAAGCCAAAAATGAAACGAATGGATGCACTGTCCCCCGTCCGCTTACTTGTAGAATCAGAACTGAACAGTTATCGCCAGCTGTTTGAGGCCGCGCTCACCCACGAGGACGACTACCTGGGCCGCGTGCTGGATCACGTCAAGTCGCGACGGGGCAAGATGATGCGTCCGCTGCTGGTGCTCCTCGTAGCCCGCGAGCTCGGACCGGTGGGCGAGGCCACGCTGCGCTCTGCCGTAGCGCTCGAGCTGCTCCACACGGCGAGCCTCGTACACGACGACGTGGTCGACCAGAGCGACGAGCGGCGCGGACAGCCCTCGGCCAATGCGGCCTATGGCAACAAGGTGGCCGTCCTCGTGGGCGACTATCTCCTCTCGAGCGCCCTGCACCAGACGGCGCTCACCGGCAGCACGCACAGCGTGGAACTCATAGCCCGGCTCGGCGCCACTCTCTCCGAGGGCGAAGTGCGGCAGTTGGCCAACATCCGCAATGCCGTCAGCACCGAGGAGGCTTACTACGACATTATCCGCAGCAAGACGGCAGCCCTCTTTGCCGCTTGCGGCCAGCTCGGCGCCTTCACGGCCGGGGCCGGCGCAGAGTTTGAGGAGCGCGCCCGCCGTTTCGGCGAACTGGTGGGCATGTGTTTCCAGATACGCGACGACATCTTCGACTACTACGAAAAGGCCGACATCGGCAAGCCCACCGGCAACGACATGGCCGAAGGCAAACTGACCCTGCCGGCCATATACGCGCTCTCGCGCCCCGAGGCCGAACCGGAGGCCGGCCGCATAGCCGCCCGCGTGAAGGAAGGCACGGCCACGCGCGATGAAATCGCGCAATTGGTGGACTTTACCCTCCGCTATGGCGGCATAGACTACGCCCGCAGCGTCATGATGCGCTTCCACGACGAGGCGGCCGCGTTGCTCGCAGGTTTCCGTTCGAACGATGTGCGCCGCGCGCTGGGCCTCTACTTGGACTATGTCGTGGGGCGCGACTTTTGAACCGCGTTCCGCTTTCTCCGCCCGCAGGGCGGGCCATACATTTCCCGCGCCGGGCCCAGAGGCACCCGGTGCGGGACTTTTTTTGCGGCGCCCCCGCGGCGCCTTCCGCGCAGTTGTCGGCAGGGCCGGGCGGAGTAGGGGAGTAGCACGGCAGTCACGGAAATAAGCCTTGCGGCAACGCGCCTAAGGAGAGGAACGACGGGCCTTAGGCGCGTGCAAACTCGCCCTATCCCCGTCGCGACGGGGATAGGGCGAGAAAAAACGGGGATAGGGCGTGTTTGCAGCGTCCCTGTCCCCGTTTTCGCAGTGCGCGGCCCGGGAGTCCGGCGCAGCCTCAGAAGGGCTTCACGTCCTGTCCCAGCACCTCGCTCACCAGGAGGTTGGCCAGCCGGCTCGTGCCGATGCGGAACAGTCCCGCGTCGAGCCACTCGCGGCCCAGCATTTCGGCCACGATGGTGTAGTAGGCCACGGCGTCGTCCACGGTCTTGAGCCCGCCGGCTGCCTTGAAGCCGATCTTCGTGCCCGTCAGCGCGTGGTATTCCTTGATGGCCTGACACATCACGTAGGCCGCCTCGGGCGTGGCAGCAGGCTCAATCTTGCCCGTAGAGGTCTTGATGAAGTCCGCCCCGGCGTAGATGGCCAGCACGGAGGCGCGCTTGATGCGTTCCGCCGTCTGGAGCGCGCCGGTTTCGAGGATGACTTTCAGCGGACATTCGCCGCAGGCGGCCTTGATTTCCGCGATTTCATCGGCGCACGTCTCGTAGTCGCCTTGCAGGAAGGCACCCACGTTGAGCACGCAGTCTATCTCCGTTGCCCCGTCGTGCACGGCGAGCGCGGTCTCGGCCGTCTTCACTTCGATGAAGGTCTGCGAGGACGGGAAACCGCCGGCCACGCAGGCTATCTCGACGCCGTCGGCCTCGAGCGTGTCGGCCACGGTGCGGGCAAAGTTCGGGTAGACGCAGATCGTGGCCAGGTGGGGCAGGTCCGGGTGGCGGTCCGTGAAGTCGTTCACGCGCCCGGTGAGCTGCATGATGGTCTCCTGCGCGTCCGTCACCTTGAGCGAGGTCAGCTCTATCGTGCCCAGCAGGGCGCGCTTCACCTCCGGCGTGTCGTATTGCGCCTTTTTCTCTTCCACGAGGCGGCCTACGGCGGCGGCTACTTCCTCGTCGTGCAGGTGCAGGTTGAACTTTGCAAAAGCCTGTTCGTAAGGGCTTTGCATGGGGGCTTCCGTCCCGTGATCGTGAGTGTGGTGACAGTGTTCAGTCATGTGTGTCGCGTTTTGGGTATTGCAGTTTTTTGTTTTCCAGGTGTCGGGTGGCGTCGCGCCGGGTCTTCTTTTCCAGCGACTGGCGGAAGGCTTCCGTCAGGTTTACGCCCGTCTGGTTGGCCAGACAGAGGAGGACCCACAGCACGTCCGCCATCTCCTCCGCCGGGTCCGTGGGCTCGCCGGCCTTGAACGATTGGTCGCCGTAGCGGCGAGCCATCACGCGGGCCAGTTCGCCCACCTCCTCCGTGAGGCAGGCCATGTTCGTGAGCTCGCTGAAATAGCGCACGCCGTAGGTGTGAATCCATTCGTCGACGGTGCGCTGCGCTTCTTCTATGGTCATGATATTCAGATGTTTAATAGCCTGTTTCTCCAGCGTTGCGTCAGGGAGAGCCGGCCCGGCGGCGCGGCTCACTCCTTATGGTGCGTGTCCATGCAGATAGTCACCGGCCCGTCGTTGACGAGTTCCACGGCCATGTCCGCACCGAAAGTGCCGGTTTCAACGGGGCGGCCGAGGCCCGTTTCCAAGCTCTGGCAGAAGTATTCGTAGAGCGGGACGGCGATGCCGTGGCCCGCCGCGCGGATGTAGGAGGGGCGGTTCCCTTTCTTGTAGGAGGCCATCAGCGTGAACTGGCTCACGACGAGCAGTTGGCCGCCCACGTCGACAACGCTGCGGTTCATGACGCCGTCCGCGTCGTCGAAGATGCGGAGCGCCAGAATTTTTCGGACGAGCCAGTCGGCATCGTCCCGCGTGTCCGAGGGTTCGATGCCGAGGAGGATAAGGAGGCCCTGCCCGATGCCGGACTTCTGTGTGCCGGCGATAGTGACGGATGCGCGGCTCACGCGCTGAATAACAGTTCGCATAGGGTATGAAGTGGCGCCGCCGGGCGCGGATGCTGCCGCGCGTAGCGGCCGCACGGCTCGGACCGGTCGCGGCGTTTTAGGGCAAAATTACGTTTTTTTTCTCATTTTCCGCGCTCCGCGTGCAGGTTTTCGTAGAGCTGCCGTCCCCGTGCCTGGCCCACGACGGCCTGGAGCGCCTCTGCCGAGGCCTCTTTCACCCGCTTCACGCTGCCGAAGGCCTTGAGCAGGGCCTGCCGGGTCTTCTCGCCCACGCCGGGTACGGCGTCGAGCTCCGAGGCTGTCTGCCGCCTGGACCGCTTGTCGCGGTGGAAGGATATGGCGAAGCGGTGCACCTCGTCCTGCATGTGCGTCAGTGTGCGGAAGAGCTGGCTGTCGGCCTTCATTCCGACCGTCTGGGGCGGGAAGCCGAAGAGCAGCTCGTGTGTGCGGTGGCGGTTGTCCTTGGCCAGGCCTGCGATGGGTATGTCGAGGCGCAGCTCGTCCTCGACAACCTGGCGGATCACCTCCATCTGTCCTTTGCCGCCGTCGGCAATGATGAGGTCGGGCAGGGGCTGCTGCTCTTCCTTCTGGCGCGTGTAGCGGCGGCGTACCACCTCTTTCATCGAGGCGTAGTCGTCCGGCCCCGCCACCGTTCGGATGATGTATTTGCGGTATTCTTTCTTGGCCGGCTTCAGTTTCTCGAACACCACGCAGGCGGCCACGGCGTCCGTGCCCTGCAGGTTCGAGTTGTCGAACAGTTCGATGCGGTAGGGCAGGCGGGCCAGGCCCAGCTCCGTCTGGATTTCCTTCATCAGGCGTACGGATTTCTGCTCCGGATTGAGTTTTTCCGCCTGTTTGAGCCGGTCGAACTTGTACTGCTTCACGTTCAGCTTCGACAGATCCAGCAGTTTTTTCTTCTCTCCCCTTTGCGGTATCGTCTGCAAGGCATAGCCTTCGGGCAGGTCTACGGGAAAGGGCACGATGACCTCGCGGGACGTGCTGTGGTAGCGTTCGCGCATTTCCACGATGCCGAGGGCCAGCAGCTCCGCGTCGGTTTCATCGAGTTTCTTCTTGTACTCGAACGTGAAGGCCTGGTTGATGCATCCGTTCGTGATGTGCAGGTAATTCACGAAGGCGCCCGGCCCGTCGCTTTCTATATTGAATACGTCGATGTTGTGGAGTACGTTTGAGACTACCTCGCTGCGCGCGCGGAAGTTCTCGATGAGATCGTACTTTTCCTTGATGCGCTGCGCCTCCTCGAAGCGCAGCTCGCCGGCCAGCTCGATCATTTTCTCCTTCATCATGCGCGCCACCTCGGCAGTGTTTCCCTTCAAAATCTCGCGGCAGGACTCGATGTCGCGCATGTAGTCCTCGTGCGACTGCCTGCCCACGCACGGACCGCCGCAGTTGTGGATGTGGTAGTCCAGACAAAGTTCGTATTTTCCGCACTTGACACCCTCCTCCGTCATAGGCGTGCGGCAGGGGCGGGGGTGGTAGAGCTGCTTGCAGAGGTCCAGTAGCGCGTACATGGTCGGTACGTGGCTGTAAGGCCCGTAATAGGTAGCGCCGCGCAGGTGGCGTTGGCGCGTCTTGAACACACGCGGCAGGTATTCGTTCGTTATGGCAATCGATGGATACGTCTTGTCGTCCTTGAGCAGTACGTTGTAGCGCGGCTTATAGCGCTTGATGAGGTTGTTCTCGAGCAGGAGCGCGTCCTCTTCCGTCTTGACGACGATGTAGCGGATGTCGCGGATTTTTGTGACGAGCAGGCGCGTTTTGTTCGACGCCTGCTCCTTATTAAAATAGGAGCTGACGCGGCGTTTCAGATTCTTGGCCTTCCCTACGTAGATGATAGTCCCGTTTTCATCGATATACTGGTAGCATCCCGGTGTTTCGGGCAGATTGAGCACGATACCTTTCAGATAATCGGCCAGGGCCTGGCCGCTAAGGGCTGGATTGGACATACTTTTCAGGGTAATTAGGGGAGTTAAGACAGGCCCTATCCCAGTTTTTACGGGGATAGGGCGCGTTCGCACGGGGATAGGGCGCGTTCGCACGGGGATAGGGCGCGTAAGGGCCGCGCCCGGATGCGGATTTGCCGGGCGCGTTATCCGTAAACCGTCAGCAAAGTGTCGACCGGAATATCGGCGTTCAGTACGGAGCGTCCGTCGAGGCCCTCCATCCGCAATTCTATCAGACTGCTCACGAAAATGGCGCGTGGATGGAAACGGGCAACGAGGTCGCAGGCCGCCTGCATGGAACCGCCCGTGGCCAGTAGGTCGTCGTGGATGAGTACGGTGTCCTCCGGCGAAATGGCGTCCTCGTGGATTTCGATAGTGTCCCATCCGTATTCCTTCAGGTACGTGGCTTTGAACGTGGCTCCGGGCAGTTTGCCGGGCTTGCGGCACATTACGAATCCGGCGCCGAGACGGTCCGCCAGTATCGCGCCTATGACGAAGCCGCGGGACTCGATGCCCACCACTTTGGAGATGTGCTTGTCGCGGTAGCGCTGCTCCAGCTCGTCCGCCATTACCTTGAGGCAGGCGGGGTCCTTGAAGAGCGTGCTTACGTCCTTGAACTGTATGCCCGGCTTGGGGAAGTCGGGGATGTTCCGGAGGTTTTCCAGCAATAATTTTGTATTCATAAGTCTTTGGGATTAAGATAAGTTGCAGAGTTTTGTTTCACGTGGAACGCAACCCGGTCAGCGCCCTAACAGGACCAGCAGGACGCTGATGTCGCTGGGGGAGACGCCGGGTATGCGGGCTGCCTGTCCCAACGTTTCCGGGTCGATGGCGGCCAGCTTCTGCCGCCCTTCGGTCGAGATCTGTGTGATCTCTTCGTAGCGGAAGCGGCCCTTGATGGGAATCGCTTCCAGCCGGTGCATTTTCTCGGCCAGCTGTCGCTCGCGGGCTATATAGCCTGCATATTTCATTTCGATTTCGGCAGCTTCGACTGCCTCGTCCCGTTGTGAGGGTAAGACGGAGATGCGTTCGCGGAGCGCGGGGACCGCTTCCTCGAGCCGGGCCAGCGTGACTTCCGGACGGCTGACCAGATCCGCCAGTCGCATGCTGCCGTGCAGCGGCGCGCTGCCCCATTGTGTCAGGTAGAGGTTGATGCGCTCGGCCTTCGCGGAGAAGTTCCGGCAAAATTCCTGGATGGAGGCGACTGCCTCCTGCTTTTCCGCAAAGAGGCGGGAGCGGGTGGCATCGGCCAGTCCCAGGCGCTCGGCGTAGGGCGTCAGCCGGATGTCGGCGTTGTCCTGCCGCAGCAGGATGCGATACTCGGCGCGCGACGTGAACATGCGGTACGGTTCGTCCACGCCCTTCGTGACGAGGTCGTCAATCAGTACGCCGACGTATGCCTCGTCACGCTGGAGCGAGAAGGAGGCGCTGCCGCCGCACTTCAGCGCCGCGTTGATGCCGGCCACCAGGCCCTGTCCCGCCGCTTCCTCGTATCCGGTGGTGCCGTTTACTTGGCCGGCCAAGAAGAGGCCGTCCAGCATTTTCGATTCCAGCGTGTGCCGCAGCTGCGTGGGGTCGAAGAAATCGTACTCGATAGCGTAGCCGGGACGGTAAACCACGAGGTCGCGGAAGCAAGGTATCTGCTTGAGCGCTTCCAGCTGGATGTCGATGGGCAGGCTGGACGAGAAACCGTTCAGATAAAGTTCGTTCGTGTCGACCCCTTCGGGCTCGAGAAAGAGCGGGTGCTGCGTGCGGTCGGGGAAGGTGACCAGCTTGGTCTCAATACTGGGGCAGTAGCGCGGGCCAATGCTGTGGATTTGTCCGTTATATAATGGGGAGTCCGGGAGACCCCGGCGGAGCACTTCGTGTACCTCGGCGTTCGTGTTGCAAGTCCAGCAACGGAGCTGCGGTAACGGGCGGGTCGGACTGACGTAGGAAAAGCGGTGGAAGTCGTTCTCTCCGGGCTGCTCCTCCATGTCCTCGAAGTGGACGGAGCGGGCGTCGATACGCACGGGCGTTCCCGTCTTCATGCGTCCGCGGCGGATGCCGAACTGCACGATGGATTCGCTCAGTTGCGTCGCGGCAGGTTCTGCGCAGCGGCCGCCCGCTACCTTCCGGCGCCCGATGTGCATGAGCCCGTTGAGGAAGGTGCCGGCCGTGATGACGACGGCGCGGGCACGGAACTCTACGCCCCACATGGTGCGTACGCCGCAGACCTGTCCGCCCTCGGCGAGCAGCTCGGTGGCCTCGTCCTGCCAGATGTGGAGATTGTCCGTGTTTTCGAGCCGGCGGCGCCATTCGCGGATGAAACGGGTCCGGTCGCACTGCGCCCTGGGGCTCCACATGGCAGGGCCTTTCGAGCGGTTCAGCATGCGGAACTGTATGGCCGTGGCGTCTGTGACGAGGCCCGTCAGGCCGCCCAGCGCGTCTATTTCGCGTACGATCTGGCCTTTTGCGATACCGCCGATGGCGGGGTTGCAACTCATTTGGGCGATTTTGTTCATGTCCATCGTGATGAGGCAAGTGCGGGCTCCCATCCGGGCAGCCGCTGCGGCCGCTTCGCTGCCGGCGTGTCCGGCGCCGACTACGATGACGTCATATAAAAACTTTGCGTCCATGAATCGTAATAGTGATTGATGGACGCAAAGTTACTGCTTTTTTGTTTGGCGGGAGATGTTTTTGTTCCCGCGATTCGTGACCGGGCCGCGGGCCTTAACCCTGCAGGCGGAAGCGCCCGCCGACGAGCTCCTTGACGCACCCCTTGAGCTCGAGCTCGAAGAGAGAGGCGCTCACGACGTGGACGGGCAGGTTGGCCGCTATGGCGAGCTGGTTGACGGACAGACTGTCCTTCCCGCTGAGCAGGCCGCAGATCTTTTCCTCCTCAGGCGACAGCGTGGGGAAGAGTTCGTGCTGGACGGCCTCCCGGGGCTGCCGTCTGTCGGCCCATCGGAGTGCGCAGGCCAGGTCCTCGGCGGACGTGACGAGTGCGGCCACGTTGTCGCGGATGAGGGCGTTGCAGCCGGCGGAGTAAGGGTCGGACGCGCGGCCCGGGAAGGCGAAGATCTCGCGGTTATAGTCCTGCGCCAGGCGGGCGGTGATGAGCGCGCCGCCCCGTTCGGCGCTTTCCACGACTACGGTGGCGTCGGCCAGGCCCGCGACTATGCGGTTGCGGCGTACGAAGTTCCCCTTGTCCGGGCGGGTCCCGGTGAAGTACTCCGTGACCAGTCCGCCCTGGGCCAGCATCTGGCATGCGGTGTCGCGGTGCAGGGTGGGGTAGATGCGGTCCAGGCCGTGGGCGAGTACGGCCACCGTGGGCAGACCGTTGGCCAGCGCCGCGCGGTGGGCATGGATGTCCACGCCGTAGGCAAGGCCGCTCACGACGACCGCGTCCGGGACGAGGCGGGCCAGGTCCTCGCAGAAGTGGCGGCAGAGGTCCTTCCCGTACTCCGTGATGCGGCGCGTCCCGACTACGGCCACCATGTGGCGGACGTTGAGCCCGGCCGCGCCGCAGAGGAAGAGCGCCAGCGGCGGGTCAGGACATTCGCGCAACCGCTGGGGATAGTCCGCGTCCGCCAGGCAGAGCACGCGGATGCCCTTCCGCGCGCAGAACTCCAGTTCTTCGCGGGCCCGCTGCAAGGCGTCGCCGTGGTCCTGGAGCGCCGTTCGGGCTTTCTCCTCCAGCCCGGCCGCGTGGCTGAACACGGCCGTCGCCGACCCGTAGTGGCGGATCAGGTCGAGCGCCATGTGCTGCGTGAGGCCGCGCAGCCGGCCCAGCGTCAGCGTGAGCAGCTGTTCCTCCTCGTTCATGGCTCGAAGTATTTGGCGAAGGCGCGGTCCAGTTCCTCGCAGTGGTCCAGCCGCCCGTTGACCAGACAAACGGTGTCGACCGTAGAGCGGATGACCGGCTTCCCGTCCGGCAGGCGGAACAGGTCCTGCGTGAACACATACTTGATGCCTTCCTTGCGGACCGCCAGGCGCGACACGAACGAGTCGCCGCTGCGCAGCGGCGTCTTGAACGCCATGTTGAGGCGCGCCACTACGGCGTCGATGCCCCGGGCGTGAAGGTCGGCGAAGCTGATACCTTCGTGGCGCAGAAACTGGTGGCGCGTGTGTTCGATGTAGTGCTGGTAGTTCGCGTTGTTGACGATTCCCTGCAAGTCGCACTCATAGTCGCGCACTTGCATTTCCATTTCGTAGACGTAGCGCATGGTTCGTATTTTTCAGATGAGTGATGGGCGTTTCTTCCGCAGATATTCGCTCCCGAAGCGGCAGCGCAGGCAGTCCTTGCGCTCACAGTAGTGGCGGCGGAGCTGGATGAGGGCCTGGCTGTCCGCGGCGTTGGCGGCGCGCAGGCCCGCGTGCTCCCACGAGCGGGTGATGAAGTTGTGCTCCGGACGGGTCTGCTCCAGCAGGTCGAAAGCCTGTGCCGCGCGCACCTCGTTGCGGTGGCGGCGCGCATAGGCAAAGAGCAGCGGCGCCGCCGTGTTGATGACCAGCAGGTCGAGCGAGGCGGCCTGGAGCGCGACCGTGCGGCGCGTGTGCCCGGCGCCGAAGGAGTAGTGCGTTTCCCAGTAAGGCGTCACTTTGGTCCGGAAAAGCTCCCGCGTGGCCTCCGCCCCCGCCGCTTCCAGCAGGCGCGAAAAGTCCAGCCGTCTGTCGCAGTAGAGCGTCACCAGCTGCGAGAGGCGCACGTGGGGGAAATTTTGCGGACGCATCCGCAGGAAGCGCCAGCGCGCCGCCGGCATGGGCGAAAGGGAAAACTTGTGAGCCAGATAGCGGTACTCGCCCTGCAGCCGGCGGAAGTAGTCGTCGCGCCGGTCCTCGGCCGTCGCCTCGTCGGCCAGCAGACCGGCCTGGCCCATGAAGATGGCCTCCACCTGAAAAGCATCGTCTCGGTGCTTCCCGACGGCGGACAGCGGGACGTTCATCGCCCATTCCTCGAAAGCGTCCGCATTCACGCCGAAACCGAAGTTGCGCGCCAGCGTAAGGAAGAACGTGCGTTCCCAGTCGCCTCCCGTGCGCTCCAGCCAGTCGCCGATGCGCCGCGTCTTCTCCTCCAGCCGCTCCACGGCGAGCGCGTCGAGCCAGCCGCGGACCGTGACGGCCGGCAGTTCCGGCACAACGCGGTAACAGGGCGGGAACGTCTCCTCCGCCAGCAGCTCCTCGTAGTTCGCCCTCACGCCGTCCGGGACGGGAAGCACCGTCTGGGGCAGGCGACGTCCCGCCGCCGTGCGTGCCTCGGCATCCAGCAGGCCGCACACGTGGAGCACGACGTTGTCGTAGGCCGGGTCCGCGTCGTGTCCGTGGCGGCGCCAGTCCGAAGCCCGTTCGTGCATTTCGATGTTGCCCACCCAGAGCGTCCCGCCGATTTTCAGTTTCGCGTTGAAGAAGTCCGGGCCCGCGTCGCGGTTCAGGATGCCAGGGTCGATGAGTTCGATGCGTTCGCCCGCGTCCGTCACGAGCCCGGCGGCCGGCAGCAGGCGGTGCAGCCAAACGAAGTGGAGCAGTTTTTCCATGTCGAGCATACTTGAAAGTTAAACCCACAAAGGTAGGCAATTTTTTTCATTCCGCCCAGCCCCGCGCCTCTTGCCCTTTCGCGTCTCCCGCGCCTCCCGGCGCTGTGCAGCCCGCGTCCGGCGCGATTCCCTCCAGTTTTGTGTATTAATAAAAATTAACACGTAATACTGTTCCGCACTCTTTCGTCGCATCCCCCTGCCGTCTTGTCCCGGTTTGTGTCGCCGTCGGTCCTTCAATCCGCGGGCTTCTGGCCGAATCGTGCGGCGCAGGGCAGGAGAGAGGCGGATAGCCTTACGACAGAGAAAGTGGAAGAATATGAGGAGAATAAGAAAGATAAGGGGAAATGGATATGTGTAATTTTGTTGACAAAGCGCTCCTTCGTTCCCCACGCCCGGTCCCCATTTCCGCCCCGTTACCGCCCATTTCCGCGCTTCGTCCGCGGCGGGCCGCCCCATCGCTTTGCTTATTGCCGTCTCGCGGGCCGCGTAAAGCATTTTCTCCCCTTGGCTCCGCCGCTACGGGGCTAAGCCCAGTTCTTACGGCCCTTAGCCCCGTAAAAACCGGGATAGGGCCCGTGCGCCGCGCACCCGGCCGCGCGTTTCCGCAGCCCGCGCGGCGCGCTTTTCAGCGCGGACGAAAAAAATATCGCTGTTCCGGCGATGTTTGAGGAAAAAAAGCTATATTTGCCTCGCATACCCGATGTCCCGTCCCTATGTGGCGCGGCGGAGGGATGCACCTACATTCAGTAAGAAAAGCGTGACTGCGCTTCGGTTCTGACGGTCTAAGAATCTCGCAACTTCATCTGCCTGTCAGGAACCAAGCAACGGGAACGCTCCAAGGGAGGTCTGGATAGTCCGCCCCGTTCGTGCCTGTACGCTGCCCCCAGGGCGGCGCGGCACGATAGGGGGCGCAGGATTTATCATAAACCTCAACGTGGGGCTTTCGGCGTTGCTCGTTCCGACAGACAGGGCAATGCGAGAGCCTTTAGACCGTGGAACGGGCCAACGGTCCGGCTCCACGTTTTTTCGTGTAGGTTTTCCTTTCTCACCGGCCCCTGAAGGCAGCCGCGGGGGCGCACGGACCGCGCATGGAAAACCTGGCCACACACCTCCGGCTACCCGCCTGGCTCGACACCCTGCTCTTCGACCGGCTCGGAGCGCGCTACCACCGCGCCCGCACGGGCATGAACGTCATCGACTGGGACCGCGACGACGTGCGGAGCTATCTCGGCACGTACTTCCCGCGCAGCTACGCCGAGGCCCGTTGCCTCTTCACGGCCTGGTTCGGCAGCCACGCCGCGGCGTGGCGGGAGCGGACGTCGCTGCGCGTCTTCGACTTCGGTTGCGGCACGGGCGGCGAGGTCTTCGGCCTGCTCGACGCCGTGGCCCGCTGCCTGCCCGATGTGCGCGAGGTAGCGGTCGCCGCCACCGACGGCAACCACCACGCGCTGCGCCTCTTCGAGCGGGTGGGCGAAGCCTTTGCCGCCCACACGTCGCTCCGCTTCCGGCTCCATCCCCTCGCCTTCACTGTGGACGACGCCGCGGACCTCCGCGTGCTGGGCGACAACATCGCGCCGGCATCCGACCTCGTTCTGTCCTGCAAGGCCGTGTGCGAACTGGTGAGCCGCGGCGTCTTCGCCCCCGAGAATGCCTATGCCTGTCTGGCCCGCTTCTGCCTGCCCCGATTGGAGGCGGGCGGGCTGATGCTCCTGGCGGACGTGACAACCTACAACCCGACGGCGCAGGCATGGTTGCCCGACCTCATGGACGCCGGACTGGCCGAGGCGGGATGCACCGTCGCCGCGCGCAACGCGGGCTTCAACCAGACGTTCACCGTCGCCCATTCGCGCCAGGCGCGGGACGTGAGCAAGATAGCCTGGCGCTTCATCACAAAACCTTGAACTCCTATGAAAAAAGACTGGATGATCACAGAGTCGGAACTCGACGACGACCAGCTGCGCGTCCTCATGTCCATCCTCGACAAGTCGATGGTCGTGACGGGCTGCGCCGGCAGCGGGAAGTCCGTCCTCGCCCTGATGAAGGCCCAGCGCCTGCAGCAGGAACGCGGCGACGACTACGAAGTCATCGTCTACACCAAGGCGCTCCGTGCCTACATGGACGAGGGCCGCCGGGTGCTGGGCCTGACGGGTCGCTTCACTTATTTCTGGTGGTGGAAGAACCGGCTGGGCTGCCCCTCGGCGGACTACGTCATCGTGGACGAGGCGCAGGACTTCACCGAGGAGGAGCTCCGCGCCTTCATCCGCGCCGCGCGCAAGCATTTCTATTTCTTTGGCGACACGGCGCAGTCCATCTACAGCCAGTACAAGGACACTGTGCGGATGGAGGACATCGGCTACCTCGTGGACCGCGCCGCCCGTCCCAAGGAGGCGGAGCTCTACCGCAATTACCGGCTTCCCCTCCCCGTGGCGCGGCTGGCGCAGGAGGTGGGCGTGGACCTGCTGCCCTTCGACGAGAAGATATACCAGAGCAAGTATCGGACCGGCCGCTACGCGCCCTACGTGCTGCGCTGCCGGGACCTCCGCGAGCAGGTGGACGTGGTCTGCCGGGAACTCAGGCGGCCGGGGCTTGACGACGCGGCCATCCTCTGCGCTACCAAAGACGAGGTGGACGCCGTGCACGAGCTGCTCCAGGCCGCCGGCCTGCGCCACGAGCTCAAGTCGAAAACGAACGGCGACACGCTCAGTTTCTCCTCCGACCTGCCCAAGGTCATGACGGTACACAGCGCGAAGGGCCTGCAGTTCGACACGGTGTTCGTGGTCAGCGCGGAGACCTACCTCGACGACGACCAGCGCCGCGTGCTCTACGTGGCCATGACGCGCGCCTGCCGTTACCTCTACCTGCTGCACAGCGGGCCGCTCCCGGGCTATTTCCCAGCTCCGTCGTCCGGGCTTTACAAAACCAGTCTCCTATCTTCAACCATCCAAGACATTTGACGCCATGAAACTATATTTCCCTACTTCGACCCTTAATCTGAACAATATCCTTTCGTCCGACAGTATCTCGCCGGCGGCGTTCTATGCGCGGCGCGGCTTCGGTATCAGACGGTGGACGACCGTGTCCGAGAGCGGGCTGCAGAACGCCCTTGTGCTCTACGACCGCCCGTTCCGCTTCGCCCGGCCGGCGAGCGATGTGGAGGACCATCCCCTGTGGGTGGAGGTGGATACGGACGAGGAGTTCCCGTCCGCCGGCGGCGTCCGGCTCGCGGACCATACGCTCTACCTCTCGCCCTGGCGAGCCCGTTTCTTCTTCTTCTCGGAGGCGGACTGCCGCGCGGCGCAGTCGCTCGCGCAGCAGAGCAGCGAAGTGAAGCTCTCCATACTCTATGCAAAAGGGCAGCTCCGAAGGTTTAAGGCTTGTCCCCCGGAGCTGCCCGCCGAGGAGATGCCGGCCGGCCTGCAGGACGTGCCGCTGAACGAGGCGGCCCTGGCGCAGGACCGGCGCATCAACCGGATGAAGGGCCTGCTCTACGGTTACTATCTCGGCGCCCTGCTGTCCGAGTCGCCGGCCGTGGCCAATCAGCGCCGCGAAGTGAGGGGACTGCGCGACCGCTTCTCCGCCCTCTGGTCGGCCTTTCCCACCGCCGGACAGCCGGCCGGGGGAAAGGCCTGCGGGCAGTGGCCGACCGGGCCTTCGCTGCCCGAACAGCTCGGCGGCTGGCTGGCGGAGGTGGAGGCGCAGCTGGACCGCCGTGCCGCCGCGGAGCGGTACATGCCACGGGTGGCGGATGATGAGATTGTCGTGGCGGACGGGCGGCTGGCGCGCCTCGCCGCGTCCGCGCTGCCCGACGCGCAGGAGAGGGAGCTCTTCCTGCGGTGGGTGAACGAGGTGCTGACGGCGGATGGCGTGGACGATGTGTCCGGCGGCTATGACTTGGCCACCCGGATGACGGAGGCGGGAAAGGCGTTGCTCGGCCCGGCGTGGGAGGGCAGCGCGCTGTGCGGGCAGCTGAATGCGATGCGCCGTCTGGTGTCTGGCGAAGTGTGCGACTTCTCCTGGACGGACCCGCTCTGCAACGCCGCCGCGGCAGCGTTGCTGTGGAGCGACGACTGGGAGCGCCTGCAGCGCGGACTGCGCGAGCAGGGCACGACGGATTTCCGCCTGGCCTTTGCCCTCTATGGCGAGCTGAAGGGCTTCGCCAACATGACGCGCGACCTGACGGACCATTTCTTTGCGTTGCCGGACAAGAATTACGTGGCCGAGGTGTACAAGGAGATCTATGGCCAGCTGCACGGGACGGATGCGGGCTTGAAACAGCAGAAGGCCGGACTGCCGGCAGCGCCGCAGGAATCACCGGCGGAACAGTTGGCCAGGCACGCCCCGCATCCGGACGAGGCAGTGCGGTCCGGCGGGTTCGAGGAACATGTGTGGACTGCCTTCGGAAAGGTGTGCGGGCAACTGGCCAAGAAACAAATAGCGGACGGCGAGGCCGGCGTTCGTGCTGCATTGGAAATGGCTGGTCCTGGCGCTACGGCCGACAGGTTCTTGGACTTCCTTCGTAAGGAAAAAGGTTGTAACAAAAGGAGTTCAGTTTATAAAGAAATGGAGAAAATGCTCCTCCCTCAAGGACAGAACGCCGACCTTCCATTTTCCGATCCGGCCAATAAGGTGCAGACACCGCCGATGGAGTTTACGTATGAAAACCGCGAGGCTATCGTGGCAGACCTTGCGGCGCAGTTCGGGCTGGATCGGACCACGAAGGAAGAAGTGAAGGACGATTTGCGTTATTCCCTTGACCCCAAATACGCAGGACAAAAGAGCCAGGCGCAACTCTTGGAAGATTTCCGCGAAAAATTGGAGAAAGAGAAGGAAAATCCTCATTATAAAGTAGAAATAAGGAAGGAGGCGAAGCGGAAAGCGTACGCTAAGCTGAACATTCCGGCCATCATTGATTATCTTCGCGGAAAATATAAACTGTGAGCGGCATGAAGGATCACGTGACCATTACCACAGACAGCGGCGAGCGCGTGGAGGCCGTGGCGCCGGTCGTCGTCTCCGCCAGCCGGTCGACGGACATCCCGGCGTTCTACGCCCGCTGGTTCTTCCACCGGCTGCGGCGAGGCTACTGCGTGTGGATTAATCCGTTCAACCGGAGGCGGACGTACGTGTCGTTCGCCCGTTGCCGCGTCGTGGTGTTCTGGACGAAAAATCCGAAGCCCATCCTGCCCTACCTGCACGAGCTGGACGAACGGGGCATTCATTATTATTTCCAGGTGACGCTGAACGACTACGAGGCCGAGGGCTTCGAGCCGGGCGTGCCGCCGCTGACGGAGCGCATCGCAACGTTTCGCGAACTGGCCGGGCGGCTGGGGGCGGCGCGCGTAGTCTGGCGTTTCGACCCCCTCATCCTCTCGCCCACGACGCCGCCGCCCGAGCTGCTGGCCCGCATACGGCGCGTGGGCAACGCCTTGGCGCACTGCACGGAAAAGCTCGTGTTCAGCTTCGTCGACGTGCAGGCCTACCGCAAGGTGCGGCAGAACCTGGTGCGCGAGACTCGCAGCTTTACGGCCGACAGCGTGGCGCAGGGTGAACCGGATGCCGCGCAGCGCGCCGTCATAGTCGAGGGACTGGCCCGCTTGCGCGACGCCTGGGCCGAACGCGGCTGGGCGGTCGAACTGGCCACCTGCGCCGAGGCGGACGACTTCAGCGCCTACGGCATTGCCCACAACTGCTGCGTGGACGCCGCGCTGATGGAGCGCCTCTTCGGCGACGACCACGCGCTGGTCTACTACCTGCGCACCGGCCGCTGGCCCGAGCCGGACCTCTTCGGCGCCTGCCCGCCGCTGCCCGCGGAGCGCCGCAATCTCAAGGACAAGGGGCAACGGCGGGCCTGCGGCTGCATGGTAAGCAAGGACATCGGGCAGTACGACACCTGCCGCCACTTCTGCGTCTACTGCTACGCCAACAGTAGTCGCGACCGCGTGCAAGCCAACGCCGCAAGGGTGGACGATGAGAGCGAGAGCCTCTTGGGATAGAGCTCGCGCCGCCACTGCCGGCAGGATGCGCCTGCCGGACAGGGATTCCGTCCCGCCGCCGCTGTCCACCCGCCGCGCGGCGGCGGGGCGGACGAACCGCGTGATTTTTTGAGCATTCTGTTTGGTTCGTCGGCGGCAAACGTCGTAACTTTGCAGCCGATTTACTATATTTTATCCAGATTCACCTTGAAAACATTTGCAGAATTGGGCGTTTCGGAGGAAATCCTGCGCGCCATCTCGGAATTAGGGTACGAGCAGCCTATGCCCGTACAGGAAGAAGTCATACCTTACCTCTTGGGCGTCGGCAACGACGTCATCGCTCTGGCGCAGACCGGCACCGGCAAGACGGCTGCCTATGGATTGCCCGTCCTTCAGAAAGTAAATCCCGACGACCGCCGTACGCAGGCCGTCATCCTCAGCCCTACGCGCGAACTTTGCCTGCAGATCACAGGGGATCTCAAGGATTACTCGCGCTATATCGACGGGCTTCATGTCCTCGCCGTCTATGGCGGATCGAGCATCGAGAGTCAGATCCGCTCGCTGCGTAAGGGGGCACAGGTCATCATCGCTACTCCGGGCCGCCTCATTGACCTCATGAAGCGCGGCGTGGCCAAGCTCGACGCCGTGGAAAACGTCGTGCTCGACGAGGCCGACGAGATGCTCAACATGGGGTTCACCGAGAGCATCGACGAGATACTGGCCGGCGTCCCTGCCGAGCGCAACACGCTCCTCTTCTCCGCGACGATGAGCGCCGAGATTACCCGCATTGCCCGAAACTATCTGCATGACTACAAGGAAATCGTCGTAGGCTCCCGCAACGAAGGCGCCGAGAACGTGAACCATATCTACTACCTCGTCCATGCCAAGGACAAGTACCTCGCGCTGAAGCGCATCGTCGACTATTACCCTCGGATTTACGCCATCATCTTTTGCCGTACGCGCCTCGAGACGCAGGAGGTGGCCGACCTCCTGATACGCGACGGCTACAACGCCGAGGCCTTGCACGGCGACCTCTCCCAGGCGCAGCGCGACCTCACCATGCAGAAGTTCCGCCAGCACCGCACGCAGCTCCTCGTGGCTACGGACGTCGCCGCCCGCGGACTCGACGTGGAGGACCTGACACACGTCATCAACTACGGACTGCCGGACGACGTGGAGAACTACACGCACCGCTCCGGCCGTACCGGACGCGCCGGCAAGCGCGGCACGAGCATCTCTATCATACACGTCCGCGAGAAGGGAAAGGTGCGTGTCATCGAGAAAGTCATCGGCAAGAAGTTCGAGGCCGGCGTGCTGCCCGAGCCCAAGGAGATCTGTACCAAGCAGCTCTACCGCGTCATGGACGAGCTGGAACGCACGGCGGTCGATGACAATCAGATTGCCCCGTTCCTGCCCGAAGTCTATCGCAAACTTGACTGGCTTACGAAGGAGGACCTCATCAAGCGGGTTGTGAGCCGCGAGTTCGGCCGCTTCCTCCAGTACTACGCCGATGCTCCCCTCATCGAGCAGCCCACGGCCGAGCGCAGCCGCGCCAAGGAAGGCGGCGAGCGCGCCGGGCGTTCACGCGCCGACCGCCGCGGCGGGCCCCGCCAGGCAGAGCCCGGCTACAAGCGGCTCTTCATCAACTTGGGCAAGCGCGACAACTTCTACGCCCGCGAAATCATTAACCTCGTCAACCGCTACGTCAAGGGCAAGATCGAAATAGGCCGCATCGACCTGACGACAAACTGCTCCTTCTTCGAAGTGCCCGAGGCTGACGCGCCCCTCGTCATGCACAAAATGGCCAAAGCCAAGGTGGGCGACCGCAAGGTCGTCGTCGACAGCGCCGACCGCGAGCCGCAGGCCTTCGGCGGCGGTGCGCGCCGCCCGGCCCGCCGGCACGAGGCTGAAGGCGATGCCGACCGCCGCTCCGCCCGCAAGGGAGGAAAGGCGCGCCGCCCGGACGATGAGGAGTTCGCCAAGCCTTCGCACCGCAAGGACGACTGGCGCAAGTTCTTTGAATAATCCTAACAGCTGAGGGCTGCCGTCCGGCGTTGCGGCCGCGCGCGGCAGCCCTTCTTGTATCTGTTCCACCACGATAACGCATAAGCACATGGCAAAACGCATCCTGCTCCCCATCCTTTTCCTCCTGGCCCTCGGCGCTCACGCCCAGCACTGGCAGCTGAAGTTCGGCGGCGGCCTCTCCTCGCAGTATGGCGCGGCCCGTTCCGTCGGGGCCTACAAGATCGGCGTCGGTTACGAGTACGAGTTCGACCAGCGCTGGACGGTAGCCCCCTCTCTCGTGTTCTACGGCAAGGGATTCAAGGACCCCGACCGGCTGGTTGCTGTGATCGACGACGACGGTGCGCCCCTCTACGACGAGGAGGGCAATCCCGTCTACTCCCGCATGAGCCGCTCCACGTCCGCCAATTACATCGAGCTGCCCCTTCTCTTCAGCTACTACTGGCGCACGGGCCCTTCGCGCTACGTTGTCCTGAGCGCCGGCCCCTACGCCGCCGTCGGCCTCTTCGGCAAGGTGAAGACCAAGGGCGACGGCGAGCAGCTGGGCAGCGACAAGCTCTACTACGACGGCGACGCCTTCGGCGGCGACGGTCTGCGCCGCTTCGATGCCGGCGTGCAGGCTTTCGCCGGCTATCAGTTTGCCACCGGACTGACGCTCGGCGTCGAGGCCGACTTCGGTCTGACGCGCACCTCCGCCGACGGCGGGCGCACCGTTACGGGGCTTGTCTCCCTGACCTATCGTTTTGACTGACGGCAAAATACCTATTACTGGGTATTGCGGGCGCCGGCGTTCCGTCGTACCTTTGCCACAGATTTAGCAACCACATAGAGCCTCCCGCGTCGGTGCGCAAACTGGCTGCCGGAAGCGTCCGGCGCACAGCACTGCTCTGCGGGCGGCCCGTGAAGCGAATCAAGAAGAAAATTTAAATTGTTATGTCCATGTCATGAAAGGCTGTGCCTGTGAAGGCGCGGCCTTTTTCGTGCCCGCCGGTCCCGCGGGTTGCCCAGCGCCCGTCTGCGGTCTTTTCTCCAGAGCGGCGGGTGTCGGACCGTCGCGGACGGGAAAGCGGCGCTACGGGGCGGAAAACAGCCTCTGTGCCGTTGTCGCGCGGCGATGGCTGCCGCATAAACGCGCCTTAGCCCCGTCGGAACTGGGATAGGGCGCGTTCCGACGGGGCTAAGGCCAGTTTTTACGGGGCTAAGGCGCGTGGCCGAAGGCCCTCAGACAATGCTTCTGCGCAGTACGAGGCGCGACTCGGGGCCCATGTTGAAGAGCAGGTCCGCCATGCTCAGGTTCGGCAGGAAGCCGGTGCGCGCGGCAAACACCTGGTAGTAGGGCGCGGGGCGGAAGTGCGCGTCGTCCGCGAAGCCGGTCTTCGGGCGGATGCGCTCGCGCAGGTCCTCGAGCCCCTCGGCCGCCGCGTCCACATAGTCCGTGCGCACCGTCAGGTCGGGGTGCAGGTCCAGCAGGTCGCAGACCAGGGCCTGCAGCGCCGCGTTGAAGTCCACGAGAAAGGTAAAGCGCCGCTCGTAGATGCGGCGGAAGTCGTCGGCATAGTAGGGGAAATAAGGGCTGTTCTCGTAGGCGCTGCACAGGGCCGCCCAGTGCGTGTGCCGCCAGTTGCCGTGGTCGCTCAGTCTGACGTCGCGTGTGGCTGGCCGCGGCCCCTCGTGCTCCACGGGCAGGGAGAGCGCCAGCGGCCCGTCGGGGCCGGCGATGACGCAGCGGTTGCGGTAGGTCTGTTTCACGTAGTGCTCGCCCCGTTCCTCTACGACGCGCGGCGCGGCGTAGAGTTTCGTATAGTACTGCACGGGGGCAAGGTAGGCGGAAGTGAGGAGGACGGCGTTCATTGCAGTCGGAGGAAGAAGCGGTGGCGGCGCAGGCGCTTGCCGAAGGGTTGCCCGCGGTCCACGGAGTAGCTCACGCACATCAGTCGCCCTATCAGCCGCTCGCGGGCGATGATGTCGCCGCCGGCGCGGTAGGTGCCCGGTACGAGGCATCCCTCCGTGCCGCCGCCCAGACTGTCGCCCGGCAGCCCGTCTATACGGCCCACGCGCACCCCTTCGGCCGTGCCGGGCGCCTCGTAGGCCACCAGCTCTCCGCGCCGCGGCTCGCGGCCGCCGGCGCGCAGCGGAGCCTCGCAGCCCGGCAGGGGCAGGCACAGCCCGAAGGCCGTGCGGTCCACGAGGACGCGGTCGCCCGCCAGCAGGCCCAGTTCCGGCCGGGACGCGGGCAGCGACACCTGCGTCACGGCCAGGCCGCGCACCGCCAGCAGCAGCGTCAGCGCCACCACCGGCGGCACCACGAAGACGCGCACAGCGGCCCATACGCTCCGCGGGCGGCGGGGCTTTCCAAGGCGGTCTGGGGAACGTAGTGCGGCAGTCATGGCACGGGGGAGAGGGTTACTGTATGTCGGCCACCCATTTGAAGATGCGGTTCCAGCGTACTTTCCCGTCAAACGGGCTGTAGTCCGGGTCGAGCGAGAGCCACACGAAGAGCGGCTTGCCCACGATGTGGTCTTCGGGAACGAAGCCCCAGAAGCGCGAGTCCGCCGAGTTGTCCCGGTTGTCACCCATCATCCAGTAGTAGTCCATCTTGAAGGTGTAGCGGTCCGTGGCCCGGCCGTTGATGTAAATCACGCCGTCGCGCACTTCCAGGTCGTTGTTCTCATAGACTCTGATGGGCCGCTCGTAGATCGGCAGGTTGGCCAGCGTGAGATGGAGCGTCGCGCCCTTCTTCGGTATCCAGACGGGGCCGTAATCGGACGTGGTCCAGCGCTTCGCCATGTTGAGCGGATAGAGCCAGGGCGTGTAGGGGCGCACCCGCTCGGTCTTGACCACGTAGTCCTTCCAGCCCTGCAGGGCCTTGAGCGCCTCGCGCGTCAGCGGCATGTAGTAGGTGTAGAATCCCGTGGCGTCGTCGCGCTCCATCTGCGAGAGGTCCTCGTACGTGATGCCCAGCTCGCGCTTCCACTCTTCGGGGAAGGGCGTGGTGAGCGTCACGGCGTAGAGATACTGCGAGTGGTCGGGCTCGCGGTTTGCCTTGCCGTCGAGGTATATCGTGTCGTTGCGGATGAGCAGGGTCTGTCCGGGCAGGCCCACGCAGCGCTTCACGTAGTTCTCGCGGCGGTCCGCCGGGCGGGAGGTCACTTTGCCGTAGACCTCGGGGGCCTGGCGCACAGCCTGGCTGCCGGCGGCGTACATCTGGGCGTAGAGGCGCTGCTGCGCTTCGTATCCCATCTGGGGCGTGGCTTGCAGGCCGGTGATCTGCTGGCCTATCTCGTAGACCATGCCGTAGTAGTCGCGGTCCTGGCTCTGCAGGGCCACGGTGTCGCCCGAGGGGTAGTTGAACACGACGATGTCGTTCAGCTCCACGCTTCCCAGGCCCTTGACACGGCGGTAGTCCCACTTGGGCCACTCCAGGTAGCTCTTTCCCCCGACGAGGGGCATGGTGTTCTGAGTGAGCGGCATGGTGAGGGGCGTCTGCGGGATGCGCGGGCCGTAGGAGAGCTTCGAGACGAGCAGGTAGTCGCCCGTGAGAAGGGTTTTTTCGAGCGAGGAGGAGGGGATGACGAAGTTCTGGAAGAAGAACTGGTTGAGGAAGTAGACGCCGACGAGGGCGAAGACTATGGCGTCCACCCAGCTCATGACGGTGCGCGTGGCCGGGTTCTTGGACTTTTTCCACCAGCCCCAGTTGATAAACTTGGTGACGTAGGCGTCGACGATGAAGGGTACGACCAGCAGCCCCCACCAGGAGCCTACCCAAAGGAGGAAGAGGAGGTAGAGGACGAGGACGATGGCCAGCTTGATGCAGGTCTT
>CALUIN010000017.1 GCA_944320745.1 uncultured Alloprevotella sp. | reverse complement strand
TTTTAGACTGTCTGATTTTTTGTCCTGACCTCCTTAATAATAAAGATTAAACCGATGGAATATCGGACACAGATTTTGAGATGTGGATATGTTATATTTTTTTATTCTATTCTATGGTCGAAACAATAAAAGTACCAGCTAATGTAAACTTTTTGAATGAATGGGCAGGTTTTGAACTGCCGAGAGGTATTGTAAACAAGGGGATAACAGGGTGTGGAGCTACCACCCTTGCCATTGAAGATGAACATAAGACTATCATTTGCAGTCCAAGAATCAACCTGATTAAAAACAAGTGCCAACAGCATAAAGGGACTTTGGCAGTCTATGGTGATGTGAGAAATGGAGATATTGAAGATTATTTGAGAAACAGCCCAAAGCCTAAACTTTTGGCAACGTATGATTCCATTCCACGATTGAACGGTCTTATAAAGGATAAGCCGGATTGGAGAGTAGTCGTAGATGAATATCAATATCTTCTAATAGATAGTGGATTCAAGTCAGAAACGGAAATAGCCTTATTAGAAACATTGAGAGATTTTTCGTATGTCACTTATATCTCTGCCACTCCTATTGCAGACAAATATATGCGGCAAATGGATTGGTTCAAGGATTTGCCTTACACTGTATTAGAATGGAGTAATGTAGAACAGAGGTTTGTCAAAAGGGTGCAATCGAAGAATCCGATAAACAATGCCATTGAAATAGTCAGGAACTATCAGAAAGGTATTTATCCGTTCATCCTTATAGATGGAGAAAAAATTGAATCGAAAGAGTGTGTTATCTTTTTGAACAGTGTTACCAACATTATAAATATCATCAGACAAACAGGGTTACAGACTGAGGATGTCAATATAGTAGTGGCTTCTACTATTGAAAATGAACAGCTTGTAAAGAAGTTAGGGCTGGATTATGGAATAGGTGTGATTCCATTAAAAGGAGAGCCGCACAAGAAATTCACGTTTTGTACTTCCACAGCTTTTGCAGGGTGTGACTTCTATTCCACTTGTGCATCAACTTTCGTTATAAGTGATAACAAGAAAGCCTACACTTCCATTGACATTGCTACGGAGTTGGCTCAAATAGCTGGTCGGCAAAGGCTGGAATGCAATCCGTTCAGGAACACAACCACTTTCATTTATAATGTGGATGTGGGAGAAAGCAGGGATGATTCTTATAAGGCAGCTTTGGATGAAAAGTGGCAGAAATCTGTCAAGAATGCAAATTATAAGAATAACATAACGGATAAGGACTTAAAAGAGGAGTCTATTAAAGAAGTAATTGATTTTCAAAAACTTAATAAGTTTAGTAAGAGCTATGTTTTTTATGATGAAATGAATCAACAGTTTTCGGTTAATAAAATGGCTTATCTGAATGACTGTTTTTCTTATGATGTGCAGAAAGAGAACTATTTGGATGGTATCAAAGTCAGAAAGCAGTTGGAAGATAGCGGTTTTCATGTCAGTGGAAATGAGGTACATTCTGATTATGAGGAACAGTTGGAGTGCATCATCAGGAAAGAGAGCTTTGCCGATAGGATGAAACGCTATTGCGAGTATCGTAAGAATAAAGAAGCCTGTATGTTTGTATTGGTTGATGAGGTCATGGAACATCAATGTGAAGACTTGAAACTGTATTATGATTCGCTGGGTTATGAACGAATTAAGGCTCTTGGCTATAAGGAACTGAATCTTAAAAATGAAATGATGAACAGACGGGAAACCTATCATCTTTATAAGGAGTTCAGGGCTATCTTTCCTGTTGGAATAAAAATGCTTACAGATATGATAAAGCTAAAAATGGAAGAAGTGTATGCAAGATATGGAATCAGGCAAAAGGGAGTTGCAAGCCATTTGGAAAAACGGTTTGGAATCAGGATAAAGCCTGCAAAGATTACGTTGGCAGACGGTAGCCGGAAAGGTGGTTATGAGTTTATATGAATATAGGGGAGAGCTTCAAATGGAGTTCTCCTTATGTTGTATTTAGAGAGGACTTTTTTAGAATGTGGTCTTATAAAACCTGTAATTCTTAAAAATGTACCACTAAACCTTGGCGGCAATAATCAGCATGGCTTTCTGCTTATTTAGCTTCACCTTATCATCGACTATAAAATAATCTTTAATGGTTTGAGCCGTAACACGTTTCTCGCCTTGGATATTCAAATCTTTGTAAATCCGATTCAATTCATTTTTAATGTATTTGAGGGTGTACCTTTGGTTTACGACAAATGTATTTTTTATAAGTTGTACAACTTCTGTTCCATTTTTCTTTCTTAAAATGATAGCTTCACGGATTCTTTTGGGATAGTATTTGCATTGTTCAATTTCCTCTTTACCTATAAGGGTGTAGGCATCCACTATAAAAGCGTCCTTTTGCCTTAGTTCAGCAAGTTGGCTCTTTTTGGCTTCTGAATCTTCTTCCTTGGATAGCTTGTCAAGAATGGCAACGATTTCCATTCGTATTCTACGTTTGGATTTACCCTCTTGATGCAAGGACAATCTTTCACTATCATTATATTGGAAGTAGAATTTCTCCGTCCAACAAGTTTCAAAGCAACCTGCCGCAGCGTACCTGTCCGAGAGGTTTGCTTGGCTGTGGTAGCAAGACCTTACTATCTCTTGATGGATGTAGTTGTCAATGGCAAAATAATCTTTCTGACCGTTTCTGATAAACCTGTTATAAGGAAGTGCATTCAATGCAGACTTATAGGCTTCTTTCACGATTTCATTTGTTGCATCTTTATATAGAGTATTTATAGTGTCATAAGCACCCCTCATTGCTGTAATGTATTCCTTTATTTCATCAATGTTCCTGTCAGGGAAAGCGTCTTTGCTAACATTGGCTATATGGGCTGCATCAGCAATGCCGTTCCTGAAACGACCAATGGCTTGCCTGACATCTGTAACAGGGTCTATCATGGTAGAATTGGCAATAAGTGGTGCAGACACGAAAACAAGATGAGGAGCGACATCCATTTCAATATCAAGTGCAGTGAAGAATCGGCTTGTAAAGAACATATATGTATTGATATGTTCAATAGACCAATCCTCAAAAGCATTCTTAAAGCCTGATTCTTGCAGTTTCTTCACGCTCTTTTCTGCACAGAACACGGTACTCCTGTCCTGAATTTCAAGTTTTACTATCAGTTGATGAATAATGTTTGTACTGTTTATGAAAAAGCAAAAAGGATGTGAAGTAGCATTGGCTTCATCATTGTCCTCTTTTATCTTTATCCATTTCTTTACGGCTTCAAGCACGTTATTGGTATAGACTTGTGTCACCTTTAATTTCTCATGGTTTAGTTCGGTCAAAGGTATGCCAACAGTTGTTGTCATATCTTTATATAGTTCTTCTGTTGCCTTATCGGGGAAGTGATAGACTTCCGTCAAAGGTCTGCCCTTAATGTAGTTTGGCATAACTTTGACAAAAGTGAATCTCTGTTCATCAAAGCGTGGGTCGGAGGGTATAATTGGAGTAGCGGAAACAAATGCCTTATTATTGAAACAGAAAAAGTCATCAACAGGCAACGTGATATTTTCTCGGTAATCCACATCTTGTATAAACTTATGGCACTCGTCCATGAGTAGAAAACAAGTGGAATATAGGTCTATCCCACAATCTTCAAAAGCGGCTTTAACTTTTGAGAAACTTTCAGGAGTTGTAAGAATCTTGATATATTTCTTGCTACGAAGTGTTTTATCAAGATAGTTGGAAACATCATCTATTGAAACTTTCTGAATCACTCCAAACAAGTTATAGCTTTTATATTGGGGGTTAGCACATTTCCCTTTAATTGGAGGTATATTAGGCTCTATCAATATAGAGTGCCGGGGAGCGGTTATTTCAAGATGTGTTGCACCTATCCCTGTCAGAAACTTACATAAGATAGTATTAGGCTCAATTATGCTGTAAACGTCTGATAGCCTTTGCCCATTCTTGATGTATATGCTTTTCTCATTCATATATGATATAGCCCTGCTTTTAATTATATTAGCTCTTTTGCTTCCAAAAACTCATCTATGCCCTCATTGTTCTGCATGAAAAAGAAATGTATAATGCCATAGGTAAAATTCATGTAATAGGCAGTTTTGCCATATTTGGTAAATGCAGATTTTTTTTCTTTTTGAATGTCTGGGTGGGACAATTCATCTGCTAAGGTTACAAGCATCTGTTTTCGGTATTCATCACCTGTGGTTCCATTTCCATGAATAGGCTGCGACGGATTTACATCGGAATCATCCGTATTTCCTTGCATGAGGTATGCCATAATCCAGACATATCCATCATAACCAATTTGGTATTCAATGGAGTTTGGCTGTTTTGAACTCTTGACACGTACAGAACAGAAGCCGTATTTGTCTATATTAAAAAACAAGTCAAGTATGTCTTTACGCATCATCATCTTCTTCAAAGTGTCATGTGCGGCTTTGTTATCGTAGTTATTTGGATGTTGTGTATTATCCATTTCCTTATAATTTAAGTGGTACTTTTTGCTGTTTATCTCTGTTATATAGGGTAACATTGAAAAATGTACTCTATAACTAATTGCAAAATTAAGAAATAATCCTGCCTATCGTTCTGATAAACAGGATTATTTTCATTAAAACAGTGATTTCATCGCTTCATCAATCTGCTCATTGTCAAAGCTGTCAAGATAGATTTGTGTCACTCTTTCAGAACTATGCCCCATGATTTCACGGATAACTGCCGTAGAAACTCCTGCTTTCTTCATCACGGTTGCTTGGCTATGCCTTGCAACGTATGTAGTGAGAGGTATAGGCAGATTCAACGCTTCACCTATTTGCTTCAAACGGTCGTTCACCTTAGTAATCACCTTGTGTATTCTATTTGCTTTCTGTTCTTCTGTCTTATGAAATGGTGAAAGGATAGGAAATAGGTAAGGGGATTCTGTATTGTGGTACTTCTTTATAAGTGTCAATGCTTGTGGTTGAAGTGGAATTTTAATCAGTTTCTTGGTCTTTTGACGCTTGTAGATTAGCTTGTCCACCACAATGTTTGCTTGTGTGAGGTTGGCTATATCAGTGAAATTGATTCCACCACAATAGTAGGTAAACGCAAAGATGTCAATAGGGAATCTCATGTAACGGTTAGATGATTGGAATTGCAGCACACGTTCTATGTCCCCTTTTGTCAAGGCTCGCTTGATGGTGTCTTGATGAAGTCTTGCTACTTTGAATTTCTTGAAAGGATAGCAATCTTGTGAAACTGCATCTTCTTCCATTGCCACATTATAGATAGCTCGTAAAGTTCTGAATCGTATGCCTATGGTGTTCTCCGCCAAACGCTGCTCTCTTAAAAACAACTCGTATCGTTTCAGCCAAGCCACATCCATTTCAGAGAAATAGAAGTCAAGACTATGGCAGAACTCTTTAATGGAGTTATATGTTTGCTTGATTGATAAGGCATAGCTTTTGCGTCCAGCCTTTATAAGAGAAGTCATGTACTCTTGAAAGACAACTTCCACCGTTTTACGGTTGGTATGCTTCACGCAGACTTTCTCCACAAGAGAGGTGGAGGTAAACTCTTGGTTGGTTGCTTTAAGCTCAATGATTTTAGCGGAGTATTCTTTGATTTTATCCGCTATGAGCATTTCGATGTACTCACGATTGGGGCAATCTGCCTTTGGCTCATTCTTGGAGAAGTCCCAATTCACAGGATTCACGGATATGCCCAAACTGACATATTTCCGTTTTCTGTCTTTTGTCACCCTCAACATTAGAGGTGATTCATTGTTACTAAGTACCTTAGACTTGTAACAAACTGCTTTTACTGTAATTGCCACGGTTTAAACTATGGTTTAAACAAACCGTTTGAACTGCCGCTAAAACAAGAGGTAAAAACAATAAAAAAGAGAGCCACATCGCTGTAACTCTCTGATTTTCAGTGGTGCCACCAGGAATCGAACCGGGGACACAAGGATTTTCAGTCCTTTGCTCTACCAACTGAGCTATGGCACCTTGTTTTCTAAAACCGGTGCAAAGATACGGCGTTTTTTAATACCAGCAAAGGATTCGGGCGATTTTTTTATGGAAAATAATCGTTCGGGGCTTTTTTGAGCCGTATGATGGGGATTTTCTGGGGCGCGGCGGCGGTCAGACGTCGCCGGGGCGCCTCTTGGGTTTGACGTTCAGCCGGTAGACGATGCGGAGCATGGCGTAGCTGGGTATCACGTTGCGGAACGTCTCGGAGCGGCCCTGGCCGTTGAGCACGTGGGTCACGGCGGACAGGTTGCCCAGCATGTCGAAGCCGTCGAGCATCAGGGTGAGGCGGTTTTTCCAGAAGGATTTGCTCAGACGGGCGTTCCACACGAGTTCGTCCGCGTTCATTTCTTCCGCATCGTAGCCCCGGCGGCTGTACATGGTCAGGTCGGTGTGGAGCTGGAAGCCGGCCGGCAGTTCAAACTGCGCGGTGAGCCCGTAGTTGAAGTCTACAGCGCTGACGGTGGTGAAGTCCGGGCGTGCGCTGCGGGCGCCGCGCCATCCGGCGCTGCCTTTCACGCCGACCTTGACGGCGCCGAAGCGGTAGTCCATCCGGAGCGTTTCGTTCAGCCACAGTGTACGCACCGTGCTGCGCCGGGCCTGTGCCGTGGCGCTGCCTTCCGTTTCGGCCCCTGTTAGGTCCACGTTGTGGTAGAAGGCGGTGCTGGTGTTGGTGGAGAAGGTGAACCGGCGCTTCCGGTCGAGCGGCATGGTGTAGTTCACGCCGCCGCGGAGCGTGTAGTTGCCGTTGATGTTCTCCATGCGGTAGGTGCGCACGCCGGTGGTCCGGTCGTAGACGTAGCCGTAGGCGCGCTGGTCCTGCGTGACGGTGTAGCCGATGTTCATGCCGAGGGTGCGCTCTTTGCGCCGGCTGGTGTTCGTGTAGGCCTGGCGGAAGTTGTGGCTGCGGCTGTCGCGCAGGTCCGGGTTGCCCAGGGTGACGTTGAGCGGGTCGCTGTCCGAGCGGAGGGGAAGCAGGCTGACGGTGTTGACGATGCTGCCTTTCAGGTCGTAGTTGAAGTCTACGCTGCGCTGCCAGTCGTGCCAGTTGTGCTGCACCCAGAGGCTGGGCTCGAAGAGTATGGAGGTGCGCCGCAGGGCGGTGTCGAGCGCGGCGCGGGCGTAGTCCAGGCGGTGCGTGGTGACGCGCAGCGGGAGGTCCACGCTTACTTTCGTGTAGCCGTCGCGGCTGCCTGTGCTGCCTTCCCACGTCAGGCCCAGCTTCACGCGGTGTTCGCCCTCGTCCAGCCGTTGGCGGTAGCTGTTGGCGGCGTCGAGCGTCCGGGCCATCCAGTCCGCCTCGGAGGGCAGCGTGCCCAGCTCGGCGTCCTCGCCCCATCCGGGCAGTCCCTCCAGGCGGTGCAGGCCGTAGTCGTGTTTCCGGTTTGCGCCGTAGTAGCGGTAGGTCGCGTTGAGCATGGCGTTGGCCGGGAGGGCGCAGTAGTAGGTCGCCTCGAGGCTGTAGACGAGGTCGCGGTCCGGGCGGTCGCGGTAGTACCGGTTGCGGAAGTCCGTTGCCGCCTGCGGGTTTGCGGGCAGTCCAGGGTGTAGTGGTCGTAGCGGTCGGCCCGTGCGTCGGTGTAGTGTACCGTGGCCCCCAGGCGGAGCAAGTCGTTGTTGCGTGTGAAGTTCTGGTACAGATAAGCCGTTAGTCCGGTGTTCAGGTTCTGTCCGTCCTCCTTGAACTCCTGGCGCGTGCGGTTCACGGCCATGCGGCGCAGCACATCCGGCGCTTCCGGCGTCAGGATGCTGTCCATGATGTTCGCCACGTCTGCCGGGTCGGCGTTGAAGGTGGCGGCACCGGCCGAGCGCCGGTTGTCGTAGCGCAGCAGGCTGAAGGTGGGCCGCAGCGAGAGCTGGGTGTGCTTCCAGTTGAAGCGCAGGCTGTGGCTCGTGTTCACGCTCGTGTTGCAGCTCACCTGCCGGCGCATGCTTTCGCTCCAGGTGTCGCCGCCCTCCAGGAAATTCGAGCCCGACGTGCGGCTATAGTGGTCGCGGTCCAGGTGCGTGACCTGCGCGTTGCCGCTCAGCTCGTAGCGTCCCTGCTTGTCCTTCACGAGATAGTCCAGGCCGCCCGTCTTCGGCGCATCCAGGCCGGCTGGCATGTTGGCCGGCGTCCAGTCGCCCGAAGAGCCTGGCTTGCGTGTCTCGTTCACGTTGTTCAGGTTGGCATAGACCGACAGGCGCGACTGCGGCGTGAAGCGCAGGGCGAAGAGGCGGGCCAGGTAGCGGTCCTCGGTGCCCGCTCCGCCCTCGGCATTGCCTATCCAGCCCACGGCGTACTGCCGTTTCAGCTGTATGTCCATGACGTATTCCCCGTCATTGCCTATCCGGCGCCCGGCAAACTCGCTCAGCTCGCCGGCCTTGTCGTAGACCTTCACGTCCTTGACCATGTAGGACGGCAGATTGTCCAGCATCACCGTGTTGTTGCCGCGGAAAAAGTCTTCGCCGTTGAGCAGCAGGCTCTCTACGTATTTTCCGTTCACGTAGATGCGGCCGTCATCCTTCAGTTCCACTCCCGGGAGCTGGCGGATGAGAGCGTCGAGCATGGAGCCCTCGGCCAGCTGGAACGCGTCGGCGTTGAATACGAGCGTGTCCTTCCGCGTGTAGAATTTCACCTTTGTCGCGGTTACCGTGGCCGTGCCGAGCCGCTGTTCCCGCTGTCGGTGCAGGTACGTCGTCCCGTAGTCGAAGATCGTCTTGCGGCCCAGAGGCTTGAAGGCTACGTCCTGATAGACCGGCTCGTAGCCCTCGGCGCGGAAGCGGACGATGTAGCGCGCCTCCTGCTTGGGCACGCCGAACGCCCAAGCCTTCGGCGTGCTGCCGTACTGGCCCTGGCCGCCCGAGTACATGGTCCAGAGCCGGAGGCTGTCCGGCGTCAGCAAGTCCACGGCGACGTCGGTCATCACCTTGTCGGTCACGGCATCGCGCACCTGTCCGTATATATGCGGTAGGCTGGAGAGCAGGAACGGGCCGGCCTCCACGGCGTGCGGCGCCCTGTCTGCCTCCGCCGTGCCGCTGCGCCACAGTTGCGTCGCGCCGTAGTAGTAGAGCGTGGTCTGCCGTTCGGGTGCGAAGTGCAGGAAGAGGCAGAGCGTGTCGTAGCCCGCCTTGGACAGGCGTATGCGGTTAGTCCGCCTTCTTGTCCGGGACGGCAAACTGCCAGGGCCGCTCGATGCCCATAGCCTTGTCCACGTCGCCTATGCGCATGGCGGCCAGCAGCCGGCCCCCGGCCGTCAGCAGTTCTGCCCGGGCGCCCTGCAGCGGCTGGCGGGTCGCGCCGTCGTACACGCGGCCCACGATGTACGTGCTGTCGCTTTGCGCGGCGTTGGTGCAGGAAGCGGAGGCGGAGGCGGCATTGCCTGCGCAGACGGAGCAGAGGAGAAATAAGCCCCGGAGGGCGAGGAGGCGGAGGGAAGTAAAGCGTTTCATAGGCGATCAGGTGTCTGTGAAGTGTGCCCGGCACACGCGGAAGTAGTTAATTGGTGTGGCAAATGTACAAATAATTTTATTCGGGGGGGTAGAAAGGCATTTTTTTGCATGTCGTGCCTGATAGAATGCCGGAATCTTGCAATGCCCCTTGTCCGGCGTGGTCCGCGTGGCCGGCATTTCCATCTTTTTTCATACCTTTGTTTCCTGAATCGTGGCCATGCCGGGCGGTGCCTTGCGCGGTGGGCATCGGCCACGCGGACAGACTGAAACGATACCCTCATGCGACACCTGCTTTTCCTCCTGCTGGCCTTCACCGGCTGGCTCTATGCCCGGCCCCGGGAGGCCCGGCCCGTGCTGCTGCCCCTGCCGCAGCGCATAGTCTACACGTCGGAGCGTTTCGTCCTGGACAGCGTGCGGCTGGAGGGCGATGCGGGCCTCGCCCCTTGGCGCGAGTGGTTGCGCGGCCTGGGCGTGCGCACCGGGCGCACGGAACGGGCCCGCGTGGTGCGGCTCGAACTGGCCGACTCCTTGCCCGGCGTGGCGGCGGGCGAGCCCGAGGCCTACGTGCTCCGCATCGGGGCGGACAGCCTGCTCGCCACGGCCACGACGCCCACGGGCCTCTTCCGCGCCCTCCAGACCGTGCGGCAGCTCACCGCGGGCGACGCCTCCGGCCGCTGGGTCGCCGGCTGCCGCGTGACGGACTGGCCTGCCTTCCGCCTTCGCGGTTTCATGCACGATGTGGGCCGCGCCTTCATCCCCCTGGACGAGCTCAAGCGCGAGATCGACCTGCTCAGCCGGTTCAAGATAAACCTTTTCCACTGGCATCTCACGGAGAACCAGGCCTGGCGCCTGGAAAGCCGCCTCTATCCCCAACTGAACGACAGCGCCGCCATGACGCGGCAGCCCGGCCGCTACTACACGCTCGACGAGGCCCGCGAGCTGGCGCGCTTCTGCCGCAGCCGCCACGTCCTGCTTCTGCCCGAGATCGACATGCCCGGGCACAGCGCGGCCTTCGAGCGTGCCTTCGGCTGCCCCATGCAGAGCGCCCGCGGCGAGCGCATCCTGCGCGGGCTGGTGGCCGAGGCGTGCGCCGCTCTCGACGTGCCTTACCTGCACATCGGGACGGACGAGGCCGCCTTCACCGACTCCGGCTTCGTCCCCCGCATGGCGGCCTATGTCCGTTCCCTCGGCCGGAAGGTCGTCTCCTGGAATCCCGGCTGGCACTACCGCCCGGGCGAGGTGGACATGACGCAGCTCTGGAGCTACCGCGGCCGGGCGCAGGCCGGCATTCCCGCCCTGAACTGCCGCTTCCACTACGCCAACCACTACGACGTCTTCGCCGACCTTGTGGCGCTCTACTCCAGCCGTGTCTATGGCGCGGCGACCGGCAGCGCGGACCTGGCCGGCGCCGTCCTGGCTTTCTGGAACGACCGCCGCATGGACGGCACGGCGCGCATCTTGGCCGAAAACAATTTCTACGCCAGCATGCTGGCGCTGGCCGAGCGCACCTGGCGCGGCGGCGGGTGGGGCTATTTCGACGCCGGCGCCACCCTGCTGCGCGATACGGTTTCGGAGCGCTTCCGCGCGTTCCGCGACTTTGAGGACCGCCTGTTGCAGCTCAAGCGGCGCGAGTTTGCCGGCCTGCCCTTCCCCTATGTCCGCCAGTCGCAGGTGCGCTGGCGCGTGACGGACCCCTTCCCCAACGGGGGCGACCTCTCCCGCAGTTTCCCGCCCGAGGAGCGCGCGGATACGGCCTACGCCTACGGCGGCCGCACCTACCGCACGCACACCGTCAGCGGCGCCGGCGTCTATCTGCGCCACGTCTGGGGGACGCTCGTGCCCGGCCTCTTCGCCCACCCGCAGGAGAACCATACCGCCTATGCCGCCACGTGGGTCTATTCCCCCACTGAGCGCGAGGCCGGACTCGTGCTCGAGTTCCAGAACTACAGCCGGTCCGAGAGCGATCTGCCCCCGCTGGCCGGGACGTGGGACTACAAGGGCAGCCGCGCCTGGCTCAACGGCGAGGAGATAAGTCCGCCCCGCTGGACCGCCACCCACCGCGTGCGCTCCAACGAGATGCTGCTCGGCAACGAGAACTGGACGGCCCGTCCGCCCGTCCCCGTGCGTTTGCGCCGGGGGTGGAACCGGCTGCTGCTGAAACTCCCCGTTGGCCGTTTCCAGACGCCCGAGGTGCGCCTGGTGAAGTGGATGTTCACTGCCGTCTTTGTCACCCCCGACGGCCGCGACGCGCTCGGCGGCATAGTCTATTCCGACACGCCGCCCCGTCCCTGAGCCGCCCCCGCAGTGCCCGCGGGCGGCCGGAGCGCGCCGGTGCCGACGCGTCTAAGCCCCGTTTTTACTCGCCTAAGCCCCGTGCCGACGCGCCTTAGGCCCGTTTCTGCTCGCCTTAGCCCCGTGGCCGGCATCCGTCGCCGCGGCCGCGGCGGCATGATTTTCGGGCTTCCGCCCCTGCCGTTTGGGTTTATTCACAAGAGGGAAGGCGCGCCGTTGGCGCAAAGCGCGTAACTTTGCAGTCCGGTGGCACGCGCACGGCCGGATGCTGTATTCCCCCGCGCCGCGCGCCCGGACAAGCCCATGCGACCCCACACCTCGCTGAAAGTAGCTCTCGGCTACGCCCTGCTGGCTCTCGTGCTGGTGGCGGCGGTGGCCTACGTGCGGCGCCAGACGCGCGCGCTGGACGGCGCCGCGGCCGCCGAACAGGCCGCGGCCGGGCGGCGCGATGCCGTGGCCCGACTGGTGGGAAGCCTCTTCACGGCCGAAAACCTGGGCCAGGCGGCCGTGCTCGAAGGCTACGGCGCCTATCCGCGCTACGAGGCGGCAGTGGGCGCCGTGCTGGCGGCGGTGGACAGCCTCGACGCGCAGCTGGCCGACACGCTCCAGCGTGCCCGGCTCGACACGCTGCGCCGCCTGGTGGTGGACAAGATGGAAAGCACGGCCCGCCTGCTGGCCGTCCGCGCCGACCGTCCGCTCGATGCCGTCTATGCGCGGCGCATCGCGGCCTTGCGCGCCGTCGCCGACTCCCTGCAGGCGCGGCCCGCGGCGCAGCAGCGCGTGGTCGAGGTGGAGCGCACCTACACGGTGGAGCGCACGCGGCGCACCTTCCTGGGCCGCCTGGCCGACGCCTTCCGCCGGCAGCGGACCGACACGACGGAGGTGCGCCGCGACGAGACGGTGCACTACGGCGACACCCTGGCCGCCGCCCCCAATGTGGCCGACTCCGTGGCCGCCGCCCTCGACAGCATACGCCGCGACGCCGCCCGCGCCGTCGTCGCAAGGAGGGGGCGCACGCAGGTCCGCGAGCAGGCCGTCCGGGAGGCCGGCGTGGAGTTGACGCGCCGCATAGGGCAGCTGCTGCGCAGCATCGAACAGACCGAGCGCCAGTGGCGCGACGCCGCCGTGCGCCGCGAGGCCGAGGCGCGCCGCAGTGCCGCGCGCACAATGGGCGGCCTGGCACTGGTGGCCGTCGTGCTGGCGCTTGGCCTGACCGTTTGGGTGGCGCGCGACATACGCCGCGCGGCCCGCTACCGCCGCGAGCTCGAGGAGGCGCGCGGGCGCGCCGAGGATTTGCTCGCGCAGCGCGAACAGCTCATGCTCACGGTGACGCACGACATCAAGGCCCCGGTGTCGTCCATCCTGGGCTACCTGGAACTGCTCGGCGCACGGCCGTCGGCGGAGCAGACGGCGCGCTACGTGGTCAGCCTGCAGAGTGCCGCGGACCACTTGTCGCAGCTCGTTGCCGCCCTGCTGGACTATCACCGCCTGGAGGCCGGAAAGATGGACCTGCGGCCGGTGGACTTCGACCCGGGCCGCCTCTTCGTGGAGGCGGTGGAGGCGCTGCGCCCCGCGGCCGCGCGCAAGGGGCTGGAGCTGCGCGCCGAGGTGGACGCCTCGCTCTGCCGCACGTTCCGGGGCGACGCCTTCCGATTGCGCCAGATAGCCGACAACCTGCTGACCAACGCGCTGAAGTTCACCGACCGCGGCGGCATCACGCTACGGGCCGCCTGGGCGGACGGCGGGCTGACGTTCAGCGTGGCGGACACGGGGTGCGGCATGACGGTGCTCGAGCAGCAGCGCATCTTCGATGCCTTCACCCGCCTGGCCAGCGCGCAGGGACAGGAAGGCGTGGGGCTCGGACTGGCCATCACGAAGAAGCTGACCGACCTCCTGGGCGGGCGGCTGGACGTGGCGAGCCGGCGCGGCGAGGGCAGCACGTTCACCGTGAGCGTGCCTCTTGAGGCGGCCGGCGCAGCCGTGCCCGCCGCCGAGGCGGAGCCCGCGCCCGCCGTCGGGGCGCTGCGCGTGGCCCTCGTGGACGATGACCGCCTGCAACTGCGCCTGACGGAGGAGATGCTGGCCCACCTCTCGGACGGAAAGGCCCGCGTCACGGCCTTCGGGCAGCCCGACGGTCTGCTGGAAGGCATCGGGGAGGGGGTGTTCGACGTGGTGCTGACGGACATACAGATGCCCGCCATGGGCGGTTTCGAACTGCTGCGGCGGCTGCGCGCCCTGGGCGGCGCGGCGGCGCGCGTGCCCGTGGTGGCGGTGACGGCGCGCAGCGACATGGCGGAGACCGACCTGCAGGCCGAGGGCTTTGCGGCCTGTCTCCACAAGCCCTTCAGCCTGCGCGAGCTGGCCGCCGTCCTGGCCCGTTCGGGGGCGTCCCCCTTGCCGGCGGACGGCGCGGACGGACCGGGCGGCGCGGCGGAAGAGCCGGCGCCTGTGGCTGACGGTCAGGGCGGCGCGCCGACCGACCCCTTTGCCGCCCTGACGGCGTTTGCCGGCGACGACGCGGCGGCCGCGGCCGAGATCCTGCGCACCTTCCGCGACGAGACCGCCCGCCACGCGGCGGCTTTCGCGGCTGCGCTGGCGGCGAAGGACAAGGCGGAGGTGTGCCGCCTGGCCCATAAGCTGCTGCCCACGTTTACGCTCATCGGTTCGCCCGCTGCGGCGGACCTGCGCCTGCTCGAGGGGCGGCGCGGCGAGAGCGCGTGGACGGCGGCGGACGATGTGCCGGCCGGGCGCGTGGCCGAGGCGCTGCGCGCCACGCTGCGGCGCCTGGACAGCCGGACCGCGGCCGGCGACGGCGCGCCTCGGGCGGCCGACGAATGATGTGTACTGAAAGCGTTTCTGCGTATGTCTCACTTACTGATTGTAGAAGACGATTTGACTTTTTCCCTGATGCTGAAGACCTGGCTGGGCAAGCAGGGCTTCGGCGTGGAGACGGCGGGCAGCGTGCGCGCCGCGGTGAGGCTTTTGCTCGAGCGCAGGCCGTTCGACCTCGTGCTCTCGGACCTGCGCCTGCCGGACGAGGACGGCCTGTATCTGTTGGAATGGATGCGCGGGAAGGGCATCGGCACACCGCTTATAATCATGACGGGTTACGCCGAGGTGCAGAATGCCGTGGAAGCCATGAAGCGCGGCGCGAGCGACTACGTGGCCAAACCGGTGCAGCAGGACATCCTGCTCCGCAAGATCCGCGAGGCGCTGGTCGCCGCCCGCCCGGCACCCGCACCGGCCGCGCCGCCCGCCGCCGCGCCGGACCGGGCCGACGGCCGCTACCTTGAGGGCAACAGCCCGGCGGCGCGGCAGCTCTATGGCTACGTGGCGCTCGTGGCCCCTACGCCCATGTCGGTGCTCATTACGGGCGCGAGCGGCACGGGCAAGGAATACGTGGCGCGGCGCATTCACGAGCTGAGCAAGCGGGCGGGACGGCCCTTCGTGGCCATAGACTGCGGGGCCATGACCAAGGAACTGGCGGCCTCGGAGTTCTTCGGGCACGTGAAGGGCGCCTTCACCGGATCCGTCGGCGACAAGACGGGCGCCTTCGAGGAGGCAAACGGCGGGACGCTCTTCCTGGACGAGGTGGGCAACCTGGGCTACGACGTGCAGGTGCAACTGCTGCGCGCGCTTCAGGAAAGGCGCGTCCGCCCGGTCGGGGGAACGAAGGAGACGGAAGTGGACATCCGCCTGGTCTGCGCCACGAACGAGGATCTGCCCGCCGCCATCGCCCGCGGCGACTTCCGCGAGGACCTGTACCACCGCATCAACGAGTTCACGCTCCACATGCCCCTGCTCCGCGAGCGGGGCGAGGACATCCTGCTCTTTGCGGACTTCTTCCTGCGGCAGGCCAACGCCGAGCTGGAACGCCATGTGGAGGGATTCGACGCCGCGGCGCGCGAGGCCATGGTGCGCTATGCCTGGCCGGGCAACCTGCGTGAGATGAAAAACCTCGTGAAGCGGGCCACGCTCCTGGCCCGCGGGCCGCTGATTCGCCTGGAGGACCTGGGACCGGACTTCCTGCAGCAGCCCGATGCGGCCCACCTGCAGCTGCGCGACGGGCAGACGGAGGCGGAGCGCATCCGGCGGGCCCTGCAGGCTACCGGCGGCAACAAGAGCCGCGCCGCGCAGTTGCTGGGCGTAGACCGGAAGACGCTTTACAATAAGCTGAAGCTCTACGGGATGGGGGAAAAGTAGGATTTCCACACCCGGATGGGGAATTTTTCCACACCCGTTCCCCACTTTCCCCAGTCGCGGATTTTCTCTGAGTTTTGTTACTTCTCTGATTATTAATCTGTTGGCTGTCGTGTGCCGTTTTGGCACGGCGATTGCGCTATATAAAGGCAGAACAACAAGTGAAATCAGTAATCAATAAAAAGGAGAAAATCATGAAAAAGTTTGCAGTTGCAGCCGTTCTGGCTCTTGGTTTTGTTTCAATGAGTGGTGCATTCGTAAAGGCTAACCCCCTTGCAGGACAGAGCAGCCTGAACGATACGGTGAAGACGGACACGGTGGCTGTCCCCGACAGTGTGCCCGCATTGGCCGACACGGTGACGACCGACACGGCGACGACGGCCGAACCGGCCTTCGCGCTGAACGACACGATAGTTCAAGACACGGTAAAGGCTTGATTGAGCGTTCCTCGGACATAGGTGGATAATTTAAGGAACGCGGCTGTCCGGCAGGCGGAGCATCATCCTCGCTCCGACCGGCCGGACAGTGGCTTCCGGCCTGCGTCCGCCTGAAGAGAAGGCGCGGCCGGAGAACGGCTCCGACCGGCGGAACGGTCCGCACGAAACGGGACGCGGAGACGGACGCGGAGACAGATGCCAGGTGTCAAATTTGTTTAATTCTTCTTGTCAGTGTTCCATCCGCCTGGCACACTGCCCGCTCCGGCTTTCGCGGCGAAGGGACGTAAGGACAGTCCCGGCCGCCCGGTGCCGGTAAGCAAAATGAAAGCCTCCCCAGACCGCAAGGGTCGGGAGAGGCTTTCGTGTTTCCTTTGAAATGCCGCCTGCGATTACTCGCCCGGAGAGATGGCTCCGGAGGGGCAGACATCGGCGCACGTGCCGCAGTCTACGCAAACATTGGGGTCAATGGAGTACTTTTCGCCCTCGGAGATGGCGCCGGAGGGGCATTCGTCGATGCAAGTGCCGCAGGCAATGCATTCATCACTAATTACGTAAGCCATAATCAGAAAATTTAAATTGTTATTAATCCGTTAGTCTGTGCAAATGTCGAGGCAAAGGTAGTCATTTCTCTTAAACGGGAAAAAGAAAAAGCCCTTTTTTATTTTGTTTTTCGCCCGGGTTGGCGTAACTTTGCCTATTGAAAAATTATTATCCATAGAGACACGGCACATGAAGATAAGCGAATTGTTGCCTGACGGTGGGAGCACGGCTTTTTCGTTCGAGGTGCTGCCTCCCCTGAAAGGGACAGGCATTGAGGGCCTTAAGCGGACCATCGACCACCTGCGGGAATACAATCCGAAATATATCAACATCACGACGCACCGCTCGGAGTATGTATACCGCGACTTGGGCAACGGGCAGGTGGAACGCTCCCGGCTGCGCCGGAGGCCCGGGACGGTGGCCGTGGCCGCCGTCATCCAGCGCGACTATGGCATCCCAGTGGTGCCGCACGTGCTCTGCTCGGGATTTACCCGGGAGGAGACGGAATACATGCTGCTCGACTTGCAGTTTCTCGGCATAGAGAACGTGCTGCTCCTGCGCGGCGACAAAGCCCGCGAGGACCGCATGTTCCGCCCCACGCCCGGCGGCTATGCGCATACCACCGAGTTGCAGGAGCAAGTCAACGCCTTCAACGCCGGCCGCTTCGTGGACGGCTCGCCCATACAGGCGCCGGGCCGGCCGTTCAGCTACGGCGTGGCCTGCTACCCGGAGAAGCACGAGGAAGCGCCCAACTTGGAAATGGACCTCGGCTGGTTTAAGCGGAAAGTGGAGCTCGGCGCCGAGTACGGCGTGACGCAGCTCTTTTACGACAACACGGCCTATTTCCGCTTCGTGGAGAAGGCACGGGCCGCCGGCATTACGGTGCCCATCATACCGGGCATCAAGCCGCTGACCCGTCGCGCCCAGCTCTCCACCGTGCCCAAGACGTTCCACTGCGACCTGCCGCAGGACTTGGCCGCCGAGGCGGTCAAGTGCGCCACGGACGAGGAGGTGCGGGCCTTGGGCGTGGAGTGGAGCGTGGCGCAGTGCAAGGAGCTCATGGCGCGCGGCGTCCCGAGCATCCATTTCTATTCGATGTCGGCCGCGGAGAGTATCGCCGAGATAGCCCGCCGGATTTACTGAGACCGAGTATGCGTTACGGGGAAGTCATCGGACAGGAAGCCGTCAAGGAGCGGCTGCGCAGGCAGCTGGGCGGCGGACACGTGCCCCATGCCCAGCTCTTCGCGGGGCCTGAGGGATGCGGCAAGTTGCCTGTGGCCTTGGCCTACGCCTCGGCGCTGCTGTGCCGCGAGCCGGCGGACGGCGAGGCCTGCGGACATTGCCCCGCCTGCAAGATGCTGGCCCGGTGGGTACACCCCGACCTCCATTTCGTGTTCCCCGTAGTCAAGCGGAAAGGGCAAAGCGGCGAGGCCACGAGCGACCAGTACCTGGCAGAATGGCGCGCCCAGCTGGCCGAGTCGGTCTACTTCGACCGCTTGGAGTGGCTGGCCCGCATCCAGGTGGAAAACCAGCAGTCGCTCATCGGCGTGGCCGAGAGCGACCAGATCCTGAAGAAGCTCAGCCTCAAATCGTCGCAGGGCGGCTACAAGGTAATGATCATCTGGCAGCCCGAGCAGATGAACGCCGCGGCCGCCAACAAACTGCTCAAAATCCTGGAGGAACCGCCCGAGGACACGGTGTTCCTCCTCGTTTCCGACCACCCCGAGCTCCTGCTCCCCACCATCGTGAGCCGCACCCAGCGCGTGGACTTCCGCCCCCTCACCGCCGCCGAGCTGGAAAACGCGCTCCGGCAGCGCAACGGCTTGCAGGAGCCCGACGCCCGCGCCATAGCCCGCGTCAGCGGCGGAAGCTACACGCAGGCCCTGGCGCAGCTCCGCGTGGACAAGGACTCCGCCCTGTTCTTCGATATGTTCGTGCTCCTCATGCGCTTGAGCTACATGCGCAAGATTAAGGACATGCACGAGTGGGCTGAGCGCGTGGCCGACTGGGGCCGGGAGCGGCAGAAGCACTTCCTGACCTACTGCCAGCGCATGGTACGCGAGAATTTCGTGTATAACTTCCAGCGCCCGGAGCTCAACTATATGAACCGCCGCGAAGCCGACTTCGCCGTGCGCTTTGCCCGCTTCGTCAACGAGCGCAACGTCATCGGCATCATGGACGAGCTCTCCCTGGCGCAGCGCGACATCGAGCAGAACGTCAATCCGCGCATGGTGTTCTTCGACTTTGCGCTCAAAATGATTGTCCTGCTCATCCAGTGACGCGCCGCCGGGCACCGCCCCGCGGCAGCGTCTGCACGAATATACACCTTATTATATATGACAGAAGAAAAGACCACGATACGCCCGACCCTGCTCACCGGCCGTCCGGCTGCCGAGTGCGGGGCAGGCTTCCGTCTCGACGACAGTCTGCGCGGCCTCTCGGCCCGCGGCTGCGGCAGGCAGGACAAGCAGCTCAATACGTACGACTACCTGGCCGACATCCCCGGAAACAACGGCCTGACCGACCTCGTCGAGGTCCAGTTCAAGAACACCCGGAAAGGCTATTACCGCAACGATAACGGCCTGGAGCTCGTCAAGGGCGACATGGTCGCCGTAGAGGCCTCGCCCGGGCACGACATAGGTACCGTCACTCTCACCGGCCAGCTTGTCCTCCTGCAGATGAAGAAGGCCAATCTCAAGCCCGGGACTGAGATCAAGCGCATTTACCGTAAGGCCCGGCCCTCCGACCTCGAGAAGTACGAAGAGGCCAAGAGCCGCGAGCAGGACACCATGATTCGCTCGCGCCAGATAGCCAAGAGCCTGGACCTGAAAATGAAGATAGGCGACGTAGAGTACCAGGGAGACGGCAACAAGGCCATATTCTACTACATCGCCGATGCCCGCGTAGACTTTCGCAAGCTGATCAAGGTGCTGGCGGAAGCCTTCCACGTGCGCATCGAGATGCGCCAGATCGGCGCGCGGCAAGAGGCCGGCCGCATTGGCGGTATCGGGCCGTGCGGCCGCGAGCTCTGCTGCGCCACGTGGATGAAGAATTTCAACTCCGTCTCTACCGGAGCGGCCCGTTTCCAGGACATCTCGCCCAATCCGCAGAAGCTCGCGGGCCAGTGTGCCAAGCTGAAGTGCTGCCTTAACTATGAGGCTGACACCTACGTCGAAGCCTCGCGCCGGCTGCCCAGCCGCGAGCTCACCCTCGAGACGGCCGACGCCACCTACTATTACTTCAAGGCCGACATCCTCTCCGGCATGGTGACCTACAGTACCGACAAGCGTCTGGCGGCCAATGTCGTCACCATCCACACGGACCGGGCTTTCGAGGTCATACAGATGAACCGCCGGGGCGAGAAGCCGCTCGCCCTCGACGAGACGGCGCCGAAGGCCCACGTGCGTCCCATCGACCTGGCCGAGCAGGACGACCTGACCCGCTTCGACAAGGCCAAGCGGCGGCGCGGCGGCAAGCGGCGCGGCGGCCGTCAGGACAAGGGGAAGGAAGGCCGTGCACGCTCCGGCGGAGGCGGCCCACGTAAGGAGGCCTGACCCTATGGGACGACGGGAGAATAAGCGCCCTGCGCGCAAGGCCCTGTGGCACAGGTGCCGGGCCTGGCTGCCGCTGCTGGCCGCCTTGTCCCTGGCCGCCGGCTGCGGCGAGCCGCGGCCGGCCGTGGCGGAGGCCGGCTGCGGACCGGAGGGGTGGGAGAGCGGCGACACGCTCGTGCTCGCGGCCGACAGTCTGCCCGCCGCCGGCGACTATCGCCTCAGTTTCGGGCTCCGCACGTCGGCCACGCGCCCCTATCCCTACCGCGAGTTGGTCGTAGGCATGCGCACCGAGACGTGCGACACCGCCTGGACCGATACCCTTGTCTGCACGCTGGCCGACGCCCAGGGCGAACCCGCAGGCAGCGGCCTTTCCCACTACCAGTACGAATTTTCGGCGGACACCTTGCGCCTGTCCTTGCGGCCGGCGCTGCGCGTCCGCATCTACCACCTGATGCGGCTCGACCCGCTCACGGGCGTCACGGACGTAGGGGCGGCCCTCATCCCCCTCTGACGCCTGTCCGCCCGCCCCGTTCCGGCGAAAAGCCTTGGGCGGCGTGCTCCTCCCTCCGCGGAGGCACGCCGCCCAAGGCTTTTTTTCGCAGTTTCCGCTCCGGCGTCAGAATATCTCGAGCCGGAGGCCGAAGGCCAGGGTGAGTATGTCACCCAGCCGCACCCGCCGATTCGGTAGCGCCGAGATGAGGTACAGGTCGCATGTGCTCAGCTCGTAGTAGGCCGAGATGCTTTTCCAGAAAATGCGGTTGCGCGAGGGGATGTTGTAGCGCAGACGCTGGCCGATGAAGATGCTGGTCCGCAGCTTGGGGATGAAGCCGTAGTAGTTCTTCGGGTAGCGGGACGGCTGGCGTGCCCAGAAGTCCTCGCCGAAGATGGTGTTGACGAAGCAGCCAGCCGTGAGCGGCTCCACCGCCCACCGGCTGCTCAGGCCGATGCGCCAGGGCACGAAGCGCTGCTTCAGCGTGAGCGTCGCCTTGTTATGGTCCGACTCGTACTTCGGCACGAAGCCCAGCAGCACCTCCGTCTCCCACTGGTCCTTGCGCCCGTAGTGCCAGCCCGTGCCCAGCGACACGAGGCCCACTCCGCCGTAGAAATGGATGCTGCCCATGTTGGGCACCAAGCGCGCCCAGGAACTGCGCAGATGCTGCGTGCGCCGCTCGTAGAACGTAGGGCGGCGCTGCGCGGTGTCGCCGCGCAGCGAGTCGGCCGCCGGCGCGGCGCAGGCCGGCAGGGCCGCCAGCCAGCACAGGGCATTAATAATCCACCACTTCATACTTCAATCCTCCGTCGGCGGTCAGGGTGAACACAAGGTATTGCCGTTTGGCGGCCGAGCCGCACTCGTAGTAGACCACGCCGTCGTCGAACGGCTCGAACTGCGTCGTGGTGTGCTGGTGTCCGCACAGGCAGAACTGCAGGCCCGGGTACGTGCGGATTTTTTCCTGGAAAACCTCGGCCACGTTGTTGTTGAACTGGTCCGAGAAGGGCATGGCGTGCATGGCCACCACGGTGCGGCGCGTATCCGGCCCGAGGGCCTCCAGGTCGTCGCGCAGGAAGCCGAAGTCCGGGACGGCCACCGAGTAGTCGTACTCGAAGGCGTTCGTGTTGAGGCATACGAAGTGCGTGTCGCCCGCGTCGAAGGAGAAGTTCGGGTCGCCGAACATCGTGCGGAACACGTCGCCCCCCGTCCCCAGGCAGTCATGGTTGCCGATGAGGCACACGTAGGGCGGCTCGAGGCGCTCCAGCTCGCGGCGCATCCACTCGAACTCCCGCGTCAGGCCGAAGTCCGTCAGGTCGCCGCAGTGGATGACGAAGTCCACGTCGGCATGCGCGTTGATATGGGCCACGGCCGCCGCCGTCTCGTCGTACCAGCGCTGCGTGTCGCTCACGACGGCAAAGCGCACCGAGTCGCGCCCGGCGCAGGCAGCCTCAATGCGCTCCACCGCGCGCGCGTTGATGTGGCGCTCGCCCTCCACGTGCGCGTCGTAGGGGTGAACCTCGAGCACGTCGCAGCCCGTCAGCAGCAGAGCTGCCGAGAAAACTGAAATCGGAAACAAGTTTTCCATAATGCAAAGATACTGAAATCCGGCGTTACGGGAAGTGCCCCGTTTGTCCTTTTTATTGTTCTGAATATTCGGCAGGACCCCGTGGCCACGGGACTAAGGCCCGTCCGCACGGGGATAGGCCCAGTTTGAAGAGGGCTAAGGCCCGTCTGCGGAGAGCCTCGCCCCGGGGCGGCGCGGCAGGGCGCGGCGGCCCTTCACCAAAAAGTAATAAGCCGCGGCGGCGCCTTTCGGGGCTTTTGCCTAATTTTGCACGCGGAAGAAAGAAACCTTAATTGTCCGCAGATATGAAGAAAAGATTTTTCACAATGGCGGCCGCCGTGTTGCTGGCTGCCTCCGCCCTGGCTGCCGGACGCGCCAAATACGTGTTCTACTTCATCGGCGACGGCATGGGCGTGAACCAAGTGAATGGCACGGAAACCTTCCTGGCCGCCCTTGAAGGCCGTATCGGCGTAGAACCCCTCTGCTTCACGCAGTTTCCCTATGGCGGGCTCGTCACGACCTATTCCGCCACGAACGGCGTGACCGACTCGGCCGCCGCGGGCACGGCCCTGTCCACCGGGAAGAAGACGAAAAACGGCACGCTTGGCATGCTGGCCGATCTGAAGACCGACGTGAGCAGCGTGGCCGCCTGGGCAAAGGCCGCCGGCGCGGCCGTCGGCGTGTCGACCAGCGTCTCCGTGGACCATGCCACGCCTGCCGCCTTCTATGCCCACGTGCCCGACCGCGGCATGTACTACCAGATAGGCCGGCAGATGATAGCCGCCGGCTACGACTTCTACGCCGGGTCCGACTTCCTGGAACCCGTGGGCCCCGACAGCGCGGCGGCCGGTTCGCTCTACGAGCAGTGCGCCCGCGCCGGCTACACCGTGGTGCGCGGCTATCCCGCCTTCCGCTCCACCGCCACGGGCAAGGGCAAGGTGGTGCTGCTGCAGCCCGAGGAGGCCAGCCGCCGCGACCGCACGGCCCTGCCCTACGCCATAGACCGCACGGACGCGGACCTCACCCTGCCCGACATCACCCGCGCCGGCATCGCGCAGCTCACCGCTGCCGGCAAGGACGGCTTCTTCCTCATGGTCGAGGGCGGCAAGGTGGACTGGGCATGCCACTCCAACGACGCCGCGACGGCCTTTCGCGAGGTGGAGGACCTGGACAATGCCGTGCGTGTGGCTTATGACTTCTACAAGCAACACCCCGACGAGACGCTCATCGTCATCACCGCTGACCACGAGACGGGTGGCATCGCCCTTGGCCGCGGCCCGTACGAGCTCCACACGGACCTGCTTGGCTTCCAGAAGATGAGCGCCGAGGAATATACGCGCCACCTCTCCGCGCTCCGCAGCAAGAGCGGCGCGGACTTCACGTGGGACCGGGTGCGCGCCGACCTGCAGGCCAACTGGGGCTTCTGGGACAAGGTGAAACTGTCCGACCGGCAGACGGAACGCCTGCGCAAGGCTTTCGACAAACTCAGCGGCGGAAACGGGGACCAGGTGAAGGGCCACTACGCCAGCCTGGACGGCCTGGCCAATACGGCCCGCGATGTCATGGCCGAGGCCGCGCTCATCGGCTGGCAGAGCGGCGAGCACAGCAACGGCTACGTGCCCGTCTTCGCTATCGGCGTCGGCGCCGAGCGCTTTGTCGGGAAGATGGACAATACGGCCATCCCGCAGCGCATAGCCGAGGCCGCCGGCTGGAAACACTGAGACGGCCCGAACGCAAAGCAGCCTGCCGCAGCAGAATTGCCGCGGCGGGCTGCCTCATTTTTCCCCGCTTTCCGTAAAAAGGCGGGGCGCACGGACGGACGTGCCTTTTATTTTACTATCTTTGCTTCACGAAACAGCATCAGCCATGAAGCAACTCCACATCATCACCCCCGTGAAGGACGCTATCGACGCGACGCTCGAGACCGTGCGCGCCGTCCTGGCCTCGGACTTGCGCGTGCCCTACACGTACACCGTCTACAACGACAACAGCACGCCCGAGAACACGCGCCGCCTGGAGGAGGCCGCGCGCGAGCTGGGATTCACGCTCGTGAACGTGGCCGACCTGACGGACCACCCCTCGCCGAACTATCTCTACGTCCTGCGCTGCACGCGCCGCGAGGCGCTACAGGCGGATGCCGCGCTCTGCATCGTGGAGAGCGACGTCACCGTGCGCCCCGACACGCTGCAAGGGCTCTGCGACGGGGCGGACGCGCGCCCCGACTGCGGCATAGCCGCCGCCGTCACCGTGGACACCGGGGGCCGGATAAATTATCCCTACGAGCACGCACGCGGCCTGGAGGGACAGACCGTCCCCACGCGCAAGCACTGCAGCTTCTGCTGCTCCCTGCTGACGCCCGAGCTGCTGCGCAGGGTGGACTTCGACCGCCTGGACGGGACGAAGCACTGGTACGACGTGACCATCTCCCACGAGGCGCAGGCCGCTGGACTGTCGAACTACCTCTTCGCCGGTCTGCCCGTGGTCCATCGTCCCCACCAGAGCCGCCCCTGGAAGCAGCTGAAGCACAAGAATCCCCTGAAGTATTACTGGCTGAAATACACCCGCGGGCTCGACAAAATCTGAGCCGCGGCCGCCGGACCGCCGGCACAAAAAAAACGGAGGCACCGGGCCTCCGTTCACCATTCAAACTCTCCGCACATGGGTTCCCACCACGATCTGACTACTCCCTCATCCGCCCGCGCCTTGGTCTCCGTCGTCGTCCCCGTATATAATATGGCGCACTACCTGCGGGATACGCTCGACTCGGTGCTCGCTTCGGACTACGCGCCGCTCGAGGTCGTCGTCGTCGACGACGGGTCGACGGACGGTTCGCGCGCCGTAGCCGGGGAGTATGCCGCCCGCGACGGGCGGGTGCGTGTCGTCGGCCAGGAGAATGCCGGCGTCTGCGCCGCCCGCAACCGCGGCGTCGGCGAGGCGCGGGGCAAATACATCCTTCCGGTCGATGCGGACAACACCATAGCGCCGACTTTCGTGCGCGATGCCGCCGCCATCCTCGACGCTTATCCCGAGGTGAAAGCCGTAGCCCCGCGGGCCGACTTCTTCGGCGACCGCACGGGAGAGTGGGTCCTGCCGCCCTTCTCCCTGCACCTGCTGGCCCGGAAGAATATCATGGACACCTGCGCCATGTATCGCCGGGCGGACTGGGAGCGGGTGGGCGGCTACAGCGAGGGAATTGTGGCCCGCGAGGACTGGGAGTTCTGGATTGCCGTGCTGAAGGACGGCGGCGAGGTGAGACGCCTGCCCTACGTGGCCCTGCACTACCGCATCCGCGCCGGGTCGAAGCGGACGTCGGACCGGCGGCTGAAGCGCCATGTCGTGGACTTCCTTAACCGCAAGCATCCCGAGTTCTTCGAGCGGGAGCTGGGCGGCCCGCTGCGCTATCACCGCAGCTGGTCGCGCCTGTTGAACTTTTTCGGCCGCCTGGCCCGGCCGCGCCGCATCGTCGTGAATCCGGCGCTCGACGAGGCCGCGCTGCGCGGCTTCGTAGCCACGCTGCCGCTGCGCTTTGCCCATACGGGGACGGTGCTGCACAAAGGGCGCAACGAGCTACGCCGCATGAACGCCGCAGGTCTGGACGTCGTGGTCAAGGCCTTCCGCATTCCCAATGCGGTGAACCGGCTGGCCTACGGGCTGCTGCGGGCATCGAAAGCCCGCCGGTCCTACGAATACGCTTTCCGGCTCCACGCTCTGGGTATCGGGACGCCGCGCCCCGTGGCCTATTACACGGAACGCCGTCTGCTGCTTTTCGGCCGGAGCTACTATGTCAGCCTGACCTCTGACTGTCCCTACACCTACGCCGACCTGTCCCGTCGGGATTTCCCGGAGCGGGAGGAAATCCTCCGCGCCATAGCCCGCACGACAGCCCAGATGCACGAGCACGGACTCCTGCACAAGGACTACTCGCGCGGCAACATCCTGTTCCGTCCCGAAGCCGGCGGCGTGCGCATCGAAATCATCGACCTCAATCGCATACGTTTCGGTCGCGTGGGGATAGAGGCCGGCTGCAAGAACTTCGAGCGGCTGCCCGCCTCGCCGGAGATGCTCGCCATTATGGCGGACGAATATGCCGCCGCGCGAGGCTTCGACCCGACGGTCTGCCTGCAACTGATGACCAAATATAACACGGCTCGGCATGAGACTGATTAAGATGACAGGCGGTCTGGGCAACCAGATGTTCATCTACGCCTTCTACCTGCAAATGAAACGCCGTTTTCCGGCTACCCGTATCGACCTTTCCGACATGATGCACTACCGTGTCCACAACGGTTACGAGCTGCACCGCGTCTTTAATCTCCCGCCCGAGGAGTTCTGCATGAACCAGACGGCGAAGAAGGTCGTGGAGTTTCTCTTTTTCAAGACCATCCTGGAGCGTAAGCAGGACCTGACGACGCTGCGCGCCTTCGAGCGGCGCCGTCTCTGGCCGCTCATCTACTTTAAGGGATTCTATCAGAGCGAACGCTACTTCGCCGGCATCAAGGACGAAGTGCGCCGCGCATTTACCTTTGATGATAAGAAAGTCAATGATCGCACGCGGCAGATGCTGGACAGAATCGAGGCGGACGCTTCGGCCGTTTCGCTCCACGTGCGCCGCGGCGACTACCTGAAGCCCGGCACGTGGCACACTACGGGCCGCGTCTGTTCGCTGGCCTACTATCATGACGCCGCCGCCGCGCTGGCCCGCCGCGTCGCCTCGCCCCACTACTACGTATTCTCGGACGACATCGCCTGGGCAGCCGAGCACCTGCCGCTCGGCAACGCCGTGTTCATCAGCTGGAACCACGGCGCCGACAGCTGGCAGGACATGATGCTCATGAGCCGTTGCCGTCACCACATTATCTGCAACAGCACCTTCTCCTGGTGGGGCGCGTGGCTCAATCCCCGGCCCGGCAAGGTCGTCGTCGCTCCGGAGCGCTGGTCGGCCGTTTGCGAGATGCCCTACATCTGTCCCGCCGAGTGGGTGCGCATACCCGTCGAACTCAACGATAATCCCCCGCAGCCATGACCCCGCCGATTCCTGTCAAACTGCTGCGTGCCGTGGCCGATCTGCCCCGCACGCTGCGCACCACGCCCCGTCCGCGGCTCATCATGACGCTTCTGGTGAAAAACGAGGAAGAGCTCCTGGAGCGCAACTTGCTTTTTCACAAGGCGATGGGAGTGGACGGATTTATCGTGACGGACAACAACTCCACGGACCGCACGCCCGACATCCTGCGCCGCTACGCCGGGCGCGGCTGGATACTCGAAGTCATCCGCGAGCCCGCTACGGACTATGCGCAGAAAGCCTGGGTGGACCGTATGATATGGCGAGCCCGGACGCGCTACGGGGCAGACTGGATTATCAATGCCGATGCCGACGAGTTCTGGTACGCCCCCGCCGGCTGCCTGAAGGACGCCATGCGCGCCACCCATGCCACGGCCCTCGACTGCCCCGTTCGCAACGTCTGTCCCGAGGAGGGGAAGCCCTGGACGGAGTGGGCCAGCACCGTCCGCGAAGTCCCCGACCCCGCTGCCTACGACCTTTCCCGCTATTCCATTTTCGGCCGTCAGGGAAAGAAGGTTGCCCACCGCGCGGCCGGATACGTGCAGATCTCGATGGGCAACCACAAAGTTACGATGCTGCCCCGCCGCTCTTCCGCTTCCGACATCATAGTCTACCATTACAACATCCGCGGCAGGGCGCAGTTTCTGAGTAAAATGATCAACGGCGGCCAGCAGCTGGAGCAGCATCGCAGCCGCCACGGCGGTCGCCATTGGCGCTATTTCTACGAGCTCTACCGTCAGGGCCTGCTTGAAGCGGAGTACGCCCGCGTGGTCGGCACCACCGTCCGTTCCCGCCTCGAGGCGGACGGTTACATCGTGAAGGACGACACGATGCCCCGCATGTTCCGAAGTCTGGAAAAAGGATGAAACACGCATTCCTCATTCTCGCGCACAACGAGCCGGAAGTGCTCTCCCTCCTGCTGGAGCTGCTCGACGACGCCCGCAACGACATTTACCTCCACCTGGACCGCCGCGCCGCGGCCATGCGCGCCCGCTTTGCCGCCTGGCGTCCCGCCCGCGCCCGCTATTTCCTGCTCCCCCGCCCGCTGGCCGTCTGCTGGGGCGACTTGAGCCAGGTGGCCGCGGAGTACCGCCTGCTCGAAGCCGCCGCCGCCCGAGGGCCTTACGCCTACTGCCACCTGCTCTCGGGCGTGGATCTCCCCCTGCGGCCTCAGCGGGCGATTCACGACTTCTTCGACCGCCATGCCGGCGCGGAGTTCGTGGGTTGCTGGGAGACGGACGGGCACCGCCGCGATGTGCGGCGCCGCGTAGGCCGCTACTATCTCTTCACCCGCCACTTGCGGGACAAGGGCACGCCCGCCCATGCCCTGGCCGCGCCCGTGCGCAATGTCGCCTTGGCCCTGCAGAAGGCCGTCCGTTTCCAGCGGCCTTGGGACTACGATTTCCACAAAGGCTACCAGTGGGCCAGCCTCACGCAGCCTTGTTGCGACTATATCATAAAGGAGAAAAAAAATGTCATGCGGCGGTTCCGCATGACGCTGGCTCCGGATGAGATTTTTCTGCCTACGCTGGTGTGGGCCTCGCCTTTCCGCCGCAACATCTACGACACGGCCGACCCCACGCGCGGCAGTCAGCGGCTTGTCGACTGGGAGCGCGGGCGGCCCTACGTCTGGCGTGAAGCCGATTTCGACGAACTGATGCACGCCCCGGCCCTCTTTGCCCGCAAGTTCTCCGCCGCCTCGCCCGGCCTGCTCCGCCGCTTGCGGCAGGCTCTCCGGGGCTGAGCGCGGCTCAGCCCTTCTTCCGCCGCGTCAGGCTTTTCCACAGGTCGCCGGGCAAAGCCTTCAGCGCGTTGCGCAGTATTTTCCAATCCCTTTCCGCCAGATTCTCTTTCTCCAGGGCGTAGCGTACCTTGCGCTGGAAGCGGCTTCCGCCGCAGAGCAAGTCTGCCACGCGCGGCGAGAAAAGGGTGTGGAGGGCGTCGTCCCATTGCGCGTTGTACTGCGCCTTGAAGGCCGGGTTGCCCGATACGCCCGTCCCGTCGAAGTCCGCGACCACGAAGTCCAGACGCTCGTAGCTGGCGTTGCCCACCAGCATCTCGTACACCATTTGCTCACGGTCTGCCACGAGGGTGTATTTCTCATTGAACGGTCTGACCTTCAGCAGCTCTGTCCGTATGAATGCTCCCTGGTGGGTCAGGGCCTTGTTCACCAGCGCGTAGGCCGTCACTTCGCGCGGAGCCGGCAGGAAGGCCGGCCGCCCGTTGGGGCTCACTTGGTGGCCTACGTAGAAGTCCTTGCCCTGCAGGCGCGGCACTGCGCGCTCCAGCACGTCGGGCGCGTGGAAGGCGTCGCCCGAGTTCATGAAGTTGCAGTACTCTCCGCGCGCCAGGGCTATGCCCTTGTTCATGGCGTTGAAGATGCCCGTGTCCGGTTCGCTCACCAAGCGCGTAATCTCCGCCTCGTGCTCGCGCAGCAGCTCCACGCTGCCGTCCGTCGACGCGCCGTCGATGACAATCCATTCGTAGTCGCGGCACGTCTGTGTCACGACGGACTCTAGTGTGCGGGCGTAGCCTTCACGGTTGTTGCGTCCGATGGTAATAATGCTGACTTTGGGGGCATGAGTCATGGCAACGGGAATAAAAAGAATGAGGTAAAGGTTATCGGCCGGCAAAGTTACGAAATATTCCGGAATTTGGAACACTTGTGCCGCCCTCCCGGCCCGGTGTCCCGGAGAATGCTTAACTTTGCCGCAAGGGGCGCGGACCCTTTGGCGGCCGTGTCCCTGCCCGTAAAAATTATTTTCTGATATGTCCAGACAAACCTACCGGCGTTCCACGCTCGTGCTGACCGTGCTCTGTCTGCTGTCGGTCGTACTCTTTCTCGGCCTCACCCCGTTCAACACGCGCGGCGAACCGCGCGAGGCCATCGTGGCCTTCTCCATGTTGCAGGACGGCAACTGGGTGCTCCCCGTGAACAACGGGGACGAGATAGCCTTCAAGCCCCCCTTGCTCCACTGGCTGGTGGCCCTCTTCTCCAGCCTGACGGGCCACATCTCGGAGTTCACCGCGCGCCTGCCGTCCGCCCTGGCCGCCACGGCCATGCTGGTGGCCGTGTTCCGCTTCTTTGCGCGGCGGCGCGGCGAGCGGGTGGCCATGCTCACGGCGCTGCTCGCCCTGACCACGTTCGAGGTGCACCGCGCCGCCATGACCTGCCGCGTGGACATGCTGCTGGCCTCGCTCACCGTCCTGGCCCTGCTCGCGCTCTACCGCTGGTGGGAGGGCGGCCTGCGCGGCGTGCCCTGGGCCGCCCTGGCCTGTCTGGCCGGCGCTGCGCTCACCAAGGGGCCGGTCGGCGTGGTGCTGCCGTGCGGTGCGGCCGCCGTGTTCTACTGGCTGCACGGCTGGCGCTTCTGGCCCGTCTGCTGGCGCATGGCCCTCGTGGTGCTGGCCGCCTTGGTCCCCTTGTGCCTGTGGTACGTGGCCGCCTACTGCGAGCCCCACGGCGGGGCGCGCTTTCTGCGCCTCATTTATGAGGAAAACGTGCTCCGTTTCACGGGGCAGATGAGCTACGCCTCGCACATCAATCCCTGGTGGTACAACGTGCAGACGGTGCTCTCCGGCTTCCTGCCCTATACGCTGCTGGCCCTCATCGGCGCCTGCAGCCTGCGGGGCCTGCGGCGGAGGGGCGGGCGGCGCTTTCCGGGTCTCCGCGCCTTGCTTCGCCGCTGGCGCGACGGGCTGCGCGCCCAGCCGCCCGCACGGCTCTATGCCTGGACGTGCGTAGCCGTCGTGTTCCTCTTCTACTGCATCCCCGCCAGCAAGCGTTCCGTCTACCTGCTGCCGCTCTATCCCTTCCTGGCCTATGGTCTGGCGGAGTTCTTCCTGTGGATTGGCCGTGAGCGTCCGCGCGCGCTGGCCGCCTTCGGGTGGGTGGTCGGCGTGCTGGCCTTCGTCCTGACGCTGGCCTTCGTGGCCGTGCGCGCCGGGTGGGTGACGGACGCCATATTCCAGGGCCGCCATGCCGCGGAGAACGCCGCGTTCCTTCACGCCCTGCGCGACGTGCCCCTCTCGCCCCTCGCGCAGCTCCTCGTGGTGCTGCCCGTCGTGGCCGCCCTCGTGTGTCTCAGGCGCCAGCGGCGCGGCGCGCGCGTCTTCGCTCCGGTCGGCGTGGTCTTCGCCGTTCACCTGGCGCTGAGCGGCTTCTATCTGCCGACGGTCCTCACCGTGCAGTCCGACCGCGCCATAGCGGAGCGCATCGCCGCCATAGCACCGCGCGGGACGGTCTATTCCTGGCGCACGGACGTGCTCGAGGCGAACCGCCTGCACCCTTTTACCATCAACTTCTACCTGGGCGACCGCGTCATTCCTATCGACAAGGCGCCCGCCCTGCCGCAGGCGGGCTATCTCATCGCGGGCAACGACGACGTGGAGGCTTTCCGCAGCGCCTACCCGCAGTATGCCGTCCGCCTGGTCTTCGACAGTGGCCATCGCAGCTGTGACGACCACAAGGTGGTCCGCTTCTATGCGTTCAGCGCCGCGCCCCGCCGCTGAGGCGCGTGTCGGGGTGCGGAAAAGAGTTTCCCCGGAAGCTGTCAAGGCAGTTTCCGGGGAAACGTGTATAAGTGCGGTGCAAGGCCGGCCCGAGGAAGGATGCACGGGGCTTAGGCGAGTTTTTACGGACCTTAGCCCCGTCGTCACGGGCCTAAGGTCCGTAAGTCCGCGGCTTAGGGGAAGGTGAGGGTGACCACGTCGCCGCGGCGTGCGCGGATGCGGAGCGCGTCGGGTCCGGCGGCGCGGGTGCGCGCCCTGCGGCGGCCTACGCGGATCTCAGCGCCTTGCAGCCCGGCGCAGCGCACCACGAGCGGCCGGCCCTGGCGGGACGTGATGCGGGCTTCGGCGAGCCGCCCGCCGCTCCAGCGCAGGTCCACGGTGAAGTCGCCGGCCGCCTTGAGCCCGCGGGCCGAGCCTTCCGGCCAGGCCTGCGGCAGGGCGGGCAGCAGGTGGAGCGTGTCCGTGTGGCTTTGCAGGAGCATCTCCGCCATGCCGGCGCAGGCGCCGAAGTTGCCGTCGATCTGGAAGGGTGCGTGCGCGTCGAAGAGGTTATAGTAGATGCCGCCGTAGCGCTGGTCCACGGCGAAGCTCGTGCTGTGGCGCAGGGCGCGGCGCAGGATGGCGTGGGCGTGGTCGCCGTCGAGGGCGCGGGCCCAGAGGTTGATTTTCCAGCCCATGGACCAGCCCGTGGACTGGTCGCCGCGCAGGCGCAGCGAATTGACGGCCGCACGGAAATAGGGGCTGCCGGGCGTGACCTGGGCAAAGGGGTAGAGGCACATGAGGTGGGACATGTGGCGGTGGCCGTTCTGCCCGGCGGTGTAGTCACTGTACTTCCATTCGCGGAGCAAGGGCTCGCCGCGGACCACGCCGTGGAGCGTGTCGCCCCAGGCGCCGGTGTAGGTCTCCAGGGCCAGTCCGCGATCCAGGCTGTCCAGACACTCGTCCAGCCGTCTGCGGTCCGCGCGGCTCAGGGCGCGCCGCCCCAGCACGTCGGCCGCTGCCCGCGTGTTGGCCAGCAGTTCGCAGACCAACTGCTGGGCATGGGCCACGCCGTCCTCCACGGGTCCCTGTTCGGGCGAGTACTCCTTGGGGCAGACCAGGCGGCCGTCCGCATCGGGCCGCAGGCGGTCCATCCAGAAGACGGCGGCGCCCCACATGGCGGGGAAGGCGCGGCGGAGGAAACTGCGGTCGAGCGTGAAGCGGTAGTGCTGCCACAGGTGGGTGGCGTACCAGGCGTTGGCGATGACATACTGGTGCATGAAGGCCCCCATGCCGCCGAAGATGTTGTTCTCCGTGTAGCACGTCCATCCCCGCGGCTGTCCGGCGGCGCGGGCTGCGCGTGCCCACTCATCGTGGCGCGTGGCCATGTTGATGACGTAGTTGAGGTAGGGCAAGTGGAGCTCGGAAAGGTTGGTGGCTTCCACGGGCCAGTAGTTCATCTGCACGTTGATGTTGGAGTGGATGTCGGAGTTCCAGGGCGGCGTGTTCGTGTTGTTCCAGATGCCCTGAAGGTTGGAGGGCAGGTCCACGCCGCGCGAGGAGGCGATGGCCAGATAGCGGCCGTAGTGGAAGTAGAGCAGTTCGAGCATGCGTGCCTGCGGTCCGCGTCCGCCGTCGTACTGTCGCACGAGGCTGTCCGTCGGGACGCGGTTTTCCGTCCCCGCCAGCTGGAAGTCCATGCGGTCGAAGAGGGCGCGGTGGTCCGCCACGTGGTCGGAGAGGAGCCGGTCCCATCCGAGGGCGGCGGCATCGGCGACGCGCCGCTCCACGAGCGGGGCGAGCGAGTCGGTCCCGGCTGTGTAGGCGGGCTCCAGGGGGGCGTAGTCCGTCGCGCCCGCCAGGACGAGGAGCACCTCGTCGGCGCCGCGGACGGAGATGCCTTCGGGCGAGGAGACGAGGCGGCCGCCGCGGGGCACGACGCGCAGGCGGGCGGCGTAGCTCACGGTGGCCAGGCGGCCGGAGAAGGCGGCCTCGGCGCCGGAGTAGATGGCTGAGGCGGGGGCGCCGCTGCAGCCCGGCGCCAGGCGGAAGCGCAGCTGCAGCGCGCCGGGCTCGGAAGCCGTGAAGCGGACGACGATGCAGCGCGCCGGGCGGCTGGCCATGTAGGTGCGGGTATAGGCTACGGAGCCGTCGGGCCGGCTGAAGCGCACACCGGCCGTGGCGTCGCTGAGGTCGAGCCAGCGCACGTAGTCGCGGGCCGCGCAGGCGGTGTCGGCGGCGAAGGCGGGGTCGAGCTGGTCGACGAGGACGCTGCCGAAGTTCTGGTAGGCACCGTAGTCCACGCCGACGTCCGTCGGACGGCCGGACCAAAGCGTCTTCTCGTTGAACTGGATGTCGTCGCAGGCTATGCCGCCCGAGATCATGGCGCCCAGCTGCCCGTCGCCGATGGGCAGGGCATACTCCATCCAGTTGTTGGCCGTCCCTCCGAGCGTGGCGGGGCGGTCGTACCAGAGGGTGAGCGCATGGGCGGGGCGGAAGCTGGCGTTGCCCGTCACGGGGCGCTCGGGCGGCGGGGGCGTCTGCGCCGCGGCCGGTTGCAGGGCGCAGAGGCCCAGCAGCAGGGTGATGAGTGTCTTACGGAACATGGTGTACGATAAATGGTAAAAGTGTGGGGCCGGGCTCTCCGGCCGAGGCAAAGTTAAGACTTTCTGCGGAGAGCCGCGCGACTTTCCCGGAAATACGTAACTTTGCCCTCAACTTGGAACAAATGAATACGGAAACTATGGAACAGATCTTAACCTCACTGGCCGACATGGCGCCGGCCGCCCGCGCCTTCGCGGAACAAATGGGCGACCGCACGGTCTTTGCCTTCTACGGCCCGATGGGAGTGGGCAAGACTACGTTTATTAAGGCCCTGTGCGCCGAGCTGGGGGTGGACGACGTGGTGAACTCGCCCACGTTCGCCTTGGTTAACGAGTACCGCTCGGCGACGACGGGCGCGCTGGTCTATCACTTCGACTTTTACCGCGTGCGTAAGCTCGAGGAAGTCTACGACATGGGCTTCGAGGACTACGTCTACAGCGGTGCGGTGTGCCTCATAGAGTGGCCGGAGCTGGTCGAGGACCTGTTGCCGGAGGATACGGTCCGCGTGCGGCTGGAGGAGCTGCCGGGCGGCTCGCGGAGGCTCACTTGCTGACGCGCCGGGCCAGCCAGCCGGGCAGCCTGCCCTCGAGCAGCGGCAGCCAGCGTCCCACGACGGCGCAGGTCAGCGCGAGCCAGACGGCCTCTATCCCCATGAGCGCGAGGATGCGGGGCCAGCGCTCCCAGCCTGTGAACCAGTGGAGCTCCTTACTGAGGATGATGGGCACAAAGTGGCAGCCGATGAGCGTCAGGGCATGGCGCGAGGCGTAGGCCGCGAGGCGGGTCCACCAGGCAGGGGCGCGCCATAGCCTGAAGAGGAGCAGCAGCCCCGCTACGGCGGTCAGCGCGGCGAGAAGCATGGGCGGGTTGCCGGGCATGTAGGCGATGTTGAACACGGTGCGGCCGGGGTAGCCGGCGGCGTACATGAGGAGCGCGTAGACCGCGAGGAAGAGCACCGCGGCCAGGGCGCGGCGCCAGGCGGCGGAGCGGACGGCCTGCTGCAGCCGTTCGGCAGGCCGGGCGTAGAGGTGGCCGGCGAGGAAGAAGAAGGGACCGGTGAACGTGAAGCCGAACCAAAGGCGCCAGCCGTAGTGCCCAGCGGCCCAGGCGCCGCCGAGGCAGAGCAAAGCCGTGAGCCAGGCGGGCGAGTGCAGGCGGCCGGCCGCCACGATAAGG
>CALUIN010000016.1 GCA_944320745.1 uncultured Alloprevotella sp. | reverse complement strand
TGCTTCAGTAGCTCAGTTGGTTAGAGCACCTGACTGTTAATCAGGGGGTCGTTGGTTCAAGCCCATCCTGAAGCGCAGAACAAGAGGGCACCCATCAGTAAAGGAGGGTGCCCTCTTTGCTTGACTGCCCGACCGACGGACGAGGACGTGCCGGACACCTTATATATAATATGGTGTAGGGACGGGGGAAACCGCAGCACGCGAAAAACGCCGGGAGCCCCGCCATCCCGCCAGCGTCGGAAGGGCCGGAAAACGGAAAAATTAAAAAGTTCTATAAAGCCGGAGTATAGCCGAAAACTTTTCGTACCTTTGGCGTTTCAAAGAGAGAAATCTTCTAACATACAAATAAATTATGGAACCTGCAACAGGAAAATTAGGAGTGATGTGCGTCGGGCTGGGAGCCGTCGCCACGACATTCATTACAGGCGTGTTGATGGTCCGCAAGGGATTGGCAAAGCCCGTTGGCTCGATGACGCAATACGACAAGATCCGCGTAGGCCGCGGCAAGGACAAGAAGTACCTGCACTACGGGGAAATCGTTCCGCTGGCCGACCTGAACGACCTGGTATTCGGCGCGTGGGACGTATATTCCTCCAACGCCTACGAGTCCGCAATCAGCGCAGAAGTTCTCAAAGAGAAGGACATTAACCCCGTGCGGGACGAGCTGGAAAAAATCGTCCCGATGAAGGCCGCTTTCGATCACGAGTATGCCCGCCGCCTGGACGGCCAAAACGTGAAGGACTGCGCCACCCGCTGGGAAATGGTAGAAGCCCTGCGCAAGGACATCCGCGACTTCAAGGAAGCCAACGGCTGCAGCCGCATTGTGGTGATATGGGCCGCCTCGACGGAAATCTACGTCCCGGTGGACATGAAGGTGCACGGCACGCTGGCCGCACTGGAAGCCGCCATGAAGGCTGACGACCGCCAGCACATCGCGCCCTCCATGTGCTACGCCTACGCCGCCCTGGCCGAGGGAGCTCCCTTCATCATGGGCGCACCGAACACGACAGTGGACATCCCGGCCATGTGGGAAATGGCGGAGAAGACCAAACTGCCCATCGCCGGCAAGGACTTCAAGACCGGCCAGACACTCGTGAAGTCCGGCTTCGCACCGATCATAGGCACGCGCTGCCTGGGCCTGTCCGGATGGTTCTCCACCAACATCCTGGGCAACCGCGACGGCCTCGTGCTGGACGAACCCGCCAACTTCCACACCAAGGAGGTCAGCAAGCTCTCCACGCTCGAAAGCATCCTCGTCCCCGAAAACCAGCCCGACCTCTACACGGACTATTACCACAAGGTGCGCATCAACTACTACCCACCCCGCAACGACAACAAGGAGGGCTGGGACAACATTGACATCTTCGGCTGGATGGGCTACCCGATGCAGATCAAGATCAACTTCCTCTGCCGCGACTCCATCCTGGCAGCTCCGCTGGTGCTCGACCTCGTGCTCCTGAGCGACTTGGCCGCCCGCGCCGGACGCTACGGCATCCAGCGCTTCCTGAGCTTCTTCCTCAAGAGCCCGATGCACGACTACGTCAACGGCGAGGTGCCCGTCAACCACCTCTTCCAGCAGTACGTCATGCTGAAGAACGCCATCCGCGAGATGGGCGGCTACGAGGCTGACGAAGAAATCGACTGATCTACGGGAAACAGGCGAGGCCGCTTCGGCCTTGCCCGCTCCTGACTATGAAAAGCTTCACGGCCCGACCGGCAACGGCGGGTCATGGGGCTTTTTTATCCACTGAACTATCCGCTTTTCCATACGAACATATCCACCACTACGTGCTTAAGAGACTCTTCCTCCTGACGCTCTGCCTGTGCGCCGCACTCGTTGTGCAGGCCCAAAACCTGACGGGCACAGTCGTCGACAAAAAAACAGGCGAAAAACTGCCCTTCGTCAACGTGGTACGCGAAAAGGGCGCGGCCACGCAGACCAACACGGACGGCCGCTTCACCCTGCCTTTCCGCAAGGGGAAAGTGCGCTTCTCCATGATTGGCTACGAAACGAAGACGGTCGACGTGGAACGCGCGGGAGACATCACGGTGCAGCTCGAGGCGAACGACAACCTGATACGCGAAGCCGTAGTGACCGGACGCCGGGGCAAGTACTCCCGAAAGAACAACCCGGCCGTGGAGCTCATGCGCAAGGTGATTGCGGCAAAGGGGAAGAACGACCTGTCAGCGCACGACTATTACAGCATTGACAAATACAGCAAGATGACCTTCGCCCTGAACGAGGTGACGGACAAAATCTTTGAGGAAGGGAAGTTCAAACGCCTCCCCTTCCTCAAGGAACACGTCGAGACGTGCAACGAGACGGGCAAGCTCATCCTGCCCATATCCGTGGACGAGACGGTCAGCCGGGACATTTACCGGAAGTCGCCCGAGACGCACAAGACAATCATCCTGGGCCAGCGCAGCAGCGGCCTGAACGACCTGTTCAATACGGGAGACATCATGTCCACCATGCTGAAGGACTGCTTCACCGACGTGAACATCTACGAGGACGAGGTGCGCCTGCTGCAATACCCGTTCACGAGCCCAATCTCCAGCCGCTCGGCCATCAGCTTTTACCGCTTCTTCATCGAGGACACGACCTACGTGGACAGCGTGAAATGCATCCGCGTGGACTTCACGCCGAACAACGCGCAGGACTTCGGCTTCTCAGGCTCGCTCTATATCATGGCCGACTCGACGTATCGCGTGAAAATGGCGGACATGGGCATTCCCGGCCGCTCGGATGTGAATTTCGTGGAACGTATGCGCATCATCCAGAAGTTTGAGCAGTTGCCCTCCGGCGAGCAGGTCCTCGTGAAGGACGACATGCTCGTGCAGCTCAAGATAGCCAACCATGTACAGAAATTCCAAGTGAGGCGCACAACGGAGTATTCCGACTTCAGCTTCCAGCCAATCAGCGACAAGACCTTCGACTTCAAGGGCCAGCAGCTGACCGACGCCAACGCCATGATCCGCAGCGAGGCCTTCTGGGAAGAACACCGCTCGGAGGCCCTCTCGACAACGGAGGACAAGATGAGCCTGCTAGTCAAGCGGCTCGAACAGGTGAAGGGCTTCAAAGCAGTGCTCTTCGTGGCAAAGGCTTTCATTGAAAACTTCGTGGAAACGAGCGTCGACCCGAAGCATCCCTCGAAAGTGGACATCGGGCCGGTAAACACGATGATCTCACAGAACTTCGTCGACGGGCTGCGCCTGCGCGCCTCCGCCCAGACCACGGCCAACTTCCACCCTCAGCTGTTTCTCAAAGGCTATGTGGCCTACGGCTTCAAGGACCGCCGCTGGAAGGGCATGGGAGAAGTGACCTACTCCTTTAACAAGAAGGCCTACCTGCCCCGAGAGTATCCGGTGAACAACCTGACTTTTACGTACAGCCGCGATGTCATGTCGCCCAGCGACAAGTTCCTTCCCACCGACAAGGATAACGTGTTCACCTCGTTCAAGTGGACGACCGTGGACCACATGATGTATTACGAGACGTTCCGTCTGACGTGGGACAAGGAATGGGCCAATGGTCTGCGCTTCAAGGCTCAGCTGCGCACGCAGAAGGATGAGCCCACGGCGGCGCTGTTCTATCAGTCGCTCGATGGCAACGGCGCCCCCACGCAGGACCCCACCAACTACCGCAAGCAGCTGCGCACCAACGACCTCATGCTCAACCTCACGTACCAGCCGGGGACCACCTGGATCAACACGAAGCAACGCCGCATCGCCGCCAACAACGACGCGCCCGTCTACTCCCTGTCCCACACGGCCGGACTCTACGAGCACATAGGCCGCAACTACACCTACAACCTGACGGAAGCCAGCATCTACAAGCGCTTCTGGGTAGGCTCCTGGGGGAAAATCGACACCTACGTGCAGGGCGGCGTGCAGTGGAACAAGGTGCCCTTCCCCTTGCTCATCATGCCGGCGGCCAATCTCTCCTACATCATGGAGGACCACACGTTCAACCTCATCAACAACATGGAGTTCCTGAACGACAGGTATGCCTCCGTCATGCTCTCCTGGGACATGAACGGCAAAATCTTCAACCGCATCCCCCTGCTCAAGAAGCTGAAGTGGCGCGAGTACATCGGATGCAACGTGCTCTGGGGCACGCTCTCCAGCAAGAACAACCCCTTCCTTCCCAAGAATGCGAACGACAACAGGCTATACTACTTCCCGGGACACTTCAACGCCGACGGCTCGTATGAATACCTCTCCACCGTCATGGACCGCAAGACGCCCTACGTGGAAGTCATCGCCGGCATACACAACATCTTCAAGGTGTTCCACATAGAGTACGTGCGGCGACTGACCTACCTGGAGCGCCCGGGGACCGACAAGTGGGGCATCCGCTTCATGTTCCGCGTCACGTTCTGACCCTGCCCCGCCGCCGGCGAAGCACTGCCCTGCCCCGCCGCCGACTGTCACAAAATATTTTCAGGGGCTAACTGCCCCGGCCCCGCTTTTTTTCCTACTTTTGCGGGCGAATCACAAGACATTCAATAAAGGAGTATGCAAACAAACCTGGTAATCGTCGAGTCTCCAGCCAAGGCGAAGACCATCGAGAAGTTTCTCGGACCGGACTACAAAGTCATGTCCAGCTTTGGCCATATCCGCGATTTGAAGAAGAAGAATTTCGGTGTAGACTTGAAGACCTTCCAGCCGGAATACGAGATACCAGCCGATAAAGTCCACGTAGTCAACGAGCTCAAGGCCCAGGCCAAGAAGTCGGACACCATCTGGCTCGCCTCCGATGAAGACCGCGAGGGAGAAGCCATCTCGTGGCATCTGGCCGAGGTCCTGCAGCTGGACCCCGAGACCTCGCGACGCATCGTATTCCACGAAATCACCAAGCCGGCCATCATGGCCGCCATAGCCCATCCGCGGCATATCGACCTCAACCTCGTCGACGCGCAGCAGGCCCGCCGGGTGCTCGACCGCCTCGTCGGCTTCAAGCTCTCGCCCATCCTCTGGCGCAAGGTGCGCCCCAGCCTTTCGGCCGGACGCGTACAGAGCGTCGCCGTCAGGCTCATCGTGGAGCGCGAACGCGAAATCGAAGCCTTCAAGAGCGAAGCCGCCTACCGCGTCACGGCCCATTTCCGCCTGCCGGCGGAGAACAACGCTGAGCTCAAGGCCGAGCTCGACACGCGCTTCAAGACCCGGGCCGAGGCCCAGGCCTTTCTGGAAAGCTGCCGCGAGGCCACGTTCACCGTAGCCTCCGTAGCCACGCGCCCCAGCCGCCGCTCGCCGGCACCTCCTTTCACCACGTCCACGCTCCAGCAGGAAGCAGCCCGGAAACTCGGCTACCCCGTCGCGCTCACCATGCGCATAGCCCAGAGCCTCTACGAAGCCGGCCGCATCACCTACATGCGTACCGACTCGATGAACCTCTCCACGCTCTGCCTGAACGCGTGCGGTCCGCTTATCGCCGAGCGTATGGGCGAATCATACCACCAGCGCCGCACATTCCACACCCACACCAAGGGGGCGCAGGAAGCTCACGAAGCCATCCGCCCCACCGACATGCGCCGCGACACCGTCAGCGGGACGGTACAGGAGCGCCGTCTCTACGAACTGATATGGAAGCGCACCGTCGCCTGCCAGATGGCCGACGCACAGCTGGAGCGCACCACCGCCACCATCAGCATATCCGGCCGCAAGGAACAGTTCGTCGCCACGGGCGAAGTCATCCTCTTCGACGGCTTCCTCAAAGTCTACCGGGAAAGCAGCGATACCCAGGCCGGCGAAGAAGAGGCCGAAAGCCGCCTGCTCCCGCACATGGAGGAAGGCGAGCACCCCCGGCCGGCCACCATCACGGCGCAGCAACGCTTCAGCCAGCCGCCCGCCCGCTACACCGAGGCCTCGCTCGTCCACAAAATGGAAGAACTCGGCATAGGCCGCCCCTCGACCTACGCCCCCACCATATCCACCATCCAACAACGCGAGTATGTCGTCAAGGGCGACAAAGCCGGACAGCCCCGCGCCTACGACATCCTCACACTGGCCGACGGACGCATCACCGACACGCAGAAGGAGGAAATGGCCGGTGCCGACAAGGGGAAACTCATCCCCACGGACATCGGCGTGGTCGTCAACGATTTCCTGCTGAACAATTTCCCGGAAATCATGGACTACAACTTCACGGCCAACGTCGAGAAGGACTTCGACGCCGTCGCCGAGGGGCATAAGGACTGGACAGAACTCATCCGCCAGTTCTACGATAACTTCGAGCCCGAAGTGGAACGCACCCTCGCCGAAAAGCTGGAGCACAAAGTGGGCGAGCGCGAGCTCGGCACAGACCCCGCCTCCGGCAAGAAGGTCCTGGTCAAGATAGGCCGCTACGGCCCCATGGCGCAAATCGGCACCTCGGACGACGAGGAAAAGCCCCGCTTCGCCACCCTCTCGCGCGGACAAAGCATCAGCACCATCACGCTCGAGGAAGCCCTCGCCCTCTTCAAGCTGCCGCGCACCCTGGGCGACTTCGAAGGCAAGCCCGTCGTGGTCAACAGCGGACGCTTCGGCCCCTACGTGCTACACGACAAGAAATACGTCTCCATCCCCAAGGACGAAGACCCGATGAGCGTCACGCTCGAACGCGCCACCGAGCTCATCGAGGCCAAGCGCGAAAGCGAGGCAAAAAGCCACCTGCGACAATACGCCGAGGAGCCCGGGCTCGAGGTGCGCGCCGGCCGCTTCGGCCCATACATTGCCTTCAACGGGAAAAACTACAAAATCCCCAAGGCACAGGCCGCCCGGGCCGCCGAACTGACGCTCGAGGAGTGCCGCCACATCATCGAGGAAGAGGGAAAGAGACCGGCCCGCGCGCCGCGCCGCAAGGCCAAAGCCTGACCATACACAGCCATAACTGCCCAGACCATGAAGTGCATCATCCTCATCGGCTACATGTGCGCCGGGAAAACCACCATAGGGAAAGCCCTGGCCAAACGCCTGGGCCGCACGTTCTACGACCTGGACTGGTACGTCGAGGAGCGTTTCCACAAGAAAATCCCGCAGATCTTCGCCGAAGAAGGCGAAGCCCGCTTCCGCAACCTGGAGTGCCGCATGCTCCACGAGGTGGCCGAGTTCGAGGACATCGTTCTGGCCTGCGGCGGCGGCACCCCCTGCTTCTACGACAACATGGACTACATGAACGCCGTAGCCGAAACCGTCTACCTCAAGGCTTCGACCGAGACCCTTTGCCGCCACGTCGCCATGAGCCGCGGCGAACGCCCTCTGCTCAAGGGGAAAACCGACGAAGAGCTCCGCAGCTTCATCGACAGCCAGCTGGCACAACGCGCCCCGTACTACGAAAAGGCGCAACACATCATTGACATCAACGTACTCGATTCGTTCGATAAAGTCAAAGACATCGTCAATCTCATCACGAAAACCATAGGCGGCGGGATGGCCGGAGCGCAACAAGCCGTCCCCCCGCCACAAGCCGACAGCCAATGAAAAAATGGAGAATTGAAGATTCAGAGGAGCTCTACAACATCAAGGGTTGGGGAGTCAACTACTTCGGCATCAACGAGAAGGGTCACGCCTACGTCTGCCCCCGCAAGGACGGCATGAGGGTTGACCTCAAGGAAGTAGTAGACGAACTTGCCAGCCGCGACATTACAGCCCCCATGCTGCTGCGTTTCCCCGACATCCTCGACAACCGCATCGAAAAAACCGCCGAATGCTTTGCCCGCGCCGAGAAAGCCTACGACTTCAAGGCCGAGCACTTTATCATCTACCCCATCAAGGTCAACCAAATGAAGCCCGTCGTGGAGGAAATCATCAGCCACGGCAAAAAGTTCAACCTCGGCCTCGAATGCGGCTCCAAACCCGAGCTCCACGCCGTCCTGGCCACGAACATGGACTCCGACAGCCTCATCATCTGTAACGGCCACAAGGACCAGAACTTCATCGAACTGGCCCTGCTCGCCCAGAAGATGGGCAAGCGCATCTTCCTTGTCATCGAGAAACTGCCCGAACTGCAAATCATCGCCCGCACCGCCGAAAAGCTCGGCGTGCGGCCCAACCTCGGCGTACGCATCAAGCTCGCCTCCAGCGGCGCAGGCAAATGGGAAGAGAGCGGAGGCGACGCCTCCAAGTTCGGCCTCAACTCCGCAGAGCTGCTCCAGGCCCTCAAGATGCTCGACGAGATGGGCATGCGCGAATGCCTCTCCCTCATCCACTTCCACATCGGCTCGCAAATATCCAAAATCCGCCGCATCTCCACCGCCCTGCGTGAAGCCGCACAGTTCTACGTGCAGCTCCACCGCCTCGGCTTCAACATCAAGTTCGTCGACTGCGGCGGCGGATTGGGCGTCGACTACGACGGCACCCGCTCCTCCAACTCCGAGAGCTCCGTCAACTACAGCATCCAGGAGTACGTCAACGACTGCGTCTACACGCTCGTCGACACCGCCAACAAGAACGGTATCCCCCACCCCAACATCATCACCGAGGGCGGCCGCTCACTTACCGCCCACCACGCCGTCCTCATCGTCGACGTCATGGAAAGCGTCAGCGTGCCCCACATGGCCGAGGACTTCGAGCCCGCCGAAAACGACCATCAGCTCGTAAAGGACCTCACCGAGATCTGGGACAAGCTCTCCCCCCGCTCCATGCTCGAGGACTGGCACGACGCCGAGGACATCCGCGAAGAGGCCCTCGACCTCTTCCGCCACGGCATCATCGACCTGCGCACCCGCGCACAGATAGAAAGCCTCTACTGGAGCATCTCGAGCGAGATAGCCGAACTCGTCCACCACCAGAAGCACGTCCCCGACGAGCTCCGCAAGCTCGACCGCATGATGGCCGAGAAGTATTTCTGCAACTTCTCGCTCTTCCAGTCCCTGCCCGATTCCTGGGGCGTCGACCAGTTGTTCCCCATCATGCCCATCGCCCGCCTCGACGAGAAACCCACGCGCTCGGCCACGTTGCAGGACATCACTTGCGACTCCGACGGGAAAATCACGACCTACGTCAACCAGAACCAGCAGACCACCTATCTGCCCCTCCACGCCATAGCTCCCGGCGAACACTACTACATCGGCGTGTTCCTCGTAGGAGCCTATCAGGAAATCATGGGCAATATGCACAACCTCTTCGGCGACACCAATGCCGTACACATCACCGTCGACGAGGAAGGCTACAGCATCGACAAGACCATCGACGGCGAGACCGTGGCCGACGTCCTGGAATACGTGCAATACGACCCCAAGCATCTGGTCCGCATGCTCGAGGCATGGGTCAGCAAGTCCGTCAAGGAAAACCGCATCACGGTCGAGGAAGGCAAGGAGTTCATCTCCAACTATCGCTCCGGCCTCTACGGCTACACCTACCTGGAGTAAGCCGTCGGCCGGGACCGGCCCACCGTTCACGGCGGCCGGTCACTCACGCGGCTCCGCACATCCGGCGGGCATCCCGGCCGGTCCGGGCTGCCCGCCGGCATTTTTGCCGCCGCGCATCCCCTTCAACCCGAAAACCAAGCCCGTCACAATATGACAGTAAAGATAGACGCCACCTGGCGCGACCGCCTGCAGCCGGAGTTCGACGCGTCCTACTTCTCCGCCCTCACGCAGTTCGTCCGCGCGGAGTACCACGCCGGCCCCTGCTACCCGCCCGGCCCGCAAATCTTCGCCGCCTTCGACCTATGCCCCTTCGACCGCGTCAAGGTAGTCATCATCGGGCAGGACCCCTACCACGAGGAGGGACAGGCCGAAGGCCTCTGCTTCTCCGTTGCGGAGGGAGTGCCGTTCCCGCCCTCGCTGCAGAACATTTTCAAAGAAATCCACGACGACCTGGGCCGGCCCGTACCGGCCAGCGGCAGCCTGCGCCGCTGGGCCAGCCAGGGCGTGCTGCTGCTCAACGCCACGCTCACCGTGCGCGCCCACCAGGCCGGCTCACACCAAGGCCACGGGTGGGAAATCTTCACCGACGCGGCCATACAGCGCCTGGCCACAGAGCGCGAGCACATCGTCTTCATCCTCTGGGGCAGCTATGCCCAGCGCAAAGGCGCCATGATCGACCGCTCGCGCCATCTGGTTCTCACGTCGGCCCACCCCTCGCCCCTCTCTGCCTACCGCGGATTCTTCGGCAACCACCACTTCAGCCGCGCGAACGCTTACCTCGCTGAGCACGGCATCACGCCCGTAGAATGGTGAGCCACACAAATCTCTAAAACCATAAGCCATGAGCTCAAAGAACCATACCGCCAGCTACTGCCCCCAGCCCGCGCCGGACCGGCACGGCGCGGAAACTCACGACCCCCGACGCCCCCAACTGCCGCCCCTGCTCCAGGTGGGCAACGTCATTCTCTCCTCCGAACTGCTCACGGAGTGCTTCTGCTGCGATCTGGAAGCCTGCCGCGGCATCTGCTGCGTGGAGGGCGAGGCCGGCGCACCCGTCACGCTGGACGAAGTCGCGGCGCTCGAGGAGGTGCTCGACACCGTGCGCGACGAACTGGCGCCGGAAGCCCGCGCCGTCATCGACCGCCAGGGCGTGGCCTACACCGACGCGGACGGCGACCTTGTCACCAGCATCGTTGGCGGGCGCGACTGCGCCTTCACCTGCTACGATGCGGCGGGCTGCTGCCTCTGCGCGACGGAGCGCGCCTACCGCCAGGGCCGCACCGCGTGGTGCAAACCCATATCGTGCAGCCTCTACCCCATCCGCGAACGGCAGCTGGGCGGCGGACTGACCGGCCTGTCCTACCACCGCTGGGCCATCTGTGCCGACGCCGTGCGCAAGGGCCGCGAACTGCATCTGCCGCTCTACCGCTTCCTGCGCGAACCGCTTGTCCGCCGCTTTGGCGAGGCCTGGTACGCGGAACTGGAAGAACTCATCGGCCAGCTGCGCCGCGAGGGCTATCTGCCCGAGGCAGAGGTCTAAGTCCGGCCATAAGCGCGCCGCACGGCCGCATCACCCCACAAAGAACGGGACTAAGGGAAGGAAAAACGCCCCTTAGCCCCGTTTTTCTTAGCCCTATCCCAGTTTTTACGGGGCCTATCCCCGTGCTGCCTGGCTCCAGTCCCCTGTTCCCTGGCCTTGTCCGCTGCCGCGCTGCTTCCGGCCTTGCGGGAGCGGAAGGGAGGGGCCGGCGCACGCGGAAAACGGCGGTTTCATCGGCGCGCAAGGAGGCTGGCGGAGCGGCAAAAGGGGCGCAACGGGCCGTCGGGCGCGGTTTCATCGGGCAAAAACGGCCGGACGCGGACAAATCCAGCGGATCTTCCGGGGAATGAGTGGCGCGACGCGGCCGTTTTCGGCGGTTTCATCGGGCGCCCGGCCGGCGGGCAGCGCCGCGGCATAGCGGCTGGGCGGTCCGACGTGCGCGGCCGGGCACAAAAAAAAGCGCCGCCGCGGGCAAATCCGTTGCCGCGGCGGCGCATAAGCCGTTAAGTTGAAAAGTGGGCGCTTACAGGGCCAGCAGACGCTTCACGCAGTCGGCCACAGCCTTGCCCTCGGCCTTTCCGGCCAGTCGCTTTGTGGCCACGCCCATGACGCGCCCCATGTCCTTCGGACCCGCTGCTCCCGTCTCGGCGATGACGTCGCGCACGGCAGCCTCGAGCTCCGCGGGCGAGAGGGGCTTGGGCAGGTATTCTTCGATGACGTTCACCTGGCCCATTTCCTCCTCGGCCAGGTCCGGGCGCTGCTGTGCGGTGTAGAGCGCGGCGGTGTCGCGTCCCTGCTTGGCGAGTTTGGAGAGGATTTTCAAAGCCACGTCATCGGGCAGCTGGTCGCCGGCTCCGGGCGCGGTCTTGGCTTCGATAAAGCATTTCTTGACATTGCGCAGCGCCTCCAGGCGCAGTTTGTCCTTCGCCTTCATGGCAGCGACGATGTCCTTGCTGACTTGTTCAAACAGATCCATCTTGTGTCCTTATTATGATGTCGTTGTGTCACTGAAATAAATCACGTCCGGCCGCTCCGTCTCCTCTGCGTCGGGCAGCTGCTCCTTGGGCGCGGACTGGTTGGCTATGCGCTGCAGGTCCGCAGCCGTTCGGCTGCGCGTGGGCACGGCGTCGACAAGTTCGACGAGCATTTCGTTGTCCAGGTCGTCCAGCCCGTAGAGATAGAAGTGAAGGCGCGCGGCCCGGACTTCTCGGGTGTGCGGCTTCGTGCCGCGGGTGTAGAAGGCGGAGCGGCGTTCTTCGCGCTTCTCGGCTTCGGGGTCGGGCAAGTGGGCCGGGGCGGATGCGGCGGGCGCGCCGTAGAGGCTGTAGCCCGATGCCAGGATGGTCACTTTCACCTTGCCCTCGAGGCGGGAGTCGAAGTCGAGGCCCCATTTGGTGGCCAGGTCGTCGCCGAAGCGCGCGGTGAAATCGTTGATTTCGCTAAATTCGGCCATCTGGAGCGCGCAGGGGCCTTCCTTTTCCCCCACGGTGACTTTGATGACGATACGCTTCGATCGGTAGACGTCGTTGTTGTTGAGCAGCGGCGAATAGAGCGCGTCCTCGATGGCGCGGCGCACACGGTCGGGGCCTTCGCCGTAGCCGGTGGAAATGACGGCTACGCCGCCGTCCTTAAGCACGGTGCTGACGTCGCGGAAGTCCAGGTTGACGCGGCCGTGCATGTTGATGATGTCGACTATGCTGCGCACGGCCGTGGTCAGGGTCTCGTCCACCTTCTTGAAGGCGGCCAGGATGTCCTGCGTGGGATAGATCTCCATGAGCCGCTCGTTGTTGATGACAAGCAGGGCATCGACCTCGGCGGCCAAGGCGTCGAGGCCGTCGAGCGCCTTGTCGATCTGCTTCTCGCGCTCGAAGAGGAAGGGGAGTGTGACGATGCCGACGGTCAGAATGCCGCGGGTGCGGGCTTCGCGGGCCAGGACAGGCGTTGCCCCGGTGCCGGTGCCGCCGCCCATGCCTGCGGTGAGAAAGACCATTTTCACTCCGTCGTCGAAACTGGCACGTATGGCGTCGATGCTCTCCTCGGCGTATTCGCGCCCTATCTCGGGATTGCCGCCCGCTCCAAGACCGGGACCGAGCTGCAGGCGGTCGGTGAGCGGAGAGTCGCTGAGGGCCTTGCTGTCGGTGTTGCACACCATAAGCTTCACGCCGGGAATGCCCTCGTGGTACATCTGCGCGACAGCATTGCCGCCGCCGCCCCCGACTCCGATTACCTTGATGACGGAGGGGGCACTGGTGGCGGCCCAATTGACAAGCAGACTGTCCTGCCCGATGCCTGGTTTGTTGTCTTTCTGCTCCATTGCGTTGTGTCTTAACGGGAAAACGGGACGCGCGGCCTCGAGCCGGGAGTGGCGGGACGGAGCCGCGCGAAGGTCAGGCGGGAGCGTCGGTGAAGGATATGACGTTGCTGTCTAGCATGTTGTTGCCCTCTATCTCGAAGGGGCGGCTGCCGTTGCTCTTCCGCTTGATTTCGCCGAGCGTCTCCTTGCTCCGCCGGTTGGTGGGCGTGAGTTCTATCATGGAGATGACTTCCTCGTTGTCCAGGTCCTCCAGGCCGAACAGGTAGACCTTGGGACGGCGGCGCTGGCCGCCTTTCTTGTCCGACGGGCCGTAGAACTGTCCGCGGCGCTCCTCGTTCTCCTCCTGCTTTTCGGCATCGTGCTGCCGGCGGCTCTCGTCCTCGGCGTCGTGCTTCTCCTTCATGCCGGGGACGGTGGCGATGCCGAAGCCGGTGGCCAGGATTGTGATTTTCACCTTCTTGCCCAGCGAGGGGTCGGTGGAGAGGCCCCACTTCGTCTCTACGTCGTCGTGGAACTTGGACATGAACTCGTGTACCTCGTTCATTTCCTCCATCATGAGGCTGTCGCCGTCCTTCTCGGCGCAAAAGGAGATGGAGAGCAGGACTTTCTTGGAGTTGAAAATGTCGTTGTTGTTGAGCAATGGGGAATGGAGGGCGTCGTCGATGGCCTTGGTCACGCGGTTTTCTCCCTCGCCGTAGCCGGTGGACATAATGGCCACGCCGCCGTCCTTGAGCACGGTGCAGACATCGCGGAAGTCGAGGTTGATGATGCCGTGCATGGTGATGATTTCGGCAATACTGCGGGCGGCCACGCTGAGCGTGTTGTCGGCTTTCTCAAAGGCGCTGAGCACGTTGAGATCGGGGTAGATCTCGCGGAGGCGTTCGTTGTTGATTACGAGCAGGGCATCCACGTGCTTGGAAATCTCTTCCACACCGTCGAGCGCCTGGTCTATCTTCTTGTTCCCTTCAAAGAGGAAGGGGATGGTGACGATGCCGACCGTGAGGATGCCCATTCCTTTTGCCTCGCGGGCAATGACGGGCGCGGCGCCGGTGCCCGTGCCGCCGCCCATGCCGGCGGTGATGAATACCATCTTGGTCCCGTCGTTGAGCATCTGGCGGATGTCCTCGACGCTTTCCTCGGCGGCGTTGCGTGCCCGTTCGGGACGATTGCCCGCGCCGAGCCCTTCCTTGCCCAACTGTAGGCGCATGGGCACGGGCGAGTCGCAGAGGGCCTTGCTGTCGGTGTTGCAAAGCACGAAGTTCACGTCGTGGATGCCTTCGCGGTACATGTGGTTGACGGCATTACCGCCGCCGCCGCCGACGCCTATCACTTTGATGATGGAGGGCGAGGTGGAGGGCTTGCCCATATCGATTAGGGATTCTGTCTTATTCTCTGGCATATTGTTCACTTCCTTTTCTGATTGCTGTGTGAGGCAGCGGGCTCCGGAGCTGCGCCGGACTTAGCCGCGCCCCTGTCCGCCTTTCTTGATTTCGTCGTCCTCGGAAATGACTCTTTCGGTCAAGTCTCTGAACCGCTTGCTCAGGCGGCTGAACCATCCGTTGCCGGACTTCTGGCGCTGCGGTTCGGGCTCAGGCTCTTTCTCCTCGTCGGCGGCGTGCCGCTGGGGGACTTCGCTCCTGGCGTCGGGGCCAGCGGCCTTCTGGGCTTCGCCGGCGGCGGGAGTCTCCTTCTCCGCGGCGGCCTCGAAGATGTCCTGCACAAGCGAGCCGTGGTCGCCGCCGCAGCAGTTCAGCTCGCACTTGTCCATAAGGGCGATGACCACGTTGTAGCTGCCGTCGTCGTTGAATCCGGCCTCCTCCTTGGAAGCTGCACGCACTTGGAGGCGGGGCGACTTCACGAAGCGGAACTTCTCGAATCCGGTGTAGCGCTCGAAGGCCTTGTCCATGTCCTTCATATTGGCCGCGCCGCCGGTGATGACGATGCCGCCGATGAGCTGGGATTTGTCGTACCTGGAGAGTGCGATCTGGTTGTTCACGTTGAGGATGATCTCCTCCATGCGTGCCTCTACCATCGCGCTGAAGTCATCGAACTTCACGGTCCTGCCGTCGCGCAGCGCGACGGGGGCATGTTCTTTTTCCGTATCGGGATAGAGGGCGGCTCCGAAGCGGCGCTTAAGCTCCTCGGCCTCATCGTCCTCTATCTGGAAGGAGCAAAGGTCGCGGTTCACGTTGGCGCCGCCGAGCGGGATGACGGCCAGGTGGCGCAGCACGTTGTTCTTGTACACGGCGACCGCCGTTGTTTCCGCGCCCATGTCCACGAAGACGCAGCCGGAACGCTTCTCCGGGCCGGTGAGCATGGTGTCGGCGAGCTGGAGCGTAGAGATGGGCTTGCCGGCAATAGGCACGCCGGCGTTGCCGAAGCAGCTGCTGATATCCTCGCTTACCGCAGCGCGCGTGACGATATTCAGATAGTGCCCTTCGATATTCTCCGTCTGCATGCCGACGGGGTCCGATACGGTCTGCGCGCCGAGGCGGTACTCCTGGGGTACGCCCTCGAGGATGATGCTGTCGGCGGGCGAGGCCTCGAGATTAGCCTTGAGAATGCTGTTGAGCATCTCCTGCGTAATGACCGTCTTCTCCGCGAAGTGGCGCGTGACGACGTTGGGCACGGTGTGCAGGCCCATGCCGCCCACGCCTACGTAGACGCGGCTGATCGACTTCTGAAGCTGCTTCTCCAGTTTGTCCTTCAGGTTGGCGACACACTGCGACATCTTGTTGAAATTGTTGATGCGGCCTTTCCGTATGAACGACTCGGAGGGTTCCTGGGCGCTGGCCAATACCTGTATTGCGCCGTCGGGTGCCTTTCGCCCGGCGAGTGCCCGCACCTTGGACGAGCCCAGTTCAATCGCCACAATAAAGTTGTCTTCTATTGCCATATATGTTCTGTCCTTTTCTTGTTTTATTTCTTCTTGCAGATTATCTGGTCGGCATACTCCAGGCTGATTTCCCGGTAAGTATTCCAACCCACTTCAGGGAGCACCTTCGCGTAGAAGGCTTTCAGGTTGCTGAACTTGCGGTCCATGTTGAGGCTGTCCAGCTTGCCGTAGCGGATGAGCCTGCATCCCACGCGGGGCACCAGGGTGACGGTGCTGTCGGGCGCCACGCCGACCTGTACCACCAGGTCGGCGGCGAAGGGGTTGCTATGGAACTGGCGCGCCAGGCAGGCCAGCTTGCGCCGGGCATAGTCGCGGCTGATGCGGCCCGTAGCCACGATGAGATCGGCATGATAGCCTTCGGGCTTCATGGCGTTGCCCTCGGCGTCGAGGTAGTAGTCCTCGCCGTTGTCAGCCATGACGCGCAGCAGCGGCAGGCGTTGGGAAAGGTGTATCTTCACGCGGCCGCCGGGCGTCTTATAGCAGGTGACGTGCTTCACGAATGCGTTCTTGAGCAGCACCTGCTCTATTCGTTTCCCGTCTATGTCCTCCATGCGCTTGCCCACGGGGGCCAGGCCCGCCTTGCTCAGGAGGCGCCTCACCTCGGCGGTCGTGATGAAGCCGGCATGGGTGCTGTCCACGATGGTTATGTCCACGGCCTTGCACTTCGTATCGTCGCCGCCGCCGGCGAGCCGGACAAAGGCGAATATCAGATAGACCGTGAGTGCCAGGAGTAGTGCGAGTTTGAGAAACGTCTTCATGTCAGCAGCCTTCAGTGGGGTTTCGGAAGAGGAATGTACGGCCGGCAGGGCGGCGGGTCATACGTGGTATTTGCGGCGCAGTATCTCCGTGAGCCGGGGAGCGTAGTCGTCCAGGTCGCCGGCGCCGAGGAGCATGAGCACGTCGAAGTCGCCCTCCTCCACGATGCGGGGCACGTCCGCCTTGCGGCACATGCGGCGCTCCATGCCGGGGCGCAGGCGGTCATATATGAGCTGGCTGGTCACGCCCGGTATGGGCGCTTCGCGGGCCGGATAGATTTCGGTCAGGATGACGCTGTCGAGCAGCGAGAGGCTGTCGGCGAAGTCGGCGTAGAAGTCGCGCGTGCGGCTGTACAGATGGGGCTGGAAGATGGCCGTCAGCCGACGCCCGTCGAACACTTCGCGCAGCGAGAGGATGCTCTGGCGGATTTCCGCGGGATGGTGGGCGTAGTCGCTCAGGAAGACAATCCGCGGCGTGTTGAGCTTGAAGTCGAACCGGCGCACGACGCCGCTGAACGAGCGCATGGCCCGGCGTATCTCGTCGGGCGTGGCGCCGGCCAGCTGGGCCAGGGCCATGGCGGCGATGCCGTTCTCAATGTTCACGCCGACGGGCACGCCCAGCTCCACGTCCTCGATGTCGCCCAGCGGGGACACGAGGTCGAAGACGATGCGCCCCTGCCCGATGCGCAGCCGGCGGGCGTGGAAGTCGCCCTCGTCGCGCGCGTACTCGTAGCGCCGCACGCCGGGCTGCAGGTCGTCGCGCATCTTGAGCCCGCGGTGCACTACGAGCGCGCCGCCGGGCTGGATAAGCGTGGTGTAGTGGCGGAAGCTCTCCAGATAGGCTTCCTCCGTCCCGTAGATGTCCAGATGGTCGGCGTCGGTCGCCGTGATGACCGAGGCGAAGGGACGCAGGTGGTGGAACGAGCGGTCGAACTCGTCGGCCTCTATGACCACGTAGGGGCTGGAGGCGGAGAGCAGGCAGTTGGTGCCGTAATTTTTGGCTATGCCGCCCAGGAAGGCGTTGCAGCCCACATGGCTCTCATGGAGCAGGTGGGCCAGCATGGACGAGGTCGTGGTCTTGCCGTGCGTGCCGGCCACGCAGAGGCCGCGCATGTGGCGCGTGAGCAGGCCGAGCACTTCGGCCCGCTTCTGCACCTCGAAACCGTTCTGACGGAAGTAGGCCAGCTCCTTGTGGTCCGCGGGGATGGCGGGCGTGAATACCACCAGCGTGTGGCGCGCATCGCGGCAGCGCCCGGGGATCAGGGCGGGATCGTCCGCATAGTGCAGGTCCGCCCCCTCGGCGGCAAGCTGGCGCGTCAGGGCGCTCTCCGTGCGGTCATAGCCCGCCACGCAGACGCCGCGCGAAAGGAAATAGCGCTCCAGGGCACTCATGCCTATACCGCCCGCGCCGACGAAGTAGACGGCCGCTATATCTTCTAAGTTCATGATACTGAATTTTATACTCGTACTGCTACGTAGCTGAAAGCAAAAGTAGCAATTATTTTTTGGAGAACGGAGACCGCGCGGTCTATTTTTTCAGCCGCGCGCACGCAAGCACGGCGCGGCTCACTGCCCTTCGGCCAGGCGGATCACTTCGTCGGCTATGTCCTCGGCGGCGTTGGGGCGCGCCATGCGGCGGATATTTTCCGAAAGTTGGCACAGGCGCGCGCTGTCCGTCACGAGGTTGATGGCCGCGGGCAGGAGGGTCTGCCGCGCTTCGGCGTCGGGGACGTAGACGGCAGCGTCGTGCTGCACGAGGGCCAAGGCGTTTTTCGTCTGATGGTCCTCCGCCACGTTGGGCGAGGGCACCAGGATCACCGGCTTGCCCAGCAGGCAGAACTCGGAGATGCTGCCTGCCCCTGCGCGCGACACCACGAGGTCTGCCACGGCGTAAGCGGCGGCCATGTCGGAGATGAAGTCCGTGACGTGCAGGTTGTCGGGACATTTCTGCTGCTCCAGTCGTTCGCGAATCTGCGCGCTGTAGTATTTTCCGGTTTGCCAGATGAACTGCACGCGCGTCTGCTGGCGGATGAGGCCGAGCTGGCCGAGCACGCTCTCGTTGATGGTGCGTGCGCCGAGCGAGCCTCCGAGGATAAGCACCGTGAGACGGTCCGCCGCGAGGCCGAAGGCGGCCAGGACCTCCGCGCGCGAGGCGGGCGCCTGGAGCAGGGAGCGGCGTACGGGGTTGCCCGTCAGGCGGATGCGGCCGGCGGGAAAGAAGCGCTCCATGCCTTCGTAGGCCACGCAGATGCGGCGGGCGCTGCGCGCCAGCAGCTTGTTCGTGACGCCGGCGTAGGAGTTCTGCTCCTGGATGAGGGTAGGAATGCCCATGCGTCCGGCCACGTCGAGCGTGGGCCCGCTGGCATAGCCGCCCACCCCGACGGCCACCTGCGGACGGAACTCGCGCACGATGCGGCGCGCCATGCGCCGGCTGCGCATCAGTTTGAGCACGACGCCGACATTGCGCAGCAGGTGGCGACGGTCGAAACCGGCCACGGGCAAGCCCTTGATCTCGTACCCGGCGGCCGGGACCCGCTGCATCTCCATGCGGCCCTCGGCGCCGACAAAGAGGATCTTGGCATCGGGCCGCTTGGCCCGGATGGCATCGGCTATGGAGATGGCGGGGAAAATATGGCCGCCGGTGCCGCCCCCGCTGATAATGACGCGTAATGACTTGCTCATAATGCTTCGGTTATGGATTTTTGCAAAAATAACAAATTAAATCGGGAAAAGGCGTGCATCCTGCCAATTTTACGCTACCCGGCGGACATTCGGACCGCAGGCGGGCCGGCCACGGGGCTAAGGCCGGGAAAAACGGGGCTAAGGCAAGGAAAAACGGGGCTAAGGCGAAAAATTACGGGGCTAAGGCGCGTGGCGGGGAATCCTGATGCGGGAGGGCGGCACTCACCGCCCCTGCCGAGGGGCATAGGCCGGAGGCGGCGCAAAAAGCAGGCCGTCGGCCGATGCTTTTCCGCAGAAAGCGCTACCTTTACCGGGCCTTCCGGGCTAGCAGGCAAAAGAAAAAGTATATGAGTATGAACCACAACGAACTTCTGGAAAAGGCGCTGGCGATAGCGCTCAGGGCGCACGCCGGACAGACGGACAAGGCCGGCGCGGCATACGTGCTTCATCCGATACGGGTGGCGTGCCGCTGCGCCACGGACGAGGAGCGGATGACAGCCTTGCTTCACGACACAATCGAGGACGCCGACGTCACGGCGGACGAGCTGCTGGCCGAGGGGTTCCCGCCCGCGACGGTCGACGCCGTCGTAGCCCTGACGCGCAAGGAGGAAGAGACTTACGAGGACTACGTCGGGCGATGCAGCCTGAACCCGCTCGCCCGGCGGGTCAAGCTGCATGACCTGGAGGACAACATGGACCTCTCACGCCTGAGCCGCGTGACGGAGAAGGACTTGGAGAGGCTCGACAGATACGTCCGGGCGTACAGTTTCCTCAAGGCGTGACGCCCCGGGGCGGACGGCCTGCCCGCTCTCCGCCCGGCCGGCCGGAAACGAAGACAGCCGCCCTTCCCGTGCGGGGAGGGCGGCTGTCCTGCCGCTGACGGCGCGCGGTGTGCGCCGCGCGTCAGAGTGAGGCCAGGCACGCCTCCAGCTCGCCGACGGTAGCGGCCACGTGCCAGAGCGGCGCGCCTCCGGCGCCGACAAGCCCGTCGGCCTCGAGCCGGGACAGGAGGGCGAGCAGGGCGTCCCAGCAGCCGCCGGCGTTGTAGAAGACCAGCGGCTTGTGCTCCGTGCCGATGAGGTCGGCGGCCAGGACGGTGAACGCCTCGTCCAGGGTGCCGATGCCGCCGGGCAGCGCCAGGAGCACGTCGCTCTCGCGCACCATGACGGCCTTGCGGTCGTTGAGATCGGCCGTGCGGAAGACCACGTCGGGGACGTCGCTCGCTTGCCCGCGCTGCTCGATGATGTCGGGCACGACGCCGTAGACGCGGCCGCCGCCCTGCTTCACGGCCTGGGCGAGCGTTTCCATCAGGCCCTTGCGCGCACCGCCGTAGACAAGGGTGCGCCCCGTGCGGCCTATCCAGCCGCCCACGTCGCGAGCGGCCTGGACGTAGGCCGCCGGCAGGCTTTCCTTCGACGAGAGGAATACGCCTATCTTCTGCACTTCCACGTCAGCGGACGGCTATGCATTCCACCTCGACACGTGCGCCCTTGGGCAGGGCCTTGACGGCAACGGCCGAACGGGCGGGGGCAGCACCGCCGAAGAAGCTGGTATAGACTTCGTTCATCTCGGCAAAGTCGGCCATGTCCGTCAGGAATACGGTGGTCTTGACGATGTTTTCCATCGTGAGCCCTACCGAGGCGAGGATGTGCTTGACGTTGGTGAGCGACTGGCGGGTGAGTTCCTTCACTCCGCCGGGAGCGAACTCGCCGGTAGCGGGGTCTACGGGCAGCTGCCCGGATACGAAGACCATGCCGTTGGCCTCGATGGCCTGACTGTAGGGGCCGATGGCGGCCGGAGCGTTCTTAGTCTCAATCACATTTTTCATGATGCTGTATTTTTATAAGGTTGCCGGCCGAAACCCGCCGGCGGGGCTTGGCGCGGAGCGGACGCGGCGCCCGCAGGACGGTCCGCACCATGCCGGGCAAAGTTACAAAAGTTTGAGCGTCCGGGATAGGGATGCGCCCGTTTAGTCGGCTAAAAAACGGTCATTGCCGCCGCGCAGGCAAAAGAAACCGGGGCGCCGTCTGTAGCAGACGGCGCCCCGGCGGGGAGAATGACAGCAGCCGGCGGAGAAAAAGCAGGCCTCCGCGCCGGCGGCATTATTTCAGATAGTCGTCGAAATAGCGCGTGATGCGCTCGTGCAGGTGCACCATGTCGCGGCCCATCATGTTGTGGCCCTGGCCTGGATAGACGAAGTAGTCGGGCTGCGTCCCGGCGTCCTCGCAGGCGCGGAGGAAGGAGAGGCTGTGCTGGAGCACGCACGTGGGGTCGTTGTAGCCCACGATGATCTGGAGGCGGCCCTTCAGGTTCTTGGCCTTGGGCAGAAGGCTGGAGCTGCGGTAGCCGTCGGGATTCTCCTGCGGAGTGTCCATATACCGCTCGCCGTACATGACTTCGTAGAACTTCCAGTCGATGACAGGGCCGCCGGCCACGCCGACCTTGAACACGTCGGGATAGGAGCACATGAGGTTTGTCGTCATGAATCCGCCGAACGACCAGCCGTGCACACCGAGGCGGTCGGCATCGACGTAGGGCAGCGTCCTGAGAAACTCTACGCCCTTCATCTGGTCCTGCATCTCGATGTCGCCAAGGTGGCGGTGCGTGCAGCTCTCGAAAGCGAAGCCGCGATTCTCCGATCCGCGGTTGTCAAGGACGAAGATGACGTAACCCTTCTGGGCCATGTAGGCCTCCCAGGGGCGCATGGCGTAGAACCAGCTCTCGTCGACATTGTGGGCATGGGGACCGCCATAGACGTAGACCACGGTGGGGTATTTGCGGGCGGGGTCGAAGCCGGCAGGCTTCACGAGGCGATAGTAAAGGTCGGTGGTGCCGTCGGCTGCCTTGATGGTGCCGCAGTCCACCTCGGGGACTGCGTAGTCCGTCCAGGGCGACGGCGCGTCCTGGAGCGTGCGCAGCGTGGATTTGGTCGTGGAGAGCAGGTCGATACGGCGGTACTTGTCCGGAGCGGACCAGCGGTCAACCAGATAAGCGCCCGAGGCAGAGAGCGAGCCGCCGGAATGGACGCCCTCGGCCGCGCCGAGCAGCGTGCGCTTCCGCGTCTTCACATCGACACGGTAGTTGTTGTAACGGATAGGCGAGGCTTCGTTGCTACGGTAGATGATGCTCTTGGACTTTACGTTGAAGCCGAGGATGTCGGTCACTTCGAACGCTCCGGAAGTGAGCTGGCCCAGCTCCTTACCGTCCTTGCTGAAGAGGTAAATGTGATTGTAGCCGTCGCGGCGGCTCAGGTAGACGAACTTAGAGCTGTCCCACGGAAGGAATACGATGGGATGCATGGGCTCTACGTAGCGCTCGTTGGTCTCGGTGTAGAGCACGCCGCGGCGCTCGCCGGTGGCGGCGTCGTAGGCAACGAGTTCGGCCTTATCCTGGGTGCGGGGCAACTCTATGACATAGACGGTCTTGCTGTCCGGACTCCAGGCGATGTTGGTAAAGTAGCGGTCCGTCGGGTCGCCGGCCTGCAGGTAGACGGTGCGGTCCGTCGCCGGATTGAACACGCCGACGGTGACCTTGTGGCTGGTCATGCCGGCCATGGGATACTTCTCGGGGGCAAGCTGGGCCACGCGGTGGGCGATGTCTACCATGGGATAGTCCGTCACCATAGACTGGTCCATGCGGTAGAAGGCCAACAGGCTGCCGTCCGGGCTCCAGAAGGTGCCCTTACTGATGCCGAACTCGTCGCGGTGCACGCTCTGACCATAGACCAGTTCGCGCGAGCCGTCCGTAGAGACCTGGTGCGTACGGCCATCGGCCGTCGTGACGTAAAGGTTCCAGTCCTTGACGAAGGCAACACTTTTCGATGCGAAGCAGAAGTCTTCATGCGAAGAGCCGGCCGTGCGGGGCTGCGTCCAGACTACTTGGCCTTTCTGCCAGTCGTAGAGCAGGTTGATGCGGCCGGTCTGCAGGAACGCCTCGGACCGGTCGGCGTAGGGAAAGCGGGCATAGGCGAGGTTGCGCACCTGGCCCTGCGTGCTGTCCGTCAGGAGACGGTTGACGCTCTCGGCGGTAAACATCACTTCCGGATAGACGCTGCGCCCCTTCTCATCGGTGCTGCGCCTCACTTCGTCCGGGCCGAGTTCGACGAGCCTGTCTCCCCACCAAGCGGTAAAGAGGCTCTTCGGCTGGAGATTCCAATAATTGGAACCGCCCCACATCAGGTCGTCCAGCGTGAAGCTCTTCTTTGTCTGTGCCATAATCATTGCGGGCAGCAGCAATAGGGCAGCTGCTGCCAAGATTATTCTTTTCATGCTCAAAACTTTTTTGGTTTCCTGTCAAAGGGTTTGCGGCCGAAGTCGCGGCGGTCTCCGCGGCGGTCGTCCTCGCGGCGGCCGAAGCTGCGGCGGTCTCCGCGGCGGTCATCCTCGCGGCGGCCGAAGCTGCGGCGGTCTCCGCGGCGGTCGTCCTCACGGCGGCCGAAGCTGCGGCGGTCTCCGCGACGGTCATCCTCGCGGCGGCCGAAGTCGCGGCGGTCTCCGCGGCGGTCGTCCTCGCGGCGGAACTGACGGCCAAATTCCCGCTCAAATTCCCGATGTTTGTTGCGAAGCAGCAGATATTCAGGGTCATCGCTCAGCCCTTCGTCGTTTCCTCGGTCCTGGTAATTGCGACGCGTGTACCGCTTCTCGGCCATGCGGCGCCGCTCCTCGTCGGTCTTCACCGTACCGCCGCCGGCGCGAAATTCGTCGAAACGGCCCGAGAACAACTGATATTTCCTAAACTCGCACTCCAGCGCGCCGTTGTAAAGCGGCAGGCTCACGCTGGGCTTAAGCCCGATCTCGTCGAAGCACTCCGGCCGGGAGCTGATCACCCACGCGTCGTTGCCGGTGAAAGAGTGCTTGAGGCGCTCGCCCAGGGTGCGGTAGAGGCCGAGCAGGTCGGGCGTGACGAGGCGCTCGCCGTAGGGCGGATTTGTCACCATGAGCGTTTTCTCCTCCGGCTGCTTGAAGTTCTTGATGTCGCGCTGCGCCACCTCGATGCAATCCGCCACGCCGGCGCTCTTGGCGTTTGCCAGCGCGGCCTCGACGGCACGGAGGTTCAAGTCGTAACCGTAGATCTTATGATGGAACTCGCGTTCGGCCGAATCATCGTTATAAATACGGTCCAGCAGGTCGCGGTCGAAGTCTTTCCATTTCTCGAAACCGAAAGCCTTGCGGAACACGCCGGGATAAATGTTGCGGGCCATGAGCGCAGCCTCGACCAGCAGCGTACCGGATCCGCAGAAAGGGTCCACGAAATCCGAGCTGCCGTCCCAGCCGGCGAGTTTCAGCATCCCCGCGGCCAGGACTTCGTTGATAGGCGCCTCGACCGAGGCCGTACGATAGCCGCGCAGGTGAAGGCTTTCGCCCGAAGCGTCAAGCGACAACGTGCAACGGTCCTCGGCGATGTGCATGTTGAGCTTGATGTCGGGGTTCGTGATACTGATGTTGGGGCGACGGCCCGTCGTCTCGCGGAAATAGTCCACGATGGCGTCCTTCACCTTGTAGGCAACGAACTTGGAGTGACGGAACTCCTCCGAATAGACCACGGAGTCGACGGAAAACGTCGTATCCAGGTCCAGATAGGAACTCCAGTCTATGCTGCGGACCGCGGCGTAGACAGCATCGGCGTCCTTGGCCTCGAAATGTTTGATAGGCTTGAGGATGCGGACGGCCGTGCGCAAGCAGAAATTCGCACGGTACATCATTTCCTGGTCACCCGTGAAGGACACCATACGGCGGCCAGCCTGCACGTTGTGCGCTCCGAGTTCTGTCAGTTCCCGGGCCAAGACCTCTTCCAATCCTTGGAATGTCTTGGCGATAAGTTCAAATTCTTCCATTAATAATTCTATATACTTGTGGGTCAGTGGGGCAGCCTGCCCGCCCCGCGACGGCAAGCCGGCAGACAGAGTCTCCCCGCAGGCGGTGCCGCTTACGTTTTTCCAGGCAAAGATAAATATAAATTTTTAACCGTTGCGTCTTACCGTCGCTAAACTTCGCGGCCGTAGGAACGAAAGAAGCCGGCTTCGCGATGAGCGGAGCCGGCTTCTTTCGTTTCGTTTAGTCCTATCCTGCCAGAATTACGACAGCTTGTTTACGTGGAGCGCAATGCTCGACTTCAGGTTGGCTGCCTTGTTCTTATGGATGATGTTCTTTTTAGCAAGCTTGTCCAGCATCTTCTGCACCTTCGGCAGAAGTTCAACGGCAGCCGCTTTGTCAGTTGTAGCACGGAGCTTACGAACTGCGTTACGCATGGTTTTGGCGTAATATCTGTTGTGCAGTCTGCGCGTCGCCGTCTGACGAATTCTTTTTACAGATGATTTGTGGTTTGCCATTTTAGATATTCCGTTATTAATTTTGAGTAGCCCATAGCAGAATCGAACTGCTCTTTTGAGAATGAAAATCTCACGTCCTAACCGATAGACGAATGGGCCTTACCTTACATTTGGCATTCGTTCTCACCTCGCGGCGAACTCAAATGCGAGTGCAAAAGTAGTACAATATCTTTTACCGGCCAAACAAATCCGGTTTTTTTTCAAAAAAAGTAGGCCTTTGCCTGATATTTTGGCTTTCGCAGGTCCTACCCAGCTGCCGTGAACCGCTTTTGGGGCCGCTTGCTGCGACGGGATGGCCGGGACGCGCGCGCCGCCCGGCCGCCGCGCGGCGCTTCCTCTTATCCCTCTTGCTTCATCATTTCTGAAGGAAAAGCGCGCTGTTCATTAAAATATATGTACTTTTGCCTTGCAAGGCCCGCGGCGGCCGCGCGCCACTTCCCCGCCAGATGCGGCCGCCCGGTTGTTTTACTTACCTCATTATTCCGACACCTTATCTATGAAGAGATCTATCCTGTTATGCTATACGCTGCTGTCGCTGACGGGACTTAGCGCTCAGTCCGTCTGGAATCCCGGGCAGCACGCCGTCATCCAAAGCTCCCGCAGCGACGGGCGCTTCTCCAGCTCCTACGCCATCGCGCACCAGCTCATCAAGAACACCCGCCCCGCCCTGGCCTTCCGCCCGGACTTCACGCCGAAAGAGTTCCGCCGCTGGCAGGACAATGTCGCCAAAGCCATGAAGGAACTGATGTGCTTCCCCGACTATCGGCCCGAGAAAGCCCCCGTGTGCGTCTCCCGAGAGCCGAGGGAGGGATACACGCTGGAAAAGTGGGAGTTCTACCCCCTGCCTGAGGCCGTCTGCACCTTCCTCGTCCTCCGCCCCAACCAGGCAGACACGCCGCGCCCGGCCGTGCTCTGCATTCCCGGCTCGGGCATGAGCAAGGAAGGCCTGGCCGGCGAGCCGGGCGAGACGGAGAAACTGAACGATGACTACCGCTCCGAACGGGTAAGCATGGCCAAGAACTTCGCCCTCAAGGGCTACGTCGCCGTCGCCGTGGACAATCCCGCCGCCGGCGAGTCGTCCGACCTGGAGAAGTACACCCACGGACGGAGCTATGACTACGACGTCGTGTCGCGCATGTTGCTGGAGGTGGGCTGGAGCTACCTGGGCTACACGTCCTACCTGGACATGCAGGTCCTCGACTGGATGAAGCAGGACAAGGGCATACGGGCCGACAGGATTCTCGTCAGCGGCTTCTCCTTAGGGACAGAGCCGCTCATGGTGCTCGGCGTGCTGGACAAGTCCATCTACGGCTTTGTCTACAACGACTTCCTTTGCCAGACTCAGGAGCGCGCCTGCGTCATGACCCGGCCCTCGGCCAACGGCTACCGTCCGTTCCCGAACTCCATCCGGCATCTGATTCCGAACTTCTGGAAGTACTTCAACTTCCCCGACCTCGTGGCCTGCCTGGCGCCGCGTCCGCTCATCCTCACCGAGGGCGGACTGGACCGCGACTTGGACCTGGTGCGGGCCGCCTACCGGCTGAGCGGGCATCCCGACGCGGTGGAGGTGCACCACTACGCCAAGTTTGCCGACCCGCAGTCGCGGCAGAACCTGTCCGCGCTGCCCGAGGGGCTGGACCGGGACACGTACTACCGGCTGGTCAACGTGGACGGCGCCAACCACTACTACAAGAACGAGTTCGTATTTCCCTGGTTAAAGAAAATAGGTTTCTGACGGGCGCCGCCCGCCGCGCGCTCCGCCTCCGGCAGCGCCCGAAAAGCCGCAGTGCATGTTTGTCAAGTCGCGGGGCATTGTGCTCCACACCATTAAATATAATGACGCGCAAATCATCTGCCACGTCCTGACGGAACAGGCGGGCAGCGTGGCCTTCATGGTGCGCATCTCCCGTTCGCCCAGGGCGGCCGTGCGCCACATGCTTTTCCAACCCATGGCTCTGCTCGAGCTGGAGTGGAACCAACGCGCGGCAGGCGGGCTGCGGCACCCCCGCGCCGTCCAGACCGCTACGCCGCTTGTCTCCATCCCGTTCCATCCGCACAAGGCGGCCATCGCGCTCTTCCTCTCCGAGTTCCTCTACCACGCCACGCGCGGCGAAGACCCCTCCCCCGGCCTTTTCGCATACATCTACCGCTCGGTGGAGTGGCTGGACACGTGCCGCGGCTCCTTTGCCAATTTCCACCTCGTGTTTCTCCTTCGCCTGGCCCATTTCCTCGGCTTCGAGCCCAACCTGCCCACAGCCCGGGCGGGCTACTACTTCGACCTGGAGGCGGGGAGCTTCGTGCCCGACCGTCCGCCCCACGCCCACTTCGTCGCCCCGGAGGACGCCGCGCGGCTGCCCCTGCTCATGCGCATGGACTACGGCACGATGCATCTGTTCCGCTTTTCGGGCACGGAGCGCAGCCGCCTGCTCGAACAGATCAACGCCTACTACCGGCTCCACATCCCGGACTTCCCCGAGCTGAAGTCGCTGGCCGTGCTTCGGGAACTGTTTTCCGCTTCGCCACAATAAGAGCGAAGCGTTTTTTTCCGGCTTTCAAAAAGGGAAAAGCAGCGGCAGGACCAGCACCATGACTACGGCCAGAGCCAGCTGCAAGGGCAGTCCCACCTTCACGTAGTCCATCGGCCGGTAGCCGCCGGCCGCCATCACCAGCGCATTAGGCGGCGTGGAGAAGGGCGAGGCGAAGCACATGCTCGCCGCCACGGTGACGGCCATCAGGAAGGGCACGGCGCTCCAGCCCTGCGCCGTCGCGGCGGACAGAGCGATAGGCGCCATGAGCACGGCCGTCACGGTGTTCGAGATGAAGAACGTGAGCAGCGACGTAGCCACATAGATCGCCGCCAGCAGCACGTAGGGGCCGTAGCCGCCGAAGGCGCCCACCAGCGAATGGGAGATGAGTTCGGACGCGCCGGTCTTTTCCAGCGCCGTGGACATGGGGAGCATGGCGCCGAAGAGGACGATGCTCTCCCAGTTGATGGACTTATAGGCCTCCTCCACGTTGCGCAGGCAGCCCGTGAACACCATGAGCACCGCCGCCGTCATGACGGCCGTCACAGGCGCCACGGGAATGCTGTCGACGGCCATGGCCAGCACCATGAGCAGCATGATGAAGGCCGCGACGGGCGCCTTGTAGTCCAGCGTCACGCGGCGCGCCTGCTCCAGGGGCTGGCCCATGACCACCCACTTGTCGTCCTCGCCCGCCAAGAGGCCGATGCGCTCCCACGTGCCCTGCACGAGCACCACGTCCGAGGCGTGCAGGCGGATGTCCTTTATGTTTTCCAGCAGATACTCCCCGCGGCGGCGCACGCCGAGCACGTTCACGCCGTAGCGCGCGCGGAACTCCGCCTCCTGCACCGTGCGGCCGGCCAGGACGGAGGTGGGCAGAAGCAGGATTTCCGCCATCCCCACTTCATAGAAGCGCAGCCGTCCGCCGCTGCCGCTCGGTCCGCTCTCCAGGGCGTAGTCCGCCGCGAAGCGCTCCAGGCGCTCCTCCGGCCCGCTCAGGTAGAGCACGTCGCCCACGGCCAGCTCCACATCCGCCGCGGCAAACTGCTCCACGCGCTTGAGCAACTGGCCGCGCTCCTGCCTCACGCGCCTCACTTCGAGCACCGTGATGCCGTAGCGGCCATACACGTCGAGGCCGCGCACCGTGTGCCCTGCGAGCGGCGAGCCTTCCGTCACGCGCCAGGGCGCCAGGCTCTCCATCAGCTGATACTCGGCGGCCAGCTGCTCCAACGACTTGCCCGCGCTGCCGGCGGTCTCCTGTCCGTGGCCGCGCAGGAAGCGGCGCGACAGGGGTATGAGCACCAGCACGCCGACGGCAATGCACACCAGCCCCACGGGCGTGAAGGAGAAGAAGCCGAGCGGCTCGTAGCCAGCATGGGTCAGCGCGTCGCGCACGATGAGGTTGGGCGGCGTTCCGATAAGCGTCAGCATGCCGCCCATGCTCCCCGCGAAGGCCAGGGGCATGAGGAAGCGGGCCGACGACAGGCCGGCCGCGCGGGCCATGCTGACCACGATGGGCAGCATCAGGGCCACCGTCCCCGTGTTGCTCACGAAGGCGCCCACGGCCGCCGTAGCGAGCATCAGGAGGACGAAGAGGCGGGTCTCGCTCCGGCCGGCCAAGCCCAGGATGCGGCTGCCGGCCATCTTGGCCAGGCCGGTCGAGAAGATGCCGCCGCCCACCACGAAGAGGCCTACCATCATGATGACCAACGGATTGGAAAAGCCCGAGAGAGCCTCCTCCGGCGTGAGCACGCCGGAGAGCACCAGCGCCAGCGCGGCGCACACGGCCACCAGGTCCGAACGGATGCGGCCCGTGACGAAGAGCACGGCCGCTGCAAGGAGAATGAGGAGTGTCGCTGTCATGTGTTCTGCTATTTGGGTTTGACGTGTAAGTCGTAGTATGGGGGTAAAGTTACGAAAAAAACTACTGTCAGCCAAACGAAGGCGGCCCCGCCGTCCTCCCGGCGGGGCCAACGGAAAACCGGGCTTAGCCCCGTCGCGACGGGGCTAAGCCCGGTTTTTACGCGCCTAAGGGGCGTGGCGCGCTCAGCAGGCCTGCGGCGCAGCAGCCGCGCCGCAGGCGGCATGGGCCTGCACGATCGGCCGCACGGACTCCATGATGGCAAAGAGTTCGTCGAGCGTCGTGGCACGGAGCATGGCCACGCGCGTAGCGCGAAAGTCGGGCAGGCCCTTGAAGAGGGGCGTGGCGGCCAGGTGGCGGCGCACGTGAAGGATGCCGCCGTACTCGCCGGCGTTGGCCACGCTTTGACGCACCTGCTCCTTGAGGACGTCGAGCTGCCAGTCCGGCGAGAGGAGCGGGCTGTTGCTTTCCACGACGCCGGCCACGTCGTAGTCCGTCCCGTCGAGCGCGTCGCGCATTTCCTTGAACACCCAGGGCCGGCCGAACGTGGCGCGCCCCACCATGACGGCGTCGACGCCATACTCGCGGAAAGCGCGCACGGCGTCGGCTCCCGTGGTGAGGTCGCCGTTGCCAATAATGGGGATGCGCATGCGCGGGTTGCGCTTCACAGCGCCGATGAGGGTCCAGTCGGCAGTCCCGGTGTACATCTGCGCGCGCGTGCGGCCGTGGATGGTGAGCGCCTGTATGCCGCAGTCCTGCAACTGCTCGGCCAGGGCGACGATGTCCTGATGGTCGGCGTCCCAGCCCAGGCGCGTCTTGGCCGTCACGGGGACGGGCACCGCGTCGGCCACGGCGCGGGCTATCTCGAGCATCAGGGGCACGTTGCGCAGCAGTCCGGCGCCGGCGCCTTTTCCCGCCACCTTCTTCACCGGGCAGCCGAAGTTGAGGTCGAGCACGTCGGGGTGCGCGCGCTCCACGACTATCTGCGCGGCATCGCGCACGGCGACGGGGTCCTTGCCGTAGATCTGTATGGCCACGGGGCGCTCCTCGTCGCAGACGGCGAGCTTCGCCAGACTCTTGTTGACCATCCGCACCAGGGCGTCGGCGGCCACAAACTCTGAATAGACCATCGAGGCCCCCATCCGGCGGCAGAGCAGACGGAAGGCGCGGTCGGTCACATCCTCCATGGGGGCGAGCAGCACCGGGCGGCTGCCCAAGTCGATGTTTCCTATTTTCATGGGATAAGGGCTTTAGGATTTTGCCGCCTTGCCGACGGATTCCGGTTTGCGGCCCGCCGCCGACGACGCTACGAGGCGCAGGTGGGGCCAGGCCAGGACGAGCATCCCTGCGCCGGCAACGGTCCACGCGGCGCCCACTGCCAACGTCCGCCCCAGACCGTCAGGAAGCAACGCGGCCTCCGCTCCGGGAAAGTAGAGGAAAAGGACGGCCAGGGTGTTGTTGAGCGCATGGGCGGGGAAACAGAGGCGGACGTCGGCCGTGCGGAGATAGAGCAGTCCCAGGACGAAACCGAGGACGGCGGCAGGGAACGCCTGGGCCAGGTTGCCGTGGACCAGGGCAAAAACGCCCGCCGAGACGGCGGCGGCCAGGAGGGGCGGCAGACCGGCGGCGGAAAGGTGGCGCAGAAGGCCTTCGCGGAACACCATTTCCTCCGTCAGCGGACCGACCACGCAGAGTAGCAGCAGGCATAGGACGTTGCCCTTCATGGCGTCGAAGAGGGCCATCTGTCCGCCGTCGTCGAGCGACAGGGGCTTGAAGAGCAGGCTCAGTCCCAGGCACAGCAGGAGCACGGCGGGCATGGCCAGCCCGGCGGCCCAGCGCGAACGGACGCGCCCGCGGCCCTGCGGCCGGAAACGCACCAGGCGGAGCGCCCATAGCAGGAGCAGGAGCAAGAGGCTGGACACCAGGAGCGACGCTCCCTGCACCGCGGGAGAGGGCTGCGCGCCGCCGCCCGCCACCGCGCCGGCCACGCGGGCGAGGTTCAGGGCGACGAACTGCGAAAGGATGTAGAAGAGGAGGATGAGCAGGGACTTTTTCATACGGACTGCGGGTGGAGAGTTACAGGCCTAAGAGCCGGCGGCAACGGGCGGCATCGGTCCGGAGCTGGGCCTGGAGGGATTCGAGGGAGTCGAACCGCTGCTCGTCGCGCAAGCGATGAAAGAAGCGGAGGGTGAGTCCGCGGCCATAGAGGTCGCCGGAGAAGCCGAACAGGTGTGCTTCGATGGTAGGGCCGCGCCCGTCGGCAAGCGTGGGGCGCCAGCCGATGTTGAGCATGGCGCCGTAGGTGTGGCCGTCCACCGTGGCCTCGACGGCATAGACGCCGCGCCCGGGGACGAGCTTGCCGGGGTCAGAAGGGCGGAGGTTGGCCGTGGGGAAACCGATGTCGCGCCCCAAGTGGCGGCCCTCGACGACAGTCCCGGCCAGGGCATAGGGACGGCCCAGACACTGCGTGGCACGCTCCACGTTGCCGCCTTCGAGCAGGCGGCGGACCGTCGACGAACTGACGGTGAACTCGGCGGTGCTGAAGGCGGGGGCGGGCACGACTTCGAGACCTTGCGCCCGGCCTTCGGCCTGATAGTCCGCCAGCGTGGCGCCGGTGTCGCTACCGAAGTGGTGGTCGTAGCCGACGACGAGACTCCGCGCGCCGAACGCGCCGACCAGATAGCGCGACATGAAGGCGCCGGACGTGAGCGCGGCCATGGCAGGCGTAAAACGGAGCACGGCGCAGGCATCGAGTCCGCTGGCGGCCAGCAGGTCGAGCTTCTCGGGGAGCGTGGTCAGCAGTTTGGGCCGGTAGTCGGCGGAGAGCACCTGGCGCGGATGGCGGTCGAAGGTGACAGCCAGCGCGGCGTACCCTTGATCGGCGGCCAGGGCGCGCACTTGGCGGAACAGGTACTGATGGCCCAGGTGTACGCCGTCGAAGAATCCGACCGTGGCAACGGCGGGCGCGGCCGGGCGGGACGTGAAGCGGTAGATTTCGAAATCGGTCATGGAGGAACGGTGGATGGGGAAAGAGGCCGGCAGCGGTGGCGCTCAGGGGCGGTAGACGCCGTCGGCCGTAAAGTAGTCGAGCCAGACGCCGCCGGCAGGGGCCAGCCGGGCCTGGAAACCGCTGCGGCGGGCGCCTTCGCAGTTTTCCTCGCAGTCATCAAAGAAGAGGATGTCGCCCGGCGGACAGCCAATGCCCTCCTGCACGGCGCGATATATGGCGGGCGAGGGTTTCTCGCATCCCAGCTCGTAGGAGAGGAAGGCGCCGCGGAAGAAATCGGAGAACTGATGGCCGCGGTAGCGGAAGTAGCCGTTGACGGCCATGTCCCAGTGGATGGGGTTCGTATTGCTCAACACGTAGAGCGGATAGTGACGGGCCACGCGGAGCAGCATGTCGAGCCGCTCGGCCGGCACGCCGACCAGGTACTGCTGCCAGGCATGGACGATCTGAGCGTCCGTTAGGGCGGCATGGCCGCTCACGCGGCGCAGCTCGTCGCAAAACTGCTGGACAGAAAGTTCGCCACGCTCCAAGCGGGAGAGCAGGCCGGTCTGGGCATAGGTGCCGAGAAAGGGGCGGACATCAAAGCCGATGGCATCGAAAGCCCGGACGCAGCGCGCGGCATCGAGATCCACCAGCACGCCGCCAAAGTCGAAAAGCAGGTTCATTTTCGTCGCGTTTGTCGGAGAAGCCGTTCCGGGTGCGGGGCGGCCGGTTCAGGCTTTCACGAGTTTATAAAGTTTGTCCGAAGGACGGATTTTCCCGGGTACGGGGATGGAGACGGTCTGCCCCTTGCACGCCTCGCTCACCGGGCCGCTGTCCAGATGGAGATCGGCGGCATCGAAATAGAGCGCGCCGGTGGTGGGACCGATGACGAGCAGACGGTCGCCCACGCGAATGTCGGCGGCCTCAAGCCGGAACTCGCCGACGCCGAGGCGGGCATAATACTTCGTGCCCTTGCCGGCATAGACTTTCTTCTCCGTGGCGCTGGAGCCGTACTTGGCGCTCCATTCGCCGAGGCGCTGACCCAAATAGTAGCCGTCCCAGAAGCCGCGGTTGAAGACCGTGGCCAGCCGCTCGTCCCACTGTGCCACACGCTCGGGGGTGAAGCTGCCGTCGCAGACGGCGGCGACGGCTTCGCGGTAGCAGCGCACCACGGTGTAGACGTACTCGGCGCTGCGGGCGCGGCCTTCGATCTTGAACACGCGCACGCCGGCCTCCATCATGCGATCCAGGAAGCCGATGGTCTTCAGGTCCTTGGGGCTCATGATGTACTGGTTGTCGACGTCGAGCTCCAGGCCCGTCTCGCGGTCGCGCACGGTGTAGCCGCGGCGGCATACCTGCATGCACTCGCCGCGGTTGGCGGAATGGCCCAGATTGTCGAGAGAGAGATAGCACTTTCCGCTCACGGCCATGCAGAGCGCGCCATGGCAAAACATTTCAATGCGCAGCGGCCGGCCAGACGGTCCGCACACGTGCTCCCGGTGGATAAAGTCGTAGATGTGGCGGACCTGGTCGAGATTGAGCTCACGGGCCAGGACGGCCACGTCGGCGTAGCGGGAATAGAAGCGGAGGGCCTCGGTGTTGGAAATGTTGAGCTGGGTGGAAAGATGGACCTCCTGGCCGATCCGGCAGCAGTAGTCCAGCACGGAAACGTCTGAGGCGATGATGGCGGAGATGCCGGCCGCGCGGGCCGCGTCGCAGATGCGGCGCATGAGGTCCATATCCTCGTCGTATATAATGGTGTTGACCGTGAGGTAAGCCCGCACGCCGCGGTCGGCACAGGTGGCGGCGATGTCGCGCAGGTCGTCGACGGTGAAATGACTGGCGGAGCGGGCGCGCATATTGAGCGACTCGATGCCGAAGTACACGGACCCGGCACCGGCCTCGAGGGCCGCGGCCAGGGATTCGCGCGAGCCAGCCGGAGCCATGATTTCAAAGTCTGATGCGTTCATGGGCTATACGTGAATCCATGTGCCCCGTCCGGTGTCCCAGGAGTCGGCGCGCGAAATGAGGACGCGCGCCACCCCGGCCTGGACGGCGGCAAAACAGTTTTCCAACTTGGGTATCATGCCGCCGGAGACGGTGCCGTCGGCCTTGAGCGCTTCGAAGGCGGCGCGATCCATGTCGGGGATGAGACTGGCCTCATCGTCCGGTCTGCGCAGGACGCCGGCGTGTTCGAAGCAGTAGATGAGCGTCACCTCGTAGCGCGAGGCCAAAGCCCGGGCCACCTCGGCGGCGATGGTGTCGGCGTTGGTGTTGAGCAACTGTCCGGCGCCGTCGTGTGTCAAGGGGGCCATCACGGGGACTACGCCGGCCTGCAGCAGCTGCGCCAGCCGCTCGCCGTCCACGCGGTCCACGTCGCCCACAAAGCCGTAGTCCACGGCCGTGCCGGTGCGCCGGTGCGAACGGATCACGTCCATGTCTGCCCCGGTCAGGCCCAGCGCGGGGACGCCGCAGGCCGCGAGCCGCGCCACGATTTGCTTATTGACCAGTCCGCCGTAGACCATCGTCACGACGCGGAGCATGTCGGCATCGGTCACCCGGCGGCCTTCGACCATCACCGTCTGCAAGCCGAGCCGCGCGGCCACGTCCGTGGCAGTGCGGCCGCCGCCATGCACCAGCAGGCGCGGGCCGGACAGGGCCGAAAACGAACGGACCAGCGCGGAAAGCGTGCCTTCGTTTTCCACTATCTTGCCTCCGACCTTGAGTATTGTCAGTTGCGCTCTCATATAGGATAAATTGTGGGTGCAAAGTTACGAAAATAAGGTGAAAACAGAAACCGGCCCGCGCGCCAATCAGCGCGCGGGCCGGTCCGGGCCGGGAAAAGCGGATGCCTGCCGACGCAGTGGCCGCATCAGACAAATTCGTCGCCCAGGCGCACCTGTGCCTCGTTCACCATACGCCGTACCAGCGTGGGGTCGTCGTTGGGGCAAACCACGAGTACGTTTCCGTGGAGTGCGACCAGGTAGCCCTCAAGATCCTTGACGACGGCGGCCGTCCCGGCTGGCACGCTGATGACGTTTTCGCGACAGCCTGAGAGCAGCGCCTTGGACGGCGGGAGCACGGCGTTGCCGTCGGCGTCCTTCGGGGCGACATCGTAGATCTCGGGCCAGCAGCCGATGTCGGCCCAGCCGAAGTCGCAAGTCTTCACACAGACGTTATTGCACTTGTCCAGAATGACGAGATCAATGGACCGGTGGAGCGTAGAGGGATAATACTCCCGCACAAGCATCACCTCCTGCGCGGCCGTCAGATTGCCGCCGGCGGACTCGATGCGCTGGGCAGCGACGGGCGTGATCTCACGCAAGAGGGCCATCATCGTGGACGTTCGCCACAGGAATAGGCCGGTGTTCCACAGGAACTCGCCGCTCTCGACGAAGAGCCGGGCATACTCCATCGCCGGCTTCTCGCTGAAGGACTGGACCTTGTAGAGCCCGTTGCTGTCGCATTCCTCGCCCACCTGGATATAGCCGTAGGCCGTGTTGGGGACGGTGGGTTTGACACCGATGGCCAGGAACTCGTCGTGCGCCTCCACATAATCGAACGCTTCGTCAAGCTGCTTCACGAAGCGCCCCTCGTCCACAATGTGCTGGTCCGAAGGAGTCACTACCACATTGGCTTCGGGGTCGCGCATGGAAATATGATAAGAGGCCCACGCCGTAGCCGGCGCTGTGGAGAGCTGGACCGGCTCAGCCAGGACATTCTCGGCGGGCAAACCTGGCAACTGCTCACGCACGACATCCGCATACCCCTGATAGGTAGATACGAGGATATGATCGGGGGCTATGAAGCGGGCGAAGCGGTCGAACGTCTGCTGGAGCAATGTCCGACCTGTGCCGAAAAAATCCAAAAACTGCTTGGGCAATTCCTGACGGCTACAGGGCCAAAGGCGACGCCCCACCCCACCTGCAAGGATAATGCAATAATCGCTGTGTTTTCTCATGACGTCAAGTATTTGGTCGTTCTTTGCAAGGGCAAATATAATGAATATTTCTGCTCTCGCCTTATCAAAAAAGGATAAGGAACAAAAAAACAAGGAAAATCCAATACATTTTTTTGTCCGTTAATAAAAAACGCTTACCTTTGCACTGCGTTTCACCGGAACGGCGAAAATGCACATGCCCAGATGGCGGAATCGGTAGACGCGCTGGTCTCAAACACCAGTGGGGAAACCCGTGCCGGTTCGACCCCGGCTCT
>CALUIN010000015.1 GCA_944320745.1 uncultured Alloprevotella sp. | reverse complement strand
TTCAGGATGGGCTTGAACCAACGACCCCCTGATTAACAGTCAGGTGCTCTAACCAACTGAGCTACTGAAGCAGTTCCTGTGAAAACTTTCACCCGTGCTGCCGAATTGCACTGCAAAAGTAATGGTTAATTTTGAAATTAGCAATATCTTTGCAGGAAAAAATCTCAAAAAAAATCTATGGTCCATTTTATAGGTATCGGAAACGCGCTGGTCGACGCGCTCTATCAGGTCTCCGGCGACGCCGTTCTTCAGGAACTGTACTTGGCCAAGGGGGCCATGCAACTTATTGAAATCGAGCAGTTCATGGATATTTCGCGGCGCATGTCCGCCTGTCCCTCCCGGTTGGCCACGGGCGGTTCCGCCTGTAACACGGTGAAGGCGCTATCCCTGCTCGGCGCTTCGGCCGGCTTGGTGGGAAAGGTTTCCGCCGACGCCCATGGCCGTTTCTTCGCCGAGCGTTTTGCCGGCTTGGGCGTGCGCACCCGCCTGCTTCCCGATTCGCTCCCCACGGGCGTGGCTTCCACTTTCATCACCCCCGACGGGCAGCGCACCTTTGCAACCTATCTGGGCGCGGCGGCCCGCCTCTCAGCCGCCGACGTCGCCCCGGACTGGTTCGTCGGCTACGATTGCCTCTATCTGGAGGGCTACCTTGTGCAGGACCACGAGCTCATTTCCAGCATCGTCCGCACTGCCCGGAAGGCCGGGCTCACGGTGTGCCTCGACCTGGCCAGCTACAACATCGTCGAGTCCGACCGCGATTTCTTTGCCGCCCTGTTCCGGCAGGCGGACATCATCTTCGCCAACGAGGAGGAGGCCCGCGCCTACACCGGACAGGAGCCGGTCGCCGCGCTCGAGACCTTGTCGGCCCTCTGTCCTGTGGTCGTCGTCAAGACTGGTGCCGCCGGCGCCTTGGCGGCCCGCGGCACGGAGCGCGCCGCCGTGGCGGCCGAGGACGTGGCGTGCGTGGTCGACACGACCGGCGCGGGCGATTACTTCTCCGCCGGATTCCTCTATGCCTATTACCAGGGCCGCCCCTTGGCCGAATGCCTGCGGGCAGGCGGCGTGCTGGCAGGTGCCGTCATCCAGACGGTCGGCACGGACCTGGCGCCCGAAGTCTGGACCGGCGTGCGCCGCCGCGTCGGCTGACCGCCCGGCGTCCATCCCGTATCCCCCAAGCCGCCCGCCCCGAGGCGGACCAAACGACAAACCCTTTCAAGATGAAAAAAATCCTTACCCTGCTCTGTGCCGCCGCCCTTTGCATTCCGGCGGCCGCGCAGCAGAGCCGCCACAACTTCGAGACGGCCAAGCAGCTCGACATTTTCAACAGCATTTACAAACTGCTCGACCTCTTTTATGTCGACACGCTCGATGCCAAGAAGAACGTAGAGAATGCCGTGCTCTACATGCTCGACCAGATAGACCCTTATACCGTGTACTACCCCGAGGACGATACCGGCGAGCTCAAGCAGCTCACCACGGGCAAGTATGCCGGCATCGGCGCCGTCATCTCCTACCGCAAGGACCTGGCCCGCTGCATCATCAACGAGCCCTACGCCGGCATGCCCGCCGCCGAGGCCGGCCTTCGTCGCGGCGATGTCATTCTCTCCATCGACGGGAAGGACACCGGCACGTGTACGGCCGACGACCCTTCCGACTTTTCCAGCAGCGTGAGTGAAGCCCTGCGCGGGCAGCCCGGCACGCAGTTTGAGGTGCGCGTCCGCCGCCCCGGCCGCGAAAAGCCCATGACGTTCAAGCTCACGCGGCGCACCGTTGAGCTGCCCAGCGTGGTCCTCAGCAAGGTCCTTTCGGACAGTGTGGGCTACGTGCAGCTGAACGGCTACACCGAGAATACCGCCCGCGACGTCAGGCGCGCTGTCGTCGAACTCAAGCAGCAGGGGGCGCGCCGCCTCGTGCTCGACCTACGCGGCAATCCCGGCGGACTCATGGATCAGGCCGTCGACGTGGTCAACCTCTTCCTGCCCCGCGGGAAGGAAGTGCTCAGCACGCGCGGCAAAATCGCCGAGCGCAACACCACGTTCAAGACAAAGTCCGAGCCGCTCGACACGGAAATCCCCCTTGTGGTCCTCGTGGACTTCGGCACGGCCTCGGCCGCGGAAATCACGGCCGGTGCGCTTCAGGACTACGACCGGGCCGTCATCGTCGGGCGCCGCACCTACGGGAAGGGGCTCGTACAGGAAACGCGCCAGCTCCCTTACGGCGGAATCCTGAAGCTCACCACCAGCAAGTACTACATCCCTAGCGGCCGCTGCGTGCAGGCCTATACGTTCAAGGACGGCGTGCCGCAGCACCTGCCCGACAGCCTCTCGAAAGCCTTCAAGACGGCGGCCGGCCGCACCGTGCGCGACGGCGGCGGCATCACGCCCGACGTGGAAGTGACGCTCGACAGTCTGCCCACGCTCATCACCTATCTGGCCCTGTCGGACCAGCTGCTGGACTATAGCGTGGACTACCGCAATGCCCACGACACCATAGCCCCGCCCGCCGCGTTCCGCCTCACCGATGCGGAGTACGCCGCCTTCCGGCAGTACCTGAAGGACCACAAGTTCACCTACGACCGCCAGAGCCGCAGCGTGCTCGACTTGCTGCGCCACGTGGCAGCCGGCGAGGGCTATGCCGAGGAGGCCAAGGCCGAGTTCGACGCCCTCGAGGCCAAGCTCATCCACAACGAGGACTTCGACTTCACGCGCTGGGAGAAGGAGATACGCCAGCTCGTGGAGCGCTCCATCGTCCTGAACTATTACTACCAGGCCGGGCAGGCCGAGTACGACCTGCGGGAGGACAAGGATTTGGAGGAGGCCCTGCGCATCGTGTGCGACGATGCCCGCCGCCGCGCCCTGCTTGCTCCGCCGGCAGCCGAGTGAACGCGGCGCCCGAAAGAAATGCGATGGCCCGCTCCGGAGACTAATCCGGGGCGGGCCATCGGCGTATGCGGCCGGCAGGTCGGCTCACCGCTCGTAGTCCACAAAGCGGCCGTCCGGCGTCACGCCGTGGGCCGACACGCGCAGCGTCACCCGCCCGCGGGCGTTGGTGAAGAACACGGCCGAGGCGCGGCCCGACGCGTCGGTCTGCACGTCAGGTTCCCAGAAGAGCGTGCGGCGCACGTCCCAGGCTTCCGGTTCGTCCAGTCCGCGGTAGCTCGGGCTGTAGAAGGCGCGGGGCCGGCTGTAGCCCTCCACGTGGCGGCGCTCCACGCCCTTCTGTCCGCGGAAGCGGTAATAGTCCGGGTCCTCATAAATATAGACGCTCCACGTCCCGCCGTCGGCGGCTCCGCCCGGGCTGCCGGTGATGTGGCTGCTCCGGGCCCCGCGGCGCGCCACGGCTACGGACTTCACTTCCTCGGCCAGCAGCGTGCCCACGTCGAGTTTCGGCGTCTCGTTGTTCACGTAGATCGTGGCCGGGCGGTTGCGGTAGAGCAGGCGGTCGGACTCGTTCCGCTCCGTCTGGTCCAGTTCCATCTCGGCGGCTGTCTGTTCCTGGCGCGTCGGGCCGTAGTCCACGCCCACGTCGATGCTGCGGTCCGGCGCGTCGGCCGCAGGGTCGAAGTTGCGGTCCACGCTGGCGTTGTTGTCCAGATAGGCCAGAAAGTCCATGATGTAGCCCGGATTGTGCCCGGCATCCTTGCAGCGCTCCACGGCGCGGGTGATGTCGTAGAAGATGTCGCACTGCCGCATGCCCGCCTCCTCGCCGCCGTTCCAGGTGTAGCGGTTGCCCGTGAATCCGCGGTAGCGGTTCCGGTGGGTGACGACGGCCTCGTGCAGCTCGCTGGCCACGTAGCGTGGGATGGTGTCGCGCCAGGCGAAGGTGTCCGGCCGTTCGGCCGCGACGTCGGCCGGGGCCGCCGGCGCAAGGGGAGGGCGCACCTCCGTCTCGCGCGGGTCGAGCCGCCGCTGCTCCGGCTCAAACCAGCGGTCCAGGGCGATGCGGCTCCACTGCTTCCGGCCGTCGGCGTCCGTCGTGTAGAACTGCGCGATCCAGTCGCCCGTGAAGTCTACGGCAGAGACAAAGGCGAAGCGTCCTTGCGCGTCGGTGCGCGTCTGCGCGTCGAGGGCGCCGCCGTCGCGGGTGTACATTTTCAGACTCAGGTCCAGGCCCGGGCAGGGCTCTTCGCGGTCGTTGTCCCGGAATACGCGCCCGTTGAGCGTCAGATTCTCCTCGATGGGCTCCTGCAGGCGGAACGAGTCGCGGCCGCACATGGTCTCGAACGTGTTGGCCGTCCAGCCCTGCACCATGAGCAGCAGGTCCAGGTCGGCCCGCCGCCGTTCGTCGGCCGCAGCGAAGTAGTAGGCCGGGTCGTGTACGTAGCCCTTCAGTTCCGAGGCTAGCAGCAGGTCCGTGGCCGCGTCGGTGCCCGTGCCGGCAGCCAGGTCGCCGCCGCCGTCGCGCACGGACAGGGAGAAGCGCGTCTGCACCGGGCGGCCGTCGGCATCCTTCAGCTCCAGTTCGAGCGCCACGGGCGAGAAGGCATCGTAGGCCACCCGGCTTTGCCGCACGCAGAGCTGTAGCTGCCGCTGGGGCGCGTCGTGCCAGACGAGGCGGCGGCACAGGCTGCGCCCCTGCTGGTCGAAGAGCTCGATGCGGTTCACGCCGCCGTGGAGCGCGGCGTCGGGGATGAGGAGGGCCGCCGGCTCCGCGCCGAGCGTCAGCGTGTCGAAGTAGCACGCCTCCTCGCGGCAGAACACCGCCAGGCCCAACAGGCCGGCCGTGTGACCGCCGTGGGCGGCGTCGCGGCCCGCCAGGATGACCTCCAGTCCGCCGTCCGTGCGGTCCGCCGCCATGACAAACTCCTCCTGCGCCACGGGGGCGGGCAGTTCGAAGCGGGCCTCGCGGCGCCCGCTGCCCACGGCGGCATAGCCTTCGTCGAAGTCGGCCGGCAGGACGAAGCGCCCCATGCCTTCGTGCCCGCTTACGAGGCGCTGCAGCTCCGTTCCGTCCGCGCGGCACAGGCGGAGCGTGTCGTGCAGCGGCCGGCCCTGCGCGTCGGTCAGGCGGAAGGCCACGCGCTGCGCCAGTCCCGCCACGCGGTTGCCTCCTTCAGGGTAGAACTCCAGGGCATAGCCCCGCTCCGCGGCGGGCGCCTCCGGCCGCCGTGCCCAGCCCGGCAGGTCCAGGCTGCTGTCCGGCGGCGTCACGCCGAGGCGGCCGGCGGCGATGTCGGCCGCGCGCAGCTTCTTCGGGTTGCGCTCGGGGCTCCTGAACACGGGGACCACGCGCGAGAAGCAGGCCTCGCGGCCCCAGTTCACCATCTCGCGCGTATAGGCCCGCACTTCATAATAGCCCGAGCGGACGGGCAGCGTCAGGTCGAACTCCCCGTGGGCCTGCCCCAGGCTGTCCACGCGCAGCAGGCGGCGGTCCATCAGCTGCCCCGAGGCGTTGAGCAGGTCCACGTAGAGCACGCGGCTCAGGCCCGAGGGCTGCAGCGTCGAGGCCCGCACCACGTAGGCCTTGAACCAGAGCGTCTCGCCCTCCATGTAGGCGTTGTTGTCCAGGTGCAGGTACACCTTCTCCCGCGGATAGCGGAAGTCGAACCCCGCCGCGGCCTTGAAGCGGGCGAAGAGGGCCTCGGCATCCGGCCGCTGGGCGGCGGCCGTGAGGGCCAGCAGGACGAAGAGGAAGGAACAGAATCGTTTCATGTGCGGTATAGGTTTTTTAAGGAAATACAAAACCGCGGCCGGACGCGGGGAGGTCCGGCCGGCGCCAAAATTGGCGCAATATAGGACATCGCGGCGGACCGGCCAAGCGTGCGGCGTGAAAAATCGCAAAAAGGCCCTCCGCGGTGCCTCCGGAGCGCCGCCCCACGCTGTCGCCGACCGTCGCGCCGCCCGTTTCCTCAAGCGCCGTCGCTACGGGCCCTATTGCCGTCGGCACGGGGCTAAGCCCCGTAAAAATTCCCCTTAGCCCCGTGTGCGGCGGCCCCGTGCGTCAATATTCTGAAAAAAATGCCGCGCGCGCGGTTCCCGCTCAAAATAAATTGGTAATTTTGCGCGATTTAGAGAAGAATATAGCATTAAAACATTAGAAATCCAACCAGATGAACGTGATTACGAAAACCGTCGAGTTGCCTGATGGACGCATCATCAGCATCGAGACCGGCAAGCTGGCCAAACAGGCGGACGGAGCCGTCATGCTCCGCCTGAACAACACGATGTTGCTGGCCACAGTCTGCGCTGCCAAGGACGCAGTGCCCGGAACGGACTTCATGCCGCTCCAATGCGACTACAAGGAAAAATACGCCGCCGCAGGACGTTTCCCCGGCGGCTTCACCAAGCGCGAAGGCCGCGCCTCGGACTACGAGATCCTGACTTCGCGCCTGGTGGACCGCGCGCTGCGCCCCCTCTTCCCCAGCAACTACCATGCAGAGGTTTACGTCAACATCACGCTCTTCTCGGCCGACGGCGTGGACATGCCCGACGCGCTGGCCGGCTTTGCCGCCTCAGCCGCCCTGGCCTGCTCCGACATCCCCTTTGAGGGCCCCATCTCCGAGGTCCGCGTGGCCCGCATCGACGGGAAGTATGTCGTGAACCCCACCTTCGAGCAGCTGGAGAAGGCCGATATGGACATCATGGTCGGCGCTACGGAGGAGAACATCATGATGGTGGAGGGCGAGATGAAGGAAGTGCCCGAGAGCGCACTGCTCGAAGCCCTCAAGGTGGCCCACGAGGCCATCAAGCCCATGTGCCGCCTGCAGAAGGAACTCTCCAAGGAACTGGGCACCGACGTGAAGCGCGAATACTGCCACGAGGTGAACGACGAGGAACTGCGCGAGCAGGTGAAGAACGAATGCTACGCGCCCGCCTACGCCATCGCCGAGGCCGGCGACCACGACAAGCACCAGCGCGAGGACGCCTTCATGCAGATTCGCGAGGACTTCAAGGAGCGCTATGCAGCCGCCCATCCCGACCTGACGCCCGACGAGCTCGAGGAGAAGAACGCCCTCGTGGACCGCTACTACCACGATGTGGAGCGCGACGCCATGCGCCGCTGCATCCTGGACGAGGGCAAGCGCCTCGACGGACGCGCCACGACGGAAATCCGCCCCATCTGGTGCGAGATCGACCCCCTGCCCGGACCTCACGGCTCGGCCATCTTCACCCGCGGCGAGACGCAGGCCCTGGCCACGTGCACCCTGGGCACGAAACTCGACGAGAAGCTGGTGGACGACGTGCTCGACAAGAGCTACATGCGCTTCCTGCTCCACTATAACTTCCCGCCCTTCTCCACGGGCGAGGCCAAGGCGCAGCGCGGCGTGGGCCGCCGCGAGATCGGCCACGGCCACTTGGCTTGGCGCGCGCTGAAGGGACAGATTCCCGCAGACTTCCCCTACACGGTCCGCGTGGTGAGCGATATCCTGGAAAGCAACGGCTCCAGCTCCATGGCCACCGTCTGCGCCGGAACGCTCGCACTGCTCGACGCCGGTGTGCCCATCCAGGCCCCCGTCAGCGGCATCGCCATGGGCCTTATCAAGAACCCCGGCGAGGAGAAGTATGCCGTCCTCTCCGACATCCTCGGCGACGAGGACCACTTGGGCGACATGGACTTCAAGACAACCGGTACGGCCAAGGGCCTGACCGCTACGCAGATGGACATCAAGTGTGACGGGCTTTCCTACGAAATCCTGGAAAAAGCCTTGATGCAGGCCAAGGCCGGCCGCGAGTTCATCCTCGGCAAGCTGAACGAGGCCATGCCCGCTCCGCGTCCCGACTTCAAGCCCCAGGTGCCGCGCATCGAGGCCTTCGAGATTCCGAAGGAGTTCATCGGCGCCGTCATCGGCCCGGGCGGAAAGATTATCCAAGGCATGCAGGAGGACACCGGCGCTACGATCACCATCGACGAGGAAGACGGCGTGGGCAAGGTGCAGGTGAGCGCGCCCAACAAGGAAAGCATCGACGCCGCCGTGGCCAAGATCCGCGCCATCGTAGCCATCCCCGAAGTGGGCGAGGTGTACGACGCGAAAGTGGTGAGCATCATGCCCTACGGCTGCTTCGTAGAGTTCATGCCCGGACGCGAAGGCCTGCTCCACATCAGCGAGATCAGCTGGACGCGCCTCGAGAGCGTGGAGGACGCCGGCATCAAGGAAGGCGACATGATCAAGGTGAAGCTGCTTGAGATAGACGAGAAGACGGGCAAGTTCCGCCTGTCCCATCGCGTACTCGAGGAGAAGCCCGAAGGCTGGGAGGAGCGCCCCGCGCGCCGTCCGCGCCGCGAGGGCGGAGCCGACCACCGCGGACCGCGCCGCGAGCGCCGCTAAGGCACGGGTCGCGACAGATACCATAACGGGCCAAGGCCCGCAGCCTCCCCGCCGGCAGCAGTGCCGGCGGGGAGTTCTTGTTTCGCACCCCCGCCAGGCTCCGCGGAAAGCAGGATTCTGTCACAAGCGCACAATAAATTCTGACGATTTAACATCTCAATCTCCCGTGATTCACTATCTTTGCAGGAAAATCGATTCTATGCCCCGTATTCTCCTGTCCCTGTTGCTCCTGGGGGCGGCCTTCTGTCCGCTCTGGGCCGCCGCGCAGACGTTGCCCTCGGCCGGGCCGACGATGACCATCGTAGCGGCGGACGGCAGCGAGACGGAAGAAACGGCCTTCGACGGCTCGGCCCCGATGACGGCCCGCTTCGCTGCCAACGTGACCGATGAGGGGCAGTACACTCCTTATTATGAATGGCAGTTCCGCCGCGACGGACAGGCCGAACCGTTCATCGTGCGCTACGATGCGGAAACGGAGTACACCTTCGTGGAAAGCGGCGCCTTTACGGTGACCCTGCTCGTGAGCTTCGTCCTCGGGACTGACACGCTGGAGTACGAGATGGACCAACCGTTCACCATAAACATCAGCGAGTCGCGCCTGGAGGTGCCCAACGCCTTCACGCCCAACGGCGACGGCGTGAACGATGTGTTCAAAGTGAAGGACGGCTACGAGAGCATTGTCTCGTTCCGGGCGCAAGTGTTCAACCGCTGGGGGCGTAAACTCTACGAGTGGAACGACCCCGCAGAAGGCTGGGACGGGAAAAGCGGCGGATCGGACGTGCCGGACGGCGCCTATTACCTCGTTCTCAAGGCGCGCGGCGCGGACGGACGCGACTATAACATCAAGAAAGTAATCAACATACTGCGCGGATACTCCGAGAGCAGCGGAGTCGCCGAATGAGTTCCGGCGGACCAGACAATCAGATGGAAGAGAAAGACTGGATAGAAATTTGGGGCGCGCGCGTACACAATCTGAAAAACGTGGACGTGCGCCTGCCCCGTAATTCCTTGACCGTCATTACCGGGCTGAGCGGCAGCGGCAAGAGTTCGCTGGCGTTCGATACGCTTTATGCCGAAGGACAGCGGCGCTACATCGAGACTTTCTCGGCCTATGCCCGTAACTTCCTGGACAATCTGGAGCGGCCCGATGTGGACAAAATCACCGGCTTGAGCCCAGTGATCAGCATCGAGCAGAAGACGACGAACAAGAATCCGCGCTCCACGGTGGGGACGGTGACGGAAATCTATGACTTCCTCCGCCTCCTCTATGCCCGTGCCGGCGAAGCCTACAGCTACGTCACGGGCGAGCGCATGGTGAAATACACCGAGGAGCAGATAATCCGCCTCATCCTGGACCATTACGAAGGGCATAAGGCTTACCTCCTGGCCCCGCTCGTGAAGAACCGCAAGGGGCATTACCGGGAGCTGTTCGAGACGGTGAGGCGCAAGGGCTACCTGACCGTGCGCGTCGACGGACAGATCCGTGAGGTGACGGCCGGCATGAAGGTGGACCGGTACAAAAACCACGACATCGAAGTCGTGGTGGATAAGCTCGTGGTCCGCGCAAAGGACGGCGAGCGCCTCCGCAAAAGCGTGGCCCGGACGATGGAGCAGGGGAACGGCCTGATGCTTATCCTGGACGACACGACCGGCGACGCACGCTATTATTCCAAGCGGCTGATGTGTCCCACCTCGGGCATCTCATACCGCGAGCCGGCTCCCCACAACTTTTCCTTTAACTCCGCGCAGGGCGCCTGCCCGAAGTGCAAGGGCTTGGGCTATGTCAGCGTCATCGATCGCGAGAAGGTGATGCCCAACCCCTCGCTCAGCATCCGCCAGGGCGGGCTCGTCCCGCTGGGGAAGTACCGCAACGCCTTTATCTTCTGGGAAGTGGCCGCCGTGCTGGCGCTCTATGGCTGCGACTTGGACACGCCGCTGGCCGAAGTGCCGGAGGAGGCGCTCGACGAAGTGTTCAGCGGGTCGGCGGACCGGATACGCATCCCCGCGGCCATGGCCCACACAACGGACGACTACTACGTGGAGTTCGACGGCCTGGCGAAGTACATCGAGCGCATGGCCGCCGACGAAATGACTGCCGCGGCGCAAAAATGGGCCGACCAGTTCTCGAAAACGTCCGTGTGTCCCCTTTGTCACGGCGCACGCCTCAATCGCGAGGCCCTCAGCTACCGCTTCAACGGCAAGAACATCTACGAACTGTCCTCCATGGACGTGGCCGGACTCTACGAATGGCTCGACGGCGTAGAGACGAAGGTCAACAAAAAGAGCGGCGCCATAGCCCGCGAAATACTCAAGGAACTGCGCTCGCGCCTGAAGTTCCTGCTCGACGTAGGCCTGGACTACCTCTCGCTTAACCGCGCCACCATGACCCTTTCCGGCGGCGAGAGCCAGCGCATCCGCTTGGCCACGCAGATAGGCTCGCAGCTGGTCAACGTACTCTACATACTCGACGAGCCCAGCATCGGACTTCATCAGCGCGACAACGTGCGCCTCATCGATTCGCTCAAGCGGCTGCGCGACTTGGGCAACACGGTCGTCGTCGTGGAGCACGACAAGGATATGATGCTCTCGGCCGACTATATCATAGACATGGGCCCCCGGGCCGGGCGCCTGGGCGGCGAAGTCGTGTTCCAGGGCACGCCCGCCGAGATGCTTCACCGCGACACCCTTACGGCGGCCTACCTGAACGGCAGCCAGTCCATCGCCATCCCGGCCCGGCGCCGCGCCGGCAACGGCAGCCACCTGCGGCTCGTCGGCGCCAGCGGCAACAACCTTAAGCGCGTGACGGCCGACTTTCCCCTGGGAACGCTCATCTGCGTCTCCGGCGTTTCGGGAAGCGGGAAAAGCACGCTCATCAACGACACACTGCTGCCCATCCTCTCGCAGCGTTTCTACCACTCGTTGCGCGAGCCCTTGCCCTACGAGGCCATCGAGGGGCTCGACGCCGTGGACAAGGTCGTGGCCGTAGACCAGAGCCCCTTGGGCCGCACGCCCCGTTCCAACCCCGCCACCTACACCGGCGTGTTCGCCGACATCCGCGCCCTCTTCGTCGGCCTGCCCGAAGCGAAAATGCGCGGCTACAAGCCCGGGCGCTTCTCCTTCAACGTCCGCGGCGGACGCTGCGAAGCCTGCAAGGGCAACGGTTACAAGACCATAGAAATGAATTTCCTGCCCGATGTGTACGTCCCCTGCGAAGTATGCCACGGCAAACGCTATAACCACGAGACGCTCGAAGTCCGATTCAAGGGCAAGAGCATCGCCGACGTGCTGGACATGACCATCAACCGCGCGGTCGAGTTCTTTGAGAACGTCCCCAGTATCCTGCACAAAATAAAGGTGCTGCAAGACGTCGGGCTGGGCTACATTAAGCTCGGACAGTCTTCGACAACGCTTTCCGGCGGCGAAAGCCAGCGCGTGAAGCTGGCCACCGAACTGGCCAAGCGCGACACCGGCCGCACCATATATATATTAGACGAACCGACCACGGGGCTACACTTCGAGGACATCCGCGTACTGCTCGGCGTCCTGAACCGCCTCGCCGACCGCGGCAACACGGTGATAGTCATCGAGCACAATCTGGATGTCATCAAGTCGGCCGATTACGTCATCGACCTGGGTCCGGAGGGCGGACGCGGCGGCGGACAGATCGTCGTCGCCGGTACGCCCGAGCAGGTGGCCGCCTCGGGGTTGGGCCACACTGCGCCGTTCCTGAAAAACGAACTCAAATGAAAATACAGAAGACCAACGTGGCGCGACTGCTGGACCGCGATAAGGTGCCCTACGAGCTGATTCCCTACGACTTCGACGAGAGCGACCTTGGCGCCGCCCACGTGGCCGAAGCCCTGGGTGAGGACGTGCGGCAAGTGTTCAAGACCATCGTCCTTCACGGCGACCGCACCGGCCATCTGGTCTGCGTCGTGCCGGGCAACGCGGAAGTCGATCTGAAGAAGGCCGCCCGCGTCAGCGGAAACAAGAAGGTGGAGCCGCTGCCGCTCAAGGAACTGCTGCCTACGACCGGTTACATCCGCGGCGGCTGCTCCCCCATCGGGATGAAGAAGCATTTTCCCACCTACGTGGACCGTAGCGCCGCCGACCACCCCCATATCTACGTCAGCGCCGGCCAGCGCGGCCTGCAGGTCCGCATAGCCCCCGCCGACCTTTTGCGCGAGGCCCGCGCCGAGCTGGCCGACCTCGCCGCCGGCGGCGAGTAACGAGAAAAATCTTTATTCACTAACTCTAAATTCAATAACTTATGTTCGAAGGACAACCAAAAGGTCTGTTTGCCCTCGCGCTCTCCAACACGGGCGAGCGCTTCGGCTACTACACGATGCTGGCCATCTTCACGCTCTTCCTCAAGGCAAATTTCGGATGGGACGAAGGCATGGCAACCCTTGTCTATTCCGGCTTCTTAGCCTTAGTCTATTTCCTGCCGCTCGTGGGCGGCGCCCTGGCCGACCGCATCGGCTACGGCAAGTGCGTCACTACGGGCATCATCGTCATGTTCCTGGGCTACCTCATGCTCTCCATCCCCGCCGGAAACGGCGTCCCCGCCATGGTGCTCATGTTCGCCGCCCTGCTCATGGTCTGCGTAGGCACCAGCCTCTTCAAGGGCAACCTGCAGGTCATGGTCGGTAACCTCTACGACGACCCCAAGCTGGAAAGCAAGCGCGACTCCGCATTCTCCATCTTCTACATGGCCATCAACATCGGCGCCCTCTTTGCCCCGACAGCCGCCGTCAAGGTCATGGACTACGCCCAGAAGCACCTCGGCGCCACCATGGCCGACGCCTACCACTACGCCTTTGGCGTGGCCTGCCTCTCCCTCGTGGTGAGCATCATCATCTACTACGCCTTCCGCGGCACCTTCAAGCATGCCGACTATTCCGCCAAGACGGCCGCGACCACTACCGGCCACGCCGAGCCCGAGCTCACGAAGAAGGAAACGTCCGACCGCGTCGTGGCCCTTTGCCTTGTCTTCGCCGTCGTCATCTTCTTCTGGATGGCCTTCCACCAGAACGGCGCCACGCTCACCTACTTCGCCGACCAGTACACCGTGCAGCACGCCACCGGCCTGCAGAGCATGATATTCGACGTCGTCAATCTCACGCTGCTCATCGTCATCGTCTACGCCCTCTTCTCCCTCTTCCAGAGCAAGAGCGTGATGGGCAAGATCGTTTCCGCCGTAGTCATCCTGGCCGGCATCGGCGGCCTCGTGTGGAAGTACTTCTCGCTCGATCCCGCCGGCGTCGACGTCGCAGCCCCCATCTTCCAGCAGTTCAACCCCTGCTTTGTCGTAGCCTTGACCCCCGTCTCCATGGCCATCTTCGGCGCGCTGGCCAAGCGCGGCAAGGAGCCTTCCGCTCCGCGCAAGATAGGTCTCGGCATGCTCGTAGCCGGCCTGGGCTACGTCGTCATGATTCTCGCCTCCGTAGGCATCGCCCCCGGCGACCGCGTATCGCCCAACTGGCTCGTCTCCACCTACCTCATCCTCACCTTCGGCGAGCTGCTGCTCAGCCCCATGGGCATTAGCTTCGTCAGCAAGGTAGCTCCCCCCAAGTACAAGGGCCTCATGATGGGCGGCTGGTTCGTAGCCACCGCTGTGGGCAACCTGCTCGTCTCCATCCCCGGCTTCCTCTGGGGCCACGTGCCCCTCTGGGTCGTATGGACCGTGCTCGTCGTGCTCTGCCTCATCTCCTTCGTATTCATCTTCTCCGTGATGAAGCGCCTTGAGAAAGTCTGCTGAGGACGGCAGCACTGAGCGAAAACCGCAAAACCCATATCCCGCGGGCCTGGCAGTTCCGGCTGCCGGCCCGCGTTTTTCGTCTCCGCCCGTCCGCGGCCGCGCCGCCCGGCCTGTTTCCCTAAATACTGGGCTTATCCCCGTCGCTACGCCGCTAAGCCCCGTCGCTACGGCCATTATCCCCGTCTTCGCGGACGCGGACGGCGGCAACGGCGCGCGAGACCGAGGCTGCCGATTGCTCCCCCAAAACGCCCGAAAACCGGGCGCAGGAAAAAATTGCAGATTAAAAAAGGTTAATACACCAGTAGTTTTTGTAAGACATAATAAGGAAAAGATTATATTTGCAGGATAAAATACCGCTGTTCCTGAAGAATCTTTGGCGGCAGCGGGTCACGGATTGGAAATCTTACTGTTACCGAATATAAAATCACAGAAAAGAAAAACCATATTATGAAAAAGAACCCATTCCTCAGACGGACCCTTTGCGGGGTGTTCGGTCTGGCGTCCTTGCTCGGTGCCGGCAGTGCACTGACCGGTTGTACGGAAGACATTGACGAGAGCAACTACGCGATAGCGGAGGAGCAGACCGTGACGGACTTCCTTTCTACGACGGACAGCCTGTCGAAGATTAAAGCCATCTTCGATCGCGTGCGCTTGGGCGACGACGAGCAGGCCTCTTCCCTGACCAGCGTACTCTCCGCCCGCGGCAACTATACGCTGTTTGTCCCGAGCAACGCCGCCATCGACGCCTATATCGCGTCGCTCGGCGTCGCGAGTGTGGACTCCCTGTCCTACGAGCAGGCGCAGCTTATCGCAAACAGCTGTATCATCGACAACGGTACGCAGGCGGCCTATGAGACGGCCGACTTCCCCACGCCCGGTACGTTCCCCATCTCCAACCTGAACGACCGTCTGCTCTCCTGCGAGCTCGACACCGTGGGGGGAGCAAGCGACTACCTCATCAACGGCGAGTCCCGCGTGGTGAGCTCGGACCATGAAGTGTCCAACGGCATGATTCATATCGTCTCCTCCGTCATCGCCCCGTCGTCCGACCTGCTCCCCGACATGATTGCCGCAGCGCCCAACATGAAGATTATGTCCTACCTGCTCACGCAGACCCATCTCTGCGACTCGTTGCTCGAAGAGCGCGATGACGCTTATGAGGAAGAGCGGAGCGACGACCAGTACCGCACCGGAACGGGCGAGACCCTCTACCAGCCGGACCACCGCTATCTGGGCTTCACCGGCTTCGTGGAGACTGATGATGTCTATGCCCGCGAGTGGGGCATCAACCTGCAGACCGACGCCGAAGGCAACGTGACCAACTGGGACGAAGTGATGAGTATCATCGAGGACCGTTGCGCCGACATCTACTCCAGCGGCGACGATGCCGCCCTGACCGCTGCCGCTGCCGGCGACCTTACGAACCCCGACAACGCCGTCAACCGCTTCGTGGCCTACCACTTCGTCAAGGGCCGCATGGGCTACGACCGCCTCGTGCGCCACTGCAACGAGTACAACTACCGCGTAGGCGACTGGCGCAACCCGCAGACCGCCAACTGCCCGACCGACGTGTGGGACTACTACACCACCGTGGGCAAGTACCGCGGCCTCATCAAGGTGGTACAGTCGGGCGATGCCGGCCCCTACGGAGACCCCGACCACAAAATCTACGTCAACCGCTTCCCCGTATATAACAACGACTTCGACGGCGACTACTCCGTATTGAGCGTTGCCGAGGAAGGCATCCTCGTCAACGCCACCAACGGCGAATACGACAACAACGCGCAGAACGGCTTCTACTATCCCATCAACAACATCCTGACCTACGACCTCGCCACGAAGGAGCGTCTCGGCGGCGAGCGTATGCGCATGGACTTCACGACCTTCCTGCCCGAGCTGGCCTCCAACAACATCCGTGGCGTGTCTATCAACTACTTCACGAACGACTACTTCGACAACATCATCACGGCTTCCGCCGGCACCACGATTTACTACCTCTACACGCAGAGCGGCGGCAGCTGGCGTGACTACCAGGGCGACGAAATGCAGCTCGAGGGACTCTTCGACGCCACTTTCCGCCTGCCGCCCGTGCCTATGGACGGAACGTATGAAATCCGCCTCGGCATCTCGCTCAACGCCATGCGCGGCATGGGACAGTTCTACTTCGGCAGCGACCCGCTCCGCCTCGGCCCCGTCGGATTGCCTATCGACATGCGCCAAAGCATGCAGAACAACCCGGCTATCCCCGCTGTGGCCGACGTGGACGACGAGCAGACCAACATAGAGAACGACCGCAACCTGCGTAACCAGGGCTGGATGAAGGCACCGCAGTACTCCACCGTCTGCAACGGTGAAGGCAACACGCCCCTTCGCAGCGTCATCACGGGTAACGCCGTTTGCCGCGCCATCCTGAGCGTGGAGAACATGAAGGCGAACCAGACCTACTACCTGCGCATGAAGTCCGCCCTGAGAAAGACCGATGCCCAGTTCTTCCTGGACTACATCGAATACGTACCGACTTCAGTGTACAACGGCGTACAGCCCGAGGACATCTGGTAAAACATAGAATGATTTTTTTCATAGCAATCTTTTTAGTTTGCACATGGAGGGTCCGGCGCGTGATGCGTAGGGCCCTTTTTCTATATTCCGGCCGACGTTCGCCGTAACCTTTCCCGCATGTCCCGCCGCCGGGTGGCTGCTTGAACAAGGGGGCATTTTCATGGCTGAGGTCCGCTCGTAACTCGCATTTTTTTTGTACTTTTGCTTGGTTAAACAGCAAGTAGAAAGATAGAGAAAGCGATATGGAAGATACGCAGGCGAACAATTCCACCTATTCCGCCAGTAACATTCAGGTATTGGAAGGACTGGAAGCGGTGCGCAAGCGCCCCGCCATGTATATAGGCGACATCAGCGAGAAGGGTTTGCACCACCTGGTCTATGAGACGGTGGACAACTCCATCGACGAGGCCCTGGCCGGTTATTGCACGCACATCGAGGTGACGATCGGCGAGGACAACTCTATAACCGTGCAAGACAACGGCCGCGGCATCCCCGTCGACATGCACCCCAAGGAGCACCGCTCCGCCCTGGAAGTCGTGATGACCGTGCTCCACGCCGGCGGTAAGTTCGACAAAGGTTCCTACAAGGTCTCGGGCGGTCTGCACGGCGTCGGTGTCAGCTGCGTCAACGCCCTGTCCTCGAAAATGATTTCCCAGGTGTTCCGCGACGGGAAAATCTATCAGCAGGAATACGCCAAGGGCCACCCCCTCTACCCTGTGAAGGAAGTCGGCGAAACCACGCTCCGCGGCACGCGCCAACAGTTCTGGCCCGATGCGTCCATATTTACGACCACCACGTACAAGTACGAGATACTGGCCAACCGTATGCGCGAGCTGGCCTACCTGAATGCCGGCATCACCATCACGCTGACCGACCTCCGTCCCGACGAGGAAGGCCACACGCGCACCGAGGTGTTCCACTCCAAGGATGGCCTGCGCGAGTTTGTCCGTTACATTGACTCCAGCCGCACCCATCTCTTCGACGACGTCATCTACATCAACACCGAGAAGAACGGTATTCCCATCGAGGTGGCTATCATGTACAACACGTCGTACAGTGAAAACCTCCACTCCTACGTCAACAATATCAACACCATAGAGGGCGGTACCCACCTGGCCGGTTTCCGCATGGCTGTCACTCGCGTGCTGAAGAAGTACGCCGAGGAGACGGCGGCCAAGCAGCTCGAAAAAGCCAAGGTGGAAATAGCCGGTGAGGACTTCCGCGAAGGCCTCACGGCCGTCATCTCGGTCAAGGTGGCCGAACCTCAGTTTGAGGGGCAGACCAAAACGAAGCTGGGCAACAACGAAGTGACCGGCGCCGTGAACCAAGCCGTGGGAGAGGCTCTGACCAACTACCTCGAGGAGCACCCCAAGGAGGCCAAGCTCATAGTGGACAAGGTGATCCTGGCCGCTACCGCCCGCGTGGCAGCGCGCAAGGCCCGCGAGAGCGTGCAGCGCAAGAGCCCCCTCTCGGGCGGCGGACTGCCCGGCAAGCTGGCCGACTGCTCCTCGCGCAACCCCGAGGAGTGCGAGCTCTTCCTCGTGGAGGGCGACTCCGCCGGCGGCAGCGCCAAGCAGGGCCGCAGCCGCGCCACGCAGGCCATTCTCCCCCTGCGCGGTAAGATTCTGAACGTGGAGAAAGCCATGTGGCACAAGGCCTTCGAGAGCGAGGAAGTGAACAACATCATCCAGGCCTTGGGCATCCGCTTCGGGCTGGGCGAGGACAGCAAGGAGGCCAACATCGAGAAGCTCCGTTATCACAAGGTCATCATCATGGCCGATGCCGACGTCGACGGCCAGCACATCGCGACACTTATCATGACGCTCTTCTACCGTTATTTCCCCCAGGTCATCCAGGACGGCTACCTCTACATCGCCATGCCGCCGCTCTACCGCTGCAAGAAGGGCAAGGTGGAGCAATACTGCTACAACGACCGTGAGCGTCAGGCCTTCATCGATACCTACGGCGACGGGACGGAGAACAGCATCGTCACGCAGCGTTACAAAGGTTTGGGCGAGATGAACCCGCAGCAACTCTGGGACACCACCATGAACCCCGACACGCGGCTGCTCAAGCAGGTGACGATAGAAAACGCCGTCGAGGCCGACTACGTGTTCTCCATGCTCATGGGTGACGATGTGGGCCCGCGTCGCGACTTCATCGAGCGCAACGCCACGTACGCGAAAATCGACGCCTGACCGCAGACCTGCCGGCGGCTCTTCGCCCGGTCGGTCGCAGTGTCCGTACAGCCGGCGGCATTTGAGCCGCCGGCTGTACGCGTATCCGGGCGTACCGCTACAGCTCTGCCGCACCGTCGCCGCCCGTTCGGCTGGATGACGGAGGCAGGCGCGCAGTCACGTGCCTAAGGCGCGTAATTCCTGGCCTAAGGCGCGTAATTCCTGGCCTAAGGTGAGTTTCTCGTGGCCCGAAGCTTCACGCCGGGCGGCCGGTTTTGCCAGCGGGCGGCACAGACACGGACTGCTTACCTCCTTGCCTTTGCCCCACCGTGCCGGGCCCCTGCGCTTCACTTTTAACAATCGTGTAAGCCGTTGATAAATAAAGGCTTGCCATGAATCACCTCCAGCAAAGGAGAAAAGGCGAGAAAAATTGCCCGGCCGGAGTGGGGAATTGTGGAGAGAAGTTCGTAATTTTGGAAAATCTTTTAGAAAGGATGAGATTTACCGGTTGCATATCCGCCAAGCTGGACGCCAAGGGCCGAGCCTTCTTTCCGGCGTCGTTTCGCCGGCTCCTGTCCGAAACGGACAGCGAGCTGGTGCTGAAGCGCGACGTCTATGCCCCCTGCCTGGTGGTCTATCCGCAGGCCGCCTGGTCGGCCGAGCTGGATGCCCTGCGCCGGCGGCTCAACCGCTGGAACCCGCAGGAAGCCATGCTCTTCCGCCAGTTCATGGCCGATGCCGAGCTGTTCACGCTCGACAGCAACGGCCGCTTTCTCATCCCGCGCCGCCTGCTCGACTGGGCCGGCATCAGCCGCGACCTGACCTTCGTCGGCGTGGACGACCGCATCGAACTTTGGGAGAGCACGCGCGCCGCCGCACCGTTCCTTCCCGCCGCGGACTACTCCGCCGCGATGGAGCGCGTCATGGGCCGGCCGGGCGCCGCTTCTCCCGCTGATACTTCCATCCCGGCCGCCCCGGGCGGCCTCTTTGTTCCCGAACCATGATCACCGCACCCGCTTATCACGTTCCCGTACTCCTTGGCCCCACTGTCGACGGCTTGGACCTGCGGCCCGGCGGCGTCTACGTCGACGCTACCTTCGGCGGCGGCGGGCACAGCCGCGAGATTCTGTCGCGTCTGGGTCCGGAGGGCCGGCTCTACGGTTTCGACCAAGACGCCGACGCCGCGCACAATGCCCCGCAGGGCGATGCCCGCTTTACCTTTGTCCGCACGAATTTCCGCTACTTGCGTAACTGGATGCGCTACTACGGCGAGGAGCAGATAGACGGGCTCTTGGCGGACCTTGGCGTGTCGAGCCATCATTTCGACGACGAGCGCCGCGGCTTCTCCTTCCGCTTCGACGGGCCGCTGGACATGCGGATGAACACGCGGTCCGCCCTCTCGGCCGCCGACGTGGTGAATACGTACACGGCCGGGCAGTTGGAACAGATCTTCCGCCTCTACGGCGAGTTGCGCTGCGCGCGCCGCCTGGCTGCGTCCGTGGTGAGCGCCCGCGCCGCCCGCCCGCTGGCCACCGTGGCCCAGTTCATGGAAGTGGCGGCGCCGCTACTGGAGCGCTCGAAGGAGAAGAAGGACATGGCCAAGGTGTTCCAGGCGCTGCGTATCGAGGTGAACCACGAGCTCGACGCGCTGACCGAACTGCTGCAGGCGGCCACGTCTGTACTGCGCCCGGGCGGACGGCTCGTGGTGCTCACGTACCATTCGCTCGAGGACCGTCTGGTCAAGAACTTCATGCGCGCCGGCAACGTGTCGGGGCGCGTGGACACCGACTTCTACGGTAACCGCCTCGCGCCGCTCCGGCCCGTGAACAGCAAGGTCATCGTGCCCGATGCCGCCGAGCAGGAGCGCAACCCCCGCAGCCGCAGCGCTAAACTGCGCATTGCTGAAAAAATAGATACAGAAAGTTAAACGACAGGACATGAAAGGACAAGACGAAACCCCGGCGCAGTCCGATGCGATGGAGCGCCTGCTGGAGCGCGCCGCTCAGCCCGAGTCCGAAGCCGTGGCCGACGGTCCCGACGCTCCGGCGGCGGAGCCGTCGGCCTCCGCCCCCTCCGGGGACGAGAAGGCGCGTGAGGCCTTCCGCCAGCTGACCGACCTCGACGAAGAGGAAAACGACGAAGAGCGCCGGATGACCTTCCGGACCATTATGGGCGGCGACGTGCTGGGCAGCCACTGGTTTCGCCGGCAGATGGGCTACGTCCTGCTGCTCGTCGTGCTCGCCGTGCTCTACGTGAGCAACCGCTATGCCTGCCAGCGCGAGGAAATCCGCCGCGAGGACTTGGCCGACTCGCTCGTGGACCGCAAGTTCAAGTACCTGACCATCTCAAGCGAACTGACCGAGTTCTCCATGCGCAGCAATGTCGAGGATAACGTGAGCGACACGACGCTGCGCACGTCCGTAGAGTCGTCCTATTATTTACCTAACTGAAAGGTCTCGGCTTATGAACTTCCTGAGCAAGAAAATCATGCCCCGCTATTTCCTGGTGACGCTGGTGCTGGCCCTGCTGGCTCTCAGCGTGGTGGGCAAGGCGCTCTATACGATGACGGCCGACCGCGAATACTGGCTCGAAATGAGCAAGCTGCAGGTGAAGGAAGGGCGCCCGCTGCCCGCCAAGCGCGGCAACATCCTTGCCGCCGACGGACAGGTGCTGGCGGCCTCGCTGCCCGAGTACGAGATCAATCTGGACTTCATGTCGACCGAAAACGACACGGCCTGGAGCAAGGACAACCGTTACCTCAAGGACACGACCGTCTACCGCAGCCTGGCCGCCGCGTGCCGCCTGGTGCAGTCCGTGTATCCCGACGAGAACCTGACCGCGCTGCGCGCGCGGCTCCTGGAGGACTGGCGCGAGAAGGACCAGTACCGCCGCGACACGGTCCTCATGCTCCATATGAACGAGATTTGCGCCGGCTTCCACCGCATCTTCCCCGATGTTGACCCGGGCAAGCTGCGCGCACACCTGCTGGCCGGCCGCCGGGCCCGGAGCCGCTACTGGCCCGTCTACACCCGGGCGGTGACCTCCCTGCCCCTGCGCAAGCGCGAGAACCGCCGCATCAGCTATGTGGAATACAGCGAGGTGAGCAAACTTCCCCTCTTCCGCTTGCGCTCCAGCGCGAACTTCCGCAAGATCGAAATGCGGCGCCGGCCGTTTGGCGAACTGGCCGTGCGCACCATCGGCGACTTCAAGGACACGGCCCGCTACGGCCTGGAGCTGACGTTCGACAGCGCGCTGGCCGGCCGCCCCGGCTCGTTCCATTTCGAAAAGGTGATGAACCGCCGCGTCGTACAGATAGACAGCCCCGCCGTGGACGGCTGCGACGTGATGACCACGCTCGACGTCACTATCCAGGAAATCTGCGAGAAAGCCCTTAGCGACAAGCTCAAGGAGCTGGAGGCCAAGTCGGGCGTGTGCATCGTGATGGAGGTGGCCACGGGCGACATCAAGGGCATGACCGGCCTGACGCGCCATGAGGACGGGTCCTACCACGAGGACACGGCGCTGCCCGTCACGGACATCTACGAGCCCGGATCCGTGTTCAAGCCCATGTCCTTCCTCGTGGCTTTCGACGACGGGAAAATCAAGATGGACGATCAGGTGGACGTGGGCGGCGGCGTCTACAACTTCGGCAACCGCAAAATGCGCGACCACAACTGGCGTTCGGGCGGCTACGGTGTGCTCACTGTCCCGCAAATCATCCAGCGCTCGTCCAACGTCGGCGTGAGCTACCTTATTAATAAGTACTACCACGATGACCCGGCGGCTTTCGTCAAGGGCCTGGAGCGCATCGGCGTGAAGGAAGACCTGAAGATACCCTTGCCCGGCTACCAGAAACCCCGCATCCGCCGTCCGGGCGAAGGCGCCTATTGGTCCAGCACCACGCTGCCTTGGATGAGCATCGGTTACGAGACGCAGCTGGCCCCTATCAATACGCTGAACTTTTATAACGGTATAGCCAACAACGGCTGCCTGCTCCGCCCCCGCCTGGTGAAGGCCATCCTGCGCGACGGCAAGGTGGTGAAGGAATTTCCCGTGACCGTGCTGCGCAAGCAGATGGCGCGGCCGGAAGCCGTGCGCAACATCCGTACCTGCCTGGAGGAAGTGGTGTCCATAGGGCTGGGCAAGGCCGGCGGCAGCCGCTACTTCCCCGTGGCGGCCAAGACGGGAACGGCCCAGATCTGGACAGGCCGCGGACGCACCTCGGAGTATTTCATCTCCTATGCCGGCTATTTTCCTGCCGACAAGCCGCTCTATTCCTGCATCGTCTGCATCCGCAAGACGGCCCCGGCCTCGGGCGGCGGCATGTGCGGCCCCGTGTTCAAGCGGGTGGCCGAGTCTATCATGGCCCGCAACCACGTGGCTGACTACAGCAAGGCGCGCGACACGGTGCGCTGCAAGCAGCCCGTGCGGATGGCCGGCGACATGGCCGCTGCGGCCCGCCTGTTCCGGGAAATCGGCGTAGGCTGCCGCGCCGGGATGCCCGTGGACGGCAGGGAGGCCGTCTGGGGAAAGAGCGGCGGCTCCGGCAATGACATCGTGCTCTTGCCGGCCGAGGACGCCGACGGTCGCATGCCCGACGTGGAGGGCTACGGACTGCGCGACGCCCTCTACCGCCTGGAGCGCATGGGCCTGCGGGTAAAGGCCGAAGGCGTGGGGCTGGTGCGCGAGCAAAGCATCCGGCCGGGACATGCCGTGAAGCGCGGGCAGACGGTACGCCTGACGCTGGGCGAAAAACCGCGCAAACCCCGGGCCGCCGCGCAGCCCGCCGCCCAGGGCGCGGCGCAGCCGGTAGAGAACCGTAAGAAGAGGTCAAACTAAAGAATCACTATATTTGAGTGCTGCCATGAAACTGTCAGAACTTATCCGAATGCTGTCCCCGCTGGAAGTGAAGGGCAGCCTTGAGGTAGAAATATCGGGCGTGAACATGGATTCACGCCAGGTGCGTCCCGGCGACTTGTTCGTAGCCGTGAAGGGTACGCAGACGGACGGTCACGCCTACGTGGGCAAAGCCGTAGCACAGGGCGCGGGCGCCGTGTTGGTGAGCGAGCCCATCCCCGTCGACGCGCAGCCGGGCACGACCTATGTCCGCGTGGCGGACACGGAAGGGGCCGTAGGACCTGTCGCTACGCATTTCTACGGCGATCCTACGGAGCGCATGCACCTGGTCGGCGTGACGGGTACCAATGGCAAGACGACCATTGCCACGCTGCTCTACCACATGTTTCGCGCCTTCGGCTACCGCTGCGGCCTGGTGTCTACCGTCTGCAACTACGTGGACGGCGAGCCCGTCCCCACGGAGCACACCACGCCCGACCCCGTGACGCTCAACCGGCTCCTGGGCCGCATGGCCGACGCCGGCTGCACGTACGCCTTCATGGAGTGCAGTTCCCACGCCATACACCAGCGGCGCATCGCCGGCCTGCGTTTCGCCGGCGGCATCTTCACCAACCTGACGCGCGACCACCTGGACTATCACAAGACGTTCGAGAACTACCGCGACGCCAAGAAGGCCTTCTTCGACGGCCTGCCGAAGGAAGCGTTTGCCATTACGAACGCGGACGACCGCAACGGCATGGTCATGGTGCAGAATACGGCGGCCGTCGTGCGGACGTATTCCACCCGCGCGGCAGCCGACTTCAAGGGCCGCATTCTGGAAGAGTCGCTCGAGGGCATGCTGCTCGACATCGACGGGCACGAGGTGAGCGTCCGCTTTGTGGGGCGCTTCAACGTGTCGAACCTGCTGGCTGTCTACGGCGCGGCAGTCATGTCCGGCCATGAGCCGGTCGAAGTGTTGCGCGTACTTTCCACGCTCCACCCCGTCAACGGACGTTTCGAAGCCATCCGTTCGCCGCAGGGCGTGAGCGCCATCATTGACTATGCCCATACCCCCGACGCCTTGGCCAACGTGCTGACGGCTATAGGGGAGATAGTCCGCGGCAAGGGGCACATCATCACGGTGTGCGGGGCCGGCGGCAACCGCGACCGGGGTAAGCGCCCGCTCATGGCCCGCGAGGCCGCCACGCGCAGCGACCGCGTCATCATCACGAGCGACAATCCCCGCTTCGAGGATCCGCAGGCCATCATCGACGACATGTTGGCCGGGCTCGATGCCGAGCAGGCGCGCAAAGTGATCAGCATAGCCGACCGCAGGGAAGCCATACGCACGGCGGCCATGCTGGCGCAGCCGGGCGACGTCATCCTCGTGGCCGGGAAAGGACACGAGCCCTACCAGGAAGTGAAAGGCGTGAAACACCACTTCGACGACCACGAGGAGGTGCGGGCCGCTTTCGGCCTGGACGCGGAACCGTCCGCCGCCCACGCCCGTTAATTCCCAAAAAATCTTACCGACATGCTATACTACCTCTTCCGATTCCTGGAGCAGTTCGGCGTACCCGGCGCGAACCTGTGGGGCTACATCTCCTTCCGCTCCCTGCTGGCGCTGATGCTCGCCCTTGTCATCTCGGCGTGGTTCGGCGAGTACTTCATCAAATGGATGAAGCGCCACAACTACAGCGAGACGCAGCGCGACGCGTCCATAGACCCCTTCGGCGTGCAGAAACTGAACGTGCCGTCGATGGGCGGCATCATTATCATCGTGTCGGTGCTGGTGCCCTGCCTCTTGCTCGGCCGTCTGCGCAATATATACATGATACTGATGATTGTAACGGTGCTGTGGCTTGGCGCCTTGGGATTCATTGACGACTATATCAAGAATTTCAAGAAAAACAAGGACGGCCTGCCCGGCAAGTTCAAGATATTGGGACAAGTCGTACTGGGGCTGGTCGTGGGCCTGGTCCTCTACTTCAGTCCCGACGCCGTCATCCGCGAGAACGTGGAGATAGACCGGCAGGGCGGGGCGCAGACGGAGGTGGTCCACAAGAGCGAGCCCGTCAAGTCGACCAAGACGACTATCCCCTTCGTCAAGAACAATAACCTGGACTATACCGAAATCATGTCCTTCTGCGGGAAGTACAAGACCCAGGCCGGTTGGATACTCTTCGTCATCGTCACGATTTTCGTGATAACGGCCGTGTCGAACGGGGCAAACCTCAACGACGGCATGGACGGCATGGCGGCGGGCAATTCTGCGATAATCTGTATCGCGCTGGGCATTCTGGCCTATGTGTCCAGTCACATAGAGTTTGCCAGTTACCTGAACATCATGTACATACCCGGCTCGCAGGAACTGGTAATCTTTATCTGCGCGATGGTGGGCGCGCTCATCGGTTTCCTATGGTACAACGCTTATCCGGCACAGATCTTCATGGGTGACACCGGCTCGCTGACCATCGGCGGCGTGATAGCCGTGCTGGCCATTATCATTCACAAGGAGCTGCTTATCCCCATACTCTGCGGCGTATTCCTCGTGGAGAGCCTGAGTGTCATTCTTCAGGTGGAGTATTTCAAGCTGGGCAAGCGCAAGGGCGTGCGGCAGCGACTGTTTAAGCGGACGCCGATCCACGATAATTTCCGCGTCCTGAAGAACCAGCTCGACCCCACGTGCCGCTATGTCTTCAAGAACTGGCCACATGGCGCCTGGCACGAGTCCAAGATTACCGTCCGTTTCTGGATTACGACGATTCTCCTGGCCGCGGCCACCATCATAACATTGAAAATCCGATAAAACAATTCATAGACGATGCGAACAGTCATATTGGGAGCGGGCGAAAGCGGCGTGGGCGCCGCCGTGCTGGCTCAGAAGCAGGGCGCCGAAGTATTCGTTTCCGACTCCGGGCACATAGGCGAGCCGTACAAGCAAATGCTCGAGCGCTACGGCATTGCTTGGGAGGAGGGCGGACATACGGCGCAGCGTGTCCTCGCCGCTGACGAGGTGGTCAAAAGTCCCGGCATCCCGGACACGGCCCCTATGGTCGCAGCGTTGCGCGAACGCCGCGTCCCGATTATCAGTGAGATCGAGCTTGCCGGACGGTACACCGACGCCCGCATGATTTGCATCACAGGTAGCAACGGAAAGACCACTACGACCTCCCTCATTCACCACATCCTCCAGAAGGCGGGGATGAACTACGGCCTGGCAGGAAACATCGGTCGCAGCCTGGCCTATCAGGTGGCCGAAGCGCCCCGGCCCGGCTACGTCATAGAGCTCTCCTCCTTCCAACTGGACAACATGTACGACTTTCGGGCCGACGTGGCCGTGCTCCTGAACATCACGCCCGACCATCTGGACCGCTACGGATTCTGCATGCAGAACTACGTGGACGCCAAGATGCGCATCCTTCGCAACCAAGGCCCCGACGACACCTTTGTATTTTGGCAGGGCGACGAATACGTGGGGCGCGAGCTGCGCAAGTATCCCGCGTCGCGCCGCCTTTGTCCCTTTGCCGACAGCCCCGAAGCCGGCGCCGTGGGCTACGCCGACGGCGACACGTTCCGCATCACCGCGCCCGTTGCCTTCAGCATGCCGCTGGCCGAACTGTCCTTGCCCGGCCGCCACAACCTGCGCAACTCGCTTGCCGCCGCATTGGCTGCCCTGTCGGCCGGCGCGCCGGCCGGGGCCGTACGCGCCGGGCTGGCGGACTTCCCCGGAGTGGAGCACCGTCTGGAGCGTGTCTGCGACGTCAACGGCGTGCATTACGTGAACGATTCCAAGGCGACAAACGTGGACGCCTGCCGCTGGGCGCTCGAGAGCATGACGACCCCCGTCGTACTCATTCTCGGCGGGAAAGACAAGGGGAACGACTATGCCGAGGTCCTGCCCCTCGTCCGCCAGAAGTGCCGCGCACTGGTCTACCTTGGGGCGGACAACGCCAAACTCCACGCCGCGTTCGACGACTTGCACCTGCCTGTCGCCGATACGCACAGCATGGCCGACTGCGTGGAGGCCGCCGCCGCCCTGGCCCGGCCGGGCGACACCGTGCTGCTCAGTCCCTGCTGCGCCAGCTTCGACCTCTTCCACAACATGGAGGACCGCGGCGAGCAGTTCAAGGAGCGCGTCCGCGAGCGCTTGGCCTGATGCCGACAGCCTTGCCGGATTCCGCGTGTATAGTGTACAAAATCTTCCGTAATCATGAACATACCAGTCAAACGTATTTCGTCGGGGAAGCTATTCCAGGGCGACCGCGTGATATGGGCCGTCTTCTTCCTCCTCAGCATGATTTCCATCGTTGAGGTCTTCAGCGCCGCAAGTTCCCTGAGCTACAGTACGGGCAACTACATGGCCCCACTTTTCAAGCAAATTTCGTTTCTGGCCGTAGGCACGGCCGTGGTGTGGTTTTTCCACGCCATCCCCTGCCGTTACTTCAAGATTATCCCCGTGGTGATGCTGCCTACCTGTATTGTTCTGCTGATTATCACGCTCTTTCTGGGCGAGCGGCTCAATGAAGGCTCGCGCTGGCTGAATATCTTCGGCATCAGTTTCCAGCCCTCTGAGTTGGCCAAGGGTGTTGTCGTCATCACGGTAGCCCTCATGCTGGCCAATCTGCAGCACGAGAACGGAGCGGACCGCCGCGCCTTGAAATATGTGCTTACGGCCACCGGCATAGTCTGCCTGCTGATATTTCCGGAAAACCTCTCGACGGCCGCCATCCTTTTCGCTACCGTTTACATCATGATGTTCATAGGCCGGGTGCCTATGGTCCAGCTGGCCAAGGTCGCGCTCTTCTTTGTCGCAATGGGCCTCGGCGTCCTGCTCCTTGTCCGCGCCCTGCCTTCCACAGCGCTCAATGAAGTCCCCCTGCTTCACCGTGCCGAGACGTGGGTGAACCGTGTGGACGACCACGGGAGCAAGGACCTCAGCCCTATGGAGTATCTGGAGGAACATCCGCAGGAGGCTCACGCCAACATAGCCATCGCCTCGAGCAACATAGTCGGCAAGCTGCCCGGCAACTCGGAGCAGCGCGACCGCCTGGCCCACGCTTATTCCGACTTCATCTATGCCATCATCATCGAGGAGATGGGCATCTGGGGCGCCTTCTTCGTCGTCTTCCTCTACATTGTCCTGCTCTTCCGGGCCGGCCGCATTGCCAGCCGCTGCGAGCGCAATTTCCCCGCCTTCCTCATCATGGGCCTGGCTCTGCTCATGGTGCTCCAGGCCATGGTCAACATGCTCGTCGCCGTAGGTCTCGTGCCTATCACAGGCCAGCCCCTGCCGCTCATCAGCCGTGGCGGTACCTCTACGATTATCAACTGCATCTATTTCGGCATGATGCTCAGCGTCAGCCGCTATGCGCGCCGCAACCGTGACGCCGCAGCCAAGTCCGAGACGCCGGCCGCGGCGGCCGACCCCCTGGCCAAGGAGTTCCAAAGCAACGTAGGATTAATATGAACACCAGCATGAAACCGCAGACATCTCGCCCCCTCTTCCGCCGCTGCATCCCGCTGCTGCTGTGGCTTGTCGCCCTCCTGCCCGCATCGGGAGCCGTCACGGACAGCCTCACCCGTGTAAGGTTCGAGACGACGATGGGCAACTTCGTCATCGCGCTTTACAACGACACACCCCTTCACCGCGACAACTTCCTCAAGCTGGTACGCGAAGGATATTACGACGGCCTGCTCTTCCACCGTGTCATCCGCCACTTCATGGTGCAGGCGGGCGACCCCGACTCGCGCTCCGCCTCGCCCGGCCAGCTGCTGGGCGAGGGAGGTCCCGGCTATACGCTGCCGGCCGAGATCCGCTATCCGGCCCACTATCACCGCCGCGGCGCGGTGGCCGCAGCCCGCGAGGGCGATGACGTCAACCCCGAGTGGCGCAGCAGCGGCTCGCAGTTCTATGTGGTCTGGGGGCAACGCTTCACCGACGGACAGCTCGCGGCCTTGGCCGGCGATGTGTACGAACTGACGCAGGGAAAGGTGGAACTTGACCCGTCGCTCGATCCCGTCTATCGCGCGACGGGCGGTGCGCCCCACTTGGACGGGCAGTACACCGTCTTCGGCGAAGTGGTAGAGGGGCTTGACGTCATCGAGGCCATGCAGGCCGTGGAAACGAACGCCGACGACCGCCCCATAACGGACGTGCGCATAGTCCGGGCCACCGTGGCGGAATAAGCGCTACGCCCCCGCCGGCCGTTATCCGGCCCATCCGTCGGTAGGGACTTTTCAGCCCGTAGCAGCCGCGCGCTGCCTTCCCGCAAACGGGGACGGTGCCGCGCGGCTCGTTTTATAGCGTATATCCCGTCTGCCTGTCGCGGCGTCGCCTTCTGCGCGGGTAGTCCGTCCGGCGCCCGGTGGCCGCCGCTTAGGTCGCGGCTGACGGGCCTAAGGGAAGCACAAACGGGGCTAAGGCCAGAAATTTCTGGCCTTAGCCCCGTTTGTCGTAGATCTCCTTCCCGGTCCGGTAGCCTTCGGCACGCTGCCTCCCGGACGGTTAGAGTGCGTGGACAGTCCCTGTTGTTGCGCCGTCCGTTTGCCCCGTGTGTCCGGCGGTGCCGGCTGCGGCAGTTGACCTGTCGGTCCGTGATGCGGTTCGCGGGCACCGTTTTGTTCTCATCCATTTTTGACTTGTATCTGAAAGTGCCGGTCTGCATGGCGCATTTGCCCGTCGGGGCAGTGATAATCTGGTCATCGAGATATGCGGTTCTTTCATCGGCTGGAAAACGGGACAACCGCTCCAAGCAGGCCATCGGACCATCCCTTGCAGGCAACAGTGCGTTACGGGCCGTTCCCAGTAGACAGCCGGCGTAAGGGCGGGCAACGCCCGGTCGGGTTACCCGATGATTTATGGGTTTCGCTAAAGTCGGGACCCAGCTTTTTCGTGGCAGTAAGTTTGTGTTTCCGGCAGATCCGGCCCTCCACCTTGTTGTTCTCCCGTTGGCTGATACGTCACTTTATTTGTGCTCTGATTCTGCTCAGACTCGCCTGAGTGATTCCTAAATAGGTGGCGATGCTTCCCAACGGCAACCGCTGTAACAAATCAGGTTCTTTCTCCAGTAACTCCTTATATCGTTCCGAAGCGATGGCGGACAACATGGAAATCAGCCGTTCCTCAATGGCAAGCAGCTCCATCTCCGCATAGCGCCGCCCCCAATTGGCGATGTGAAGGTCTTCCGAAAACAACTCCTTCAGCTTTTTCCTTTTCAATACATATAAGGCCGAATCTTCCATCAGCTCCATCGTTTCATATCCCGGTTCGTCGTTCACGTATCCTTTCATGGAAACGATGGTCGCTCCCTCCTTACCGATCCAAAAAGTAATATCTTTCCCGTCCACCGAAGTGTAGGCGCGGACTATGCCTTTCTTGATGAAAAAGATGTCCTTCTCCACCTTGCCGCTTTCCAGCACCCGGAAGCCTTTGGGGTATGAAACTTCCGTCAGGCATTGCCGTAACCTGTCAAAGGATGCGTCCGGCATGGAATATCTCAAATTGATGATTTCTTTTATATCCATAAGTCCGTAGCTGTCATCGGAGTGCAAAATTATAAAATAGCACACGGAAAGGGGGGATGAACGGTTGTGTTTTACCAAACGCAAAAACCGTTTTTACCAAATGCAAAAAAACATTGGGGATAACTTGCTTACTTTTGCACCCGAATTTAATAAATCAATAAGTATGAATTGGATAACCTTATTATTGGCAGGGTTGTTTGAGGTGAGCCTTACATTCTGCCTGGGTAAAACGAGAACGGCGTCAGGACTTGCGTTTTATCTGTGGGGCAGCGGCTTCCTGGCCTCCGCCGTACTGAGCATGGCCTTACTTGCCAAGGCGGTGCAGACTTTGCCTTTGGGAACGGCATACGCCATCTGGACAGGCATCGGGGCGGTCGGCACGGTTCTGATTGGTATATTCGTTTTCAAGGAACCGGCCACTCCCATCCGGCTTTTCTTCCTATTCACGCTCATCGCTTCCTTGATAGGGTTGAAAGTCGTGTCATATTGAAAGGAGGCGGCTATGAGGTATGAATTAAGGGAGAACCAAGGCATTCCGGCACCTCTGCTGGCTCTGATGGCAGTCGCTACCGGACTTTCCGTCGCCAACTGCTACTACAACCAGCCTTTGTTGGGCAGCATGGCAAAGGATTTTGCGGTCAATGACTTTTCCGCCAGCATGGTGGCGACATTGACCCAGATAGGCTATGTGGCCGGGCTTGTATTTGTCATTCCACTTGGCGATTTGGTCTCGCGAAAGAAGCTGATATTGACTAATTATATTATTTCTTCGTGCGCCTTGCTTACCATCGCTTTTGCCCCTAACATCTATTTGGTGTGGGGCGCATCCTTGCTTGCCGGAGCATCCTCGGTTATGCCGCAGTTCTTCATCCCGTTGGTGTCTTATCATTCAGCGCCTGCACACAAGGTGCGCAACGTGGGAATTATACAGTCCTGCCTGCTCATAGGCATTCTTGGCTCGCGGGTGTTCAGCGGCTTTCTCGCAGATGTATGGGGATGGCGTTCCGTATATTCGGTGGCTTGCGTGTTTATGTTCGGCTGCTTTCTGACGATTCACAAGATGTTGCCCGTACTGCCTGTCCGTTCTCAGCAAAGTTATGCAGGACTGATGAAGTCCTTGTTGCGTCTGTTCTTCAAATACCCGTACTTGCGTGTTGCCTCGTTGAGGGCGGCGTTGGCTTATGGCTCGTTCTTCGCCCTGTGGAGTTGCCTTGCTTTCCGAATGAAGCAAGAGCCTTTCTTTGCAAGTGATGATATTATCGGAGCACTCGGTCTGTGCGGATTGGCAGGTGCATCTACGGTTGTATTCATTAGCGGATATATCAAAAAGTACGGCGCAAGATTCTTTTCCATTGTCGGAGGATGCGTTATCTTGACTGCATGGTTGCTGGCATTTGGGGGAAATGACAGTTACCTGTGGATGATAATCGCCATCCTTTTGATTGATGCAGGAATGCAGTGTATCCATTTGTCAAATCAGACCAGCGTGATTGCCCTTGACGCATCCGCCATCAACCGGGTCAATACCGTTTATATGACAATTTACTTCTTGGGCGGTTCTGCCGGCACATTCGTTTCAGGCCTATTCTGGCAACATTATGGATGGGCGGGCGTGGTAGGGGTAGGAGTTGTCTTTACCGTGGCTTCCTTGCTTGTTAATTGCCTCAACTTCAAAGCGGCATAAGGGTAGACTGCTTATAGAATAGACACGGGCAGGAAGAATGTTGGGAACCATTCTTCCTGCCCGAATAAGTCTATGGGTTGTTCTCGCGTTACTTTTTCTCTTGATATTCCCTGCGGGTCATGATGCCCTCTTTGGCTATTTTCATGTTCCCGGCATCATAAGCGTAGTATTTGTATGACCTTTCGAAAGGGATGCCAGCCCTCTTCCCGCCGGTCTTACTCCCCGAGCAGCCGGCAGTAGAGCGCGATGGCGTCGCGTATTTCGTCGGGCCGGATGTATTCGTCCGCCGTGTGCGAGCGGGCGGACTGGCCCGGCCCGAGCTTCAGCGACGGCCAGGGCATCAGCGCCTGGTCGCTGAGCGTCGGCGAGCCGAACGGCTCAAGGCCCAGCGCGACGGCGCGGCGCACCAGCGGGTGGTCCGCCGCGATGCGCGACGAATTGAGCCGCGTGGACCGTGCCCGCACCTCGGAGTGCACGTTTCTGGCGATTTCATCGAGCAGTTCCTCGTTCGTGTACAGTTCGTTGCTTCGCACGTCCACGGTGAACTGGCACGTGTCCGGCACCACGTTGTGCTGCGTTCCGGCCTGAATGACGGTAACGCTCATCTTTACCGGCCCCAGCAGGGGCGACACGCGGGCAAACCGGTGCGTGCGGAACCATTCTATGTCCGGCAGGGCGCGGTATATGGCGTTGACGCCCTCTTCGCGGGCGGCGTGGCCGGCGCGGCCGCGCACCGTGACATCGAGTACCATCAGCCCCTTTTCGGCCGTGGCGGGCTGGAGCCCGGTCGGCTCGCCCACGACGGCGCAGTCTATCCGCGGAAGCAGGGGGCGCACGCGCTCCAGTCCGTCGCGGCCGGAGACTTCCTCTTCGCATGAGGCCAGGTATACCAGATTCCACGGGGTGGCGGCGTCCGCTGCCAGCAGCCTGAACGCCTGAAGGAGTGCCACGAGCCCCCCGCCGCAGTCGTTGCTGCCCAAGCCGTAAAGCCGCTCGTCCTCCAGGGCCGGCGTGAAGGGGTCGCGTCGCCAGCCCTTCACGGGGCGTACGGTGTCGATGTGCGCGTTGAGGAGCAGCGTCGGGCGGTCGGGACGCATCTGCGGTGCGGTGCACCACAGATTATTTCCCTCGCGGCGCGGCGCGAGGCCCCATCCGGTCAGTTTTTCTTCGATGAAATCGGCCTTTTCGGTTTCCTCGCGGCTGGGCGCGGGGATGCGGATGAGGTCCTGTAGCAGGGCGACGGCCTCGTCGGTGAGCCGTCCGAGCGTTTCGGGGCTGAGTGTCATGGGCTATGCGTTTTGCGGAAGTGGGGAAGGCTGGGCGCGGCGTCGGCTGCGGGCTCTGTACGGCGGTGCGGAGCATCGGAAAACGGCCCGTTCATCGGCCCGCATCACCAGCTATTCCGATACAAATATACGGGAAAGTTTCCGCGCGTGCCCTGTCGCCCGTCCTCTTTTTTGCGGGGCGGGGCCGGAAGTCCTGCCGCCAAGCCCTTCTTTTCCCGAAAAAGCACGCAGGCACAAAAAAACGGTTTGAAAAGTTTAATATATAAAATGAAACCCTTATCTTTGTCCTATCGCACGAAGGGCTATGCTGAACAACTGTCATCTCTCCCAACTGATTCACACGCAGGCGAAGCGTTACCGCGACCGGCCGGCGATGAGCTACCGCGATTACGACATGGGACGCTGGGTGGCTGTTTCGTGGCACGAGTTTGCCGTTTGCGCGGAGCGCGTCTCGCACGCTTTGCTCGATCTGGGCGTGGCCGTGCAGGAGAAGGTGGCCGTGTTCTCGCAGAACATGCCGCAATGCCTTTACGTGGACTTCGGAGCCTATGCCATCCGTGCGGTCACCGTCCCCTTCTATGCCACGAGCAGCGGGGCGCAGGTGGCTTACATGGTGAACGACGCCGAGGTGCGCTGCCTTTTCGTGGGCGAGCAGGAGCAGTATGACACGGTCCTGTGCGTGGCCTCGCTCTGTCCCACGCTGGAGCACGTCGTCATCTTCGACCGCCACGTGAAGCGGCGCGACAACGACAGCCTGTCCATGTACTTCGACGAGTTTCTCGCCCTAAGCGACTGCGGCCGGCACTTGGACGAGCTGCGCGAGCGCGCTGCCGCGGCGAACTACGACGACTTGGCCAACATCCTCTACACCAGCGGAACGACTGGAGCCAGCAAGGGCGTGATGCTCACGCATGGGATGTACCACGAGGCCTTCCGTGCGAACGCCTTGGTTCTTCCGGTCACGGAGCACGACGTGGTGCTCAACTTCCTGCCCTTTACGCATGTGTTCGAGCGGGCCTGGTCCTATTTCTGCCTGGCTCAGGGCGCACGGCTAGCGGTCAACCTGCGGCCGACGGACGTGCAGCGCTCCATGCAGGAGGTGCACCCGACGTGTATGTGCGCCGTGCCCCGTTTCTGGGAGAAAGTGTACCAGGGCGTGCAGGACCGCATGGACACGGGTTCGTTCCTGGAGCGCCGGCTCATCCGCGACGCGCTCGAGGTGGGCGGCCGCTACTGGGCCGACTACCGTTCGAAGGGAAAGGAGCCGCCCCTGCCACTGAAGCTGAAGTACAACTTCTACAATCGCACCATCGTCAACCTGTTGCGCCGAACGCTGGGCCTGGAGCGCGCCAATTTCTTCCCCACGGCCGGTGCAGCCGTCTCGCCGGAACTGGAACGCTTCGTTCATGCCGCGGGTATTAATATGGTGGTGGGGTATGGATTGACGGAGTCCACGGCCACCGTTTCGTGCGATGTGCCCGGCGGCCCCAGTTCGCTGGGTTCCGTGGGGCGCCCCATCGAAGGGCTGGAGATAAAGTTCGGTGAGAACGATGAAATCCTGCTCCGCGGAAAGACCATCACGCCCGGCTACTACAAGAAGGAGACCACGACCAAGGCGGCTATCGATGCCGACGGCTGGTTCCATACCGGCGACGCCGGTTACATGAAGGACGGCGAGCTCTTCCTCAAGGAGCGCATAAAGGACCTCTTCAAGACGTCGAACGGCAAGTACATAGCGCCGCAGATGATAGAATCGAAACTGGTCATTGACAAGTACATAGAGCAGGCGGTCGTCGTGGCGGATCAGTACAAGTTCGTCTCTGCACTCATCGTGCCGGACTACGGCCTGTTGCGCCGCTATGCCGACGCCCACGGCCTGGAGGCTTCGGACAATGCGGCCCTGTGCCGCCACCCGGAGATTATCCGTATGATTGCCGGGCGCCTGGAGATGCTTCAGCAGGAACTGGCCCACTACGAGCAGGTGAAGCGCTTCGTCCTGCTGCCCGAGCCTTTCACCATCGCCAACGGCGAACTGACCAATACGCTGAAGGTGAAGCGCAGCGTGGTCTACGGACGTTATGCCAACGAAATAAAAAAAATATATGAAGATGCCGAGGCGGAACAACGGGCCGCCGAGGCAGAACAGACTAATACAGAAGAATGATCACCATTGACCAACTTAAGGACGCGAAGGAAAGGGCCGAGGCTCTTCATCACTATCTGGACATTGACGCCAAGACCGTAGAGCTCGAGGAGGAGCAACTCCGCACGCAGGCTCCCGGTTTCTGGGACGATGCCAAACGGGCCGAGGAACAGATGAAAAAGGTAAAAGGACTCGAGAAATGGATCGAGGCCTACAAGGAAGTAAAGCTGCTGGTCGACGAACTGGAACTGGCGTTTGAGTTCCACAAGGACGGCATGGTGACCGAGGAAGAAGTGGACGAGGATTACGCCAGGACGATCGAGGCCATAGAGGCTCTGGAACTGAAAAACATGCTGCGCCAGGAGGAGGACTCCATGGACTGCGTGCTGAAAATAAACTCCGGCGCCGGCGGCACGGAGAGCCAGGACTGGGCTTCCATGCTCATGCGTATGTATATGCGCTACGCCGAAGCCCACGGGTACAAGGTGACCATCTCGAACTTGCAGGACGGTGACGAGGCCGGCATCAAAACGGTCACGATGGAGATAGAGGGCGAATATGCCTACGGATACCTGAAAAGCGAGAATGGCGTGCACCGTCTGGTGCGTGTCTCGCCCTATAACGCGCAGGGCAAGCGCATGACGAGCTTCGCTTCCGTGTTCGTGACGCCTTTGGTCGACGACACCATCGAGGTTTACGTGGATCCTTCCAAAATCAGCTGGGACCTCTTCCGCTCAGGCGGTGCCGGCGGCCAGAACGTGAACAAGGTGGAGACGGGCGTGCGCCTGCGCTACCAGTACAAGGACCCGGATACGGGCGAGGAAGAGGAAATCCTCATCGAAAATACGGAGAGCCGCAAGCAGCTGGAGAACAGGGAGAACGCCATGCGCCTGCTTCGCTCGCAACTCTACGATCGGGCTCTGCAGAAACGCCGGGCCGAACAGGCTAAGATAGAAGCCGGGAAAAAGAAAATAGAATGGGGCAGCCAGATACGAAGCTACGTGTTTGACGACCGGCGCGTGAAGGATCACCGCACAGGTTATCAGACCAGCGACGTGAACGGCGTCATGGACGGGAAAATCGACGGCTTCATCAAGGCCTACCTGATGGAGTTTGCCGGTCAGGACGGCAACGACTGACCCGCCCTTGTCCGTTCGCAAAACGGCTACTCCGAAATTCCAACCATATAGATGCAAGCATTATGAACCAACAGCACCAACTCAAACATAAGGCACGCGAAGCCCGACAGGCTCGTCAGGCTCGCCGTGTGGTGAATGGCATATTTATCGGACTGATTGTCCTGATGGTCTTGCTGCTTCTCGGATACTACCTCTGGATGGGCTGACGCCATGGGAATGGAGATAGAACGGAAGTTTCTTGTGGACGGCGACTTCAAGTCCATGTCCTCATCGTGCAGCCACATAGTGCAGGGCTATATCAGTAGTCATCCCGGGCGGACTGTGCGCGTCCGTCTGCGCGACGGGAAGGGGTATCTTACCATTAAAGGTCCTTCGCGCGACGGTGGTCTCTCACGCTATGAGTTCGAGAAAGAAATCTCGGCCGACGACGCGCAGGCGTTGTTGGAGCTTTGCGAGCCGGGTATTATAGATAAGGTGCGCTGGCTGGTGCCTTGTGGTGCGCACATCTTCGAGGTGGACGAGTTTTTTGGCGATAATGCCGGTCTGGTCGTGGCCGAAGTGGAGCTTGCCCGCGAAGACGAGCCTTTCGAACGGCCGCCGTTTCTGGCCGCTGAGGTGACGGGCGATCGCCGCTATTATAATTCCTCCCTGCGCAATAATCCTTATAAGAATTGGTAAACATCGGGCTGCCGCCAGCGGCCCGATGTGCATTTCCGGGCGGGAGCGCGGCCGTGGCCGAAAGATTGGCACGCTTTTTCTTGGGAATTTTGTAAGGTTGTAAGTGGTAGATAGTCAGTGAATTTGTTCCGAATTTGAGCCTCGGCTTGCTAATTTCTTCGAAAAAAGTTGTGGAAAAGTTTGGTGGGTAATGTAGATGTTCGTACTTTTGCACTCGCTAAGCCGGGGCAGCCCGGTGACGCGACGAGAGATCTTTGAAGAAACTTCCATA
>CALUIN010000014.1 GCA_944320745.1 uncultured Alloprevotella sp. | reverse complement strand
GAGGACGAGCGCCTGCTGGCCGTCGTCCGCATAGCCGACCGCATCAAGTCCACGTCGCGCCGTGCCGTGGAGGAAATGCGCCGCGCCGGCATCGAGGTCCATCTGCTCACAGGCGACGGGGCTGCCACGGCCGGGGCCGTGGCCCGCGAGGCCGGCATAGACCACTGGCAGGCCGGCGTCATGCCGGAGCAGAAGGCTGAGTACGTGGAAAGCCTGCGCCGCCGTGGCCGCCGCGTGGCCATGGCGGGCGACGGCGTGAACGACAGCGCCGCACTGGCCCGCGCGGACCTGAGCATCGCCATGGGCAGCGGCAGCGACGTGGCCATGGACGTGGCCCAGATGACCATCGTCCGCTCCGACCTCGCACTCGTCCCCGAAGCCATCGCCCTCTCGCGTCGCACGGTCCGCGTGGTGCGAGAGAACCTCTTCTGGGCCTTCATCTACAACGTGCTGGCCATCCCCATAGCCGCCGGCGCCCTTTACCCCCTCTGGGGTTATCAGATCGACCCGATGGTGGCCGGCGCGGCCATGGCGCTGAGCAGCGTGAGCGTCGTGACGAACAGCCTGCGTCTGAAGCACTGACGGCCGGCTGCTCCCGCCGTCGCGGGCATAAGGCGCGGGCGGAGGGGAATAAGGAAAAAATTGCGGGGCTAAGGCGCGCAGCGATGCGCCTTAGCCCCGCATCCGTGTCCGCCAGTGGCACGCGGGCGGTCCCTCTGCCGGCGAAAGGGCGGGACCGCCCGCGCCGTTTCCCGGAGAAGGGTCAGAAGAAGTCCAGTTCGGCCACGGCGGCGGGGCCCTCGCCCGCAGTCGTCGCCGTGACGGTCAGCCGCACGAAGCGCGCCTTCACCGCGCGCTCCAGTTCGTGGCGGCGCGGCGTGGGGTCGTTCTCCAGGTTGCCGAACTCGAAGGAGCCGGCACTGCGCCAGCGCTTGCCGTCCTTGCTCCACTCCAGGGTACCTGCCGCCATGAGCGGGACATTCCCGGCTACAGGCGGCGTGTAGACGAAGGCTTTGAGCTCCAGCGTGCGGCCCAGGTCCACGGCGAGCTGCTGCGGCGCGTTGTCTGCGGCGGGCAGCCAGCAGGTGGCCGCATCGGCGTCGACGGCCGCCGCCGGGCCGTGGGCGGAGTCGGTCGCGGCGGCGCCTTCTGCTCTCCAGTCCCGCTTGGCGTAGCCGAACTCGGCCCGCAGCAGCTCGCCCTGCTGTCCGTCGAGCATGGCTACGGCCCTCACCTCGCCGCGCTCCAGGGCGAAGGGCCCGCCGTAGCGCGGCGAGCGCGCGGTCGGGTCGGTCCCGTCGGTGGTGTAGCGGATGGTGTAGCCCGCGTTGAGGTTGGCGGCGGCGTCCTGTCCGTCCTGGTTCCAGCCGAAGCCGTCGGGCCGCTGCGCGAGGGTCACCGTCCCGTCGGCCGTGCGCGAGGCCAGGAGGCGCGGGGGCCGCGGCACGTAGTAGTGGGCCGCCACGTGGCTCAGGGCGGGAGCCGAGCGCGCCTTCAGGACGCGCAGCCGCAGGCGGTCTGTCAGCACGGGAGCAAAGCGTAGGATGCGCTTGCGGCCCACGTTTGTGGCGCGCGCCACTTCCTTCCACGCCCCGTCCGCCCAGACGTCGAGAGCGTGCGCCTCAATGCGTTCGCCGCGCAGCGGGACGGCTTCCTCCAGGACAAAGCGGTTGAGGCGTGCGGGCCGGGGCAGGCGCACCTCCACCGCGCCGCCCGCGGCGGGCAGCTCCACGAAGGTGGACGGGTCGGCGTCGAGCAGGGCGGCCGGCCCGGCCGCGCCCGCGAGCAAGTCGTGGCCATACGTGTCGCGCAGGCGGCGGCCCACTTCGTAGAGCACGGCCGAGTCGCGCGCGGCGAAGCGTCCGTCGCGGTCGGGGGGCACGTTGAGCAGGAAGATGGAGTTGCCCCCGACGGCCCGTTCGTAGATGTCGAACACGTCGTCCGCGCTGCGCACGGCCTGCCGCTCGTCGTCGCGGTAGAACCAGCCCGCACGGATGGAAGTATTCGTCTCGGCCGGCTGGTAGTGCAGGTAGCGCGCGGGCAGCAGCTGCGCGCGGCTGCCCAGGTCGGCCTGGCGCATGTCCTCGAAGTGCTGCATCGTGTCCGGGTCCGTGGCGTAGGGGATCACGTTCCATTCCGTCGGGCGCGTAGCCCCGCCCTCGTTTCCGCACCAGCGTATGTCCTCCCGGCCGAAGATCACCGCCTCCGGCGCCAGGGTGTGGATGAGCTGGCGCCAGGCCTGGTAGTTGTAGCGCTGTCCGCCTTTGCGCTTGGGGTGAGCCCCGTCGAGCCACACCTCGTGGATGGGGCCGTACTCCGTGAGGAGCTCGAAGAGCTGGTTGAGGAAGTACTCGTTGTAGTCGTCCACGAGGAAGCTGAAGCGCGTCTTGTTGGCAAAAGGCCGGCCCGGCACCTCGCGGGGAATGGTGCGCACGGTGTAGGGGCTAAGGTTGCCGTAGAGCCCGTCGGGGCTTTCCATCTGGTAGAGGTCGGCCGGCGAGAGGTAGATGCCGACCTGCAGGCCGTACTTGCGGGCCGAGGCCGTGAGCTCGCGGAGCACGTCGCCCCGTCCGCCGCGGAAGGGCGAGGACATGACGCCGTGGCGCGTGTAGCGGCTTTGCCAGAGCACGAAGCCGTCGTGGTGCTTCACCGTGAGGATGACCTTCTTCATGCCGGCGGCGGCCAGGGCGGCGCACCACTGGTCCGTGTCGAGGCGGCGCGGGTCGAAGCAGGCGGGCGGCTCCTTGCCCGTGCCCCACTCCCGGCGGGTGAACGTGTTGGGCCCGAAGTGGATGAAGGCGATGAACTCCTTGTTCATGGCGTCCCACTGCTGGGGCGTGGGCACCACGCGGACGGCCTTCTCGAGAATGCGCGCCGGGCTGTCGGATGGCAGGGTGTAGATGGTGTTGGCGTAGCCAAGGGTGTCGGGCTGCTGCGCCGCGAGCGGCAGGCCGGCGGCGGACAGGGCGGCGCAGAGCGTTGCGGAGAGGGAGAGTCTTTTCTTCATTGCATGGAGGTTATTTGAAAACGGACTCCGGCACTTCGCCCGTCCAGCACAAGGGCTGCTCCACGCGGAACAGGTGCAGGACGGTGGCGGCGGTATTGACCGTGTTGTTGGGTTCGGTGATGGTGAAGCCCTTCTTGATGCCCGGCCCTGCGATGCCCCACGGCACGAACATCTCCTGCGGCGTGACGCCGCCGTGTCCGTAGCCCCGGCCGCCGTGGTCCGAGAGGAAGAGGAAGTGCGTGTCCTCGTAGAGGTCCGCCGCCTTGAGGCTGTCCAGGAAGGTCCCGATGGCGGAGTCGGCCTCCTCGATGGAGCGGATGTAGTCCGCCGACATCCATTGGTGCGCGTGGCCGGCGTGGTCCGTGTGGACGGAGTAGAGGAACACCAACTGCGGCTCGTCGCGGTGGGCCTTGATGAAGCGCAGCGCCTTGGCGTAGTTGCCGGCGTAGCCGTCGTTCTCCTCGAAGCTGGCCTCGTCGAAATACTTTCGGTTGTGCGGGTTGATGAGCTCGGCCCAATTGTAGTAGAAAGCCGTGCGGATGCCCTCGACGCGCTCCTTGAGCACGCGGAACACGGACGGGTAGTAGCCTTCGGCGTCGTGCTCCACGGGCGGCAGCACGTGCTTCTCCACGGTCCAGGCATTGTCCGTCACGCCGTGCTGCTCGGGCCCGCTGCCCGTCAGGTGCGAGGTCCAGTTGGGCAGCGTGACGGACGGCATGGCGCAGCGCGTGGAGAGCGACAGGGCGCCTTCGGCCAGCAGGGCATCCAGCCGGGGCGTGCGGGCCGCGCGGAATCCTTCGGCCGAGATGCCGTCGAGGGCGATGAGCACTACGCGGCGGGCGCGTCTGCCGGCCGAGGCGTGCAGGCATAGTAGCAGGCACAGCGCGAGGGCGGCTGCGCGGCGGAGGGGGAAGAGATGAGATCGGTTCATGGGTAACAGGTGATTTAGGGTTGAAGTGTTACGTAGATGGTCCCGCCGCCGCGGCGCGGGGCGGCGGCGCTTAGCGGCCGCCGGCCGAGGCGAAGCCGTAGAGGTTGCCGGCGTAGTCCGCGAAGAAGAGCATGTCGCCCGAGACGGCGGGCGAGGAGAGCAGCGGCGTGCCCGTCCGGTGGCGCCAGAGCAGGGAGCCGTCGTGGCGCGAGAGGGCGTAGAGCACACCGTCCGAGGCGCCGGCGAAGACCACGTCGCCCGAGCCCACGGGGCTGCTTTCCACCGTGGCGGCGGGGGCGGCCACGTAGGGCGCCGTGTAGAAAACGGCCTCGCCCGTGCGGAAGCGCCATTTCTCCCGGAGCGTCCGACGGTCCAGGGCCACGAGGCCTTCCGTAGCCGTCCCGAAGACAATCTCGTCGGGCGTGAGGAGCGGCGTGGAGGTCACGTCGGCCGAGAAGGGCAGTTCGCGGCGGGCCACGATGTCGCCCGTGGCGGCGGAGACGATGAGGAAGGACTGTGCGGAGACGAAGTAGAGCAGGCCGCCGTGCACGGCGGGCGAGGAGGCGCGGTGGCGCACGTCGCTGTCCGTGCGGCTCCAGAGGAGGCGGCCCGAGCGCGTGTCGTTGGCATACATGCCGCTCCACTGCACGCCGCCCACCACCACGCCGCCCGGTCCGTCCACCGAGAGGGTGGCCGTTGTCCCCTCGCGCTGCCGCCAGCCGCCGCCCTCCCAGCGGACGTGGCCCGTGGCGGCGTCGATGGCGCAAAGGCCGGCGCCCGCCCCGGCATAGACCACGCTGTCCGTGGCCGCCAGGCCGCTGTCGAGCGCCGGGAGGAGGGTCACGCGGAGCTTCTTCTCCCAGGCCAGCGAGCCGTCCGCCGTGTCGATGGCGTAGAGCCAGCCGGCGGCGTCCTGCGCGAAGACCAGTCCGCGCGCCACGGCGATGCTGCCCTTCACCGAGGCCCGCGTGGCAAAGCGCCAGCACGTCTGCCCGGTGCGGGCATCTACGGCCACGACGGCCGCGCGGCCCTCGGCGTTCTCGTCGGTCGTGGCGCAGAACACGCGGCCGTCCTTCACCACGGGCGAGGCCATGTAGACCGTGCCGCCCAGGTTGGTCACCCAGAGCGGGCGCAGGGGCAGGCGCAGCGTGTCCGCGGCCATGCCGGCATGGTCCGCGCCGCCGCCGAAGTTGGTCCAGTCCGCCCCGGTGCGCGGCGCCGCGGCCGCGGCGGCCGGCGGCGTGAAGCGGGCCTCGCGGACGCGGACCTGCCCGTCGGCGAAGCGGGCCGTGGCCCTGAGGGTCAGCGTGCGGCCATCGTATTCGCGGGGCAGCCGCAGCGGGGCGTGCCAGGCGAAGTCCGTCTGTCGGCGCAGCGGCACGCGGCGGACCACGGCGCGCCCGTCGAGCAGCACGTCGCACGCCACGTCCGTCACTGGCGCGGCCGTGGCGTAGGCGTTCACGGTCAGGGCCAGGCGGCCGTCCTCGCCGCTGCGTGCCAGGCGGCCGTCGCTGACGGACGCGAGGGTCACGTCGGGGGCCACGTGGGCGTAGCGCAGTTCGGAGCGGAGGCGGCCCGCGCCGTCCACGTGGAGGGTGCGGAAGGCCGAGACGGCGTGGTCAATGCCGCCGCGGGCGGGTGTCGACGTGCAGACGGCGGCCACGCCGCCCGGCCGCGTGACCTGGTTCACGTGCCAGTGTCCGAAGAGCCAGCCTTTCAGGCCGCGGGCGTCGAGGTCGATGCTCAGCCCCTTGCCGTCCTTGAGGACGTGGCGGCCGCCTTCTTCCCAGTAGTCGTGGTTGAAGAGAACGACCGGGGTGCTCTCGGGCAGCTGAGCCAGGTCGTTCTCGAGCCAGCGGCACACGTCGGTCATGGTGTAGCCGGGCTGGTAGTCGCCGCCGCGCATGGGGGTGACGACGTAGTGCGTGCGGCCCGCGTTGAAGGAGTAGTAGACGGGGCCGTAGATGGACTCGTAGAGCGCTTCTCCGCGGCTGCCCTTGACCAGGTCGTGGTTACCGATGCAGTAGTAGACGGGGCGGCCCATGTTGTTGGCGTTCATCAGCGTGCGGTGGGCGCGCAGGCCTTTCTCGTAGCAGATGTCGCCCGTGTGGACGATGAAGGCGGCGCCCGCGAGGCCGGCGTAGGCGCGCAGGTCGTCGATCCAGTCGTCCTGCCCGGCGGCGGAGGAGATCTCCGTGTCGGAGAGGTGGACGAAGCTGTGGGCGCCATCGCGGCCGATGCGGACGTCGTAGGGCCGCAGGCCGAAGTCGCCGCCGCCCTGATTGCCGCGGACGGGGCGGAAGAAGGGTTCGGCCACGTAGCCGGAGGGCGTGGAGATGAAGACGAAGCGCGCGCCGGGGCGCCGGGGCAGCCGGTAGCGGCCCGAGCGCGTGGTGCGCACGACGTGGAGCCCGTCGGAGACGAGCACGTCGCTGAGGAACTTCTCGCCGCGGTCGTGGCGGCCGTTGGCGTTGGCATCGACATAGACGCGGCCTTCGTAGGCCGCCGCGCTGTCCGCCGGGGCGGGCGTGGCGGCCAGCAGTGCGGATAGGAACAGGGAGTACATGGGCGATAGGTGGATGGGGTGAATGGTTTTCCGCCCAAAGGTAGTGATTTCCGGGGATAGTGGCGCGCTGCTGGCGGAGTTAATAGTGGACATTCCGGCACTGTTTCCCGCCGGTGTGTGTGCGCTCCGGCAGGCTTGCCGCCGCGGGCGGCGGGCAGGGGCTTAGGGCGAGAAAAAACCGGGCCTATCCCCGTAGCGTCGGGGATAGGCCCGGTCGGCGGCCGCGCCTGGGGCCGTCAGCCGCGCAGGGCGGCGAGCGTCTCGCGCAGCGTGGCTATTTTTGTTTCGGCGTCGTGCTGCTTCTTGCGTTCCAGTTCGACGACGGCGGCGGGGGCGCCCGCCACGAAGCGCTCGTTGCCGAGCTTTTTGTTCACACCTTTGAGGAAGCCCTCGAGGCGTTCCAGTTCGGCCTGTGCCTTCCGGATTTCCTCGTCCACGTCGATGAGGTTGCCCAGGGGCACGGCGAACTCCTGCGTGCCGACGAGGAAGGCGGATGCGCCCTTGTCCTTGGCGTCGACCACCTGAATGCGGCTCACGTTGGCCATTTTGGCGATGACGCCGGCATAGGCGGCTACGGGGTCGGTCCCGACGGCCTGCAGCTCGAGGGCGGTGCGTGGCGGGATGTTCTTGGCGTTGCGGACGGCGCGCACTCCGGCGATGACGCTCTTGACGGTCTCCATCTCGGCCAGCAGGCGGGCGTCGGTCCCGGCCGGTGCGGGGATGTCCTGCGGGCTGACCATGATGCTCTCGCCGTCGCGGCGCTCGCAGAGGTGCTGCCAGAGCTCTTCGGTGATGAAGGGCATGAAGGGGTGGAGCAGGTGGAGCAGGGCGTCGAAGAAGGCTATGGTCTGCCCGAGGGTGGTGCGGTCCACGGGCTGGCCGTATTCGGGCTTCACCATCTCCAGGTACCAGCCGGAGAACTCGTCCCAGAAGAGGCGGTAGACCTCCATGAGGGCGTCGGAGAGGCGGTATTTGCGGTACATGTCGGCCACGTCGGCGGCGCTGCGGCGCAGGCGGGCGGCAAACCATCCGGCGGCGATGCGGGCCGTCTCGGGCTGGGGCGCGTCGGCCGTCTGCCATCCGCGCACCAGGCGGAAGGCGTTCCATATCTTGTTGCAGAAGTTGCGTCCCTGCTCGCAGAGTGTCTCGTCGAAGAGGATGTCGTTGCCGGCCGGGGCGCAGAGCATCATGCCCATGCGCACGCCGTCGGCCCCGTAGCGGTCGATGAGCTCGAGGGGGTCGGGCGAGTTGCCGAGCGATTTGGACATCTTGCGGCCCAGTTTGTCGCGCACGATGCCGGTGAAGTAGACGTTGCGGAAGGGCATCTTGCCCGTGAACTCGTAGCCGGCCATGATCATGCGGGCCACCCAGAAGAAGATGATGTCCGGACCGGTGACCAGGTCGCTGGTCGGGTAGTAGTACTTGAAGTCGGCGTTGTCCGGGTCGGTGATGCCGCGGAAGAGGGAGATGGGCCAGAGCCAGGAGGAGAACCACGTGTCGAGCGCGTCCTCGTCCTGGCGCAGGTCGGCCAGGGTCAGCGCTTCGTTGCCCGTCTTGGCGCGGGCCAGGCTCAGGGCCTCCTCGACCGTCTCGGCCACGACGAAGCCGCCCGTGGGGAGGTAGTAGGCCGGGATGCGGTGGCCCCACCACAGCTGGCGGGAGATGCACCAGTCCTTGATGTTCTCGAGCCAGTGGCGGTAGGTGTTCTTGTACTTGGCCGGGTAGAAGCGTATCTCGTCGTTCATGACGGGGGGCAGGGCCAGGTCGGCGAAGTGCTGCATCTTGAGGAACCACTGCATGGAGAGCTTCGGCTCGATGGGCACGCCGGTGCGCTCCGAACAGCCTATCTTGTTGTCGTAGGCTTCGACCTTCTCCATGAGGCCGGCCTCCTGGAGGTCCTTGGCTATCTGGCGGCGCACGTCGAAGCGGTCCTGCCCGACGTACATGCCGGCGGCCTCGGAGAGGGTGGCGTCGGGGTTGAAGATGTCGATGACGGGGAGGTTGTACTTTTCGCCCAGCATGTAGTCGTTCACGTCGTGGGCGGGCGTCACCTTCAGGCAACCCGTGCCGAACTCGATGTCTACGTATCCGTCCTCGATGACGGGGATGACGCGGCCCACGAGGGGGACGATGACCTTCTTGCCGCGGAGCCAGTGGTTCTTGGGGTCGGCGGGGTTGATGCACATGGCCACGTCGCCCATGATGGTCTCCGGGCGCGTGGTGGCTACGACGGCGTAGCGGCCGCGCCCGTCCTGGTGGATGACTTCGCCTTCCTCACCCGTGGCGCCGGTGCCGTCGTCCTCGGCTACGTAGTACTTCATGTAGTAGAGCTGGGTGTGCTCTTCCTTATATACGACCTCTTCGTCCGAGAGGGCGGTCTGGGCCTTCGGGTCCCAGTTGACCATGCGCACGCCGCGGTAGATGAGGCCCTTGTTGTAGAGGTCGACGAAGACTTTTATGACGCTGCGCGAGCGTTCCTCGTCCATGGTGAAGGCGGTGCGGTCCCAGTCGCACGAGGCGCCGACGCGGCGCAGCTGCTTGAGGATGATGCCGCCGTGCTCCTCGGTCCATTGCCAGGCGTGGCGCAGGAACTCCTCGCGCGTCAGGTCCGTCTTCCTGATGCCCTGTGCGGCGAGGCGGGCCACTACTTTGGCTTCGGTGGCGATGGAGGCGTGGTCCGTGCCGGGTACCCAGCAAGCGTTTTTCCCCTCCATGCGGGCGCGGCGCACCAGTATGTCCTGGATGGTCTCGTTGAGCATGTGGCCCATGTGGAGCACGCCCGTGACGTTGGGCGGCGGGATGACGACGGTGTAGGGTTCGCGTGCGTCGGGGCGGGAGCTGAAGAGGTGGTGGTCCAACCAGTATTGGTACCATTTGGCCTCGACTTCTGTCGGGTTGTATTTGCTGGCTAATTCCATGTTTATGGCTTGTTGTCTGTTTGCTTATGCTTGTTCGTCGTGCAAAGATACGACATTCCGGCGAAAGGCGGGCCGGCGGCCTGCGGATAGTTGCGGCGGGGCGGCGGGCTCAGGGCGTGGTCGCGGCGGGGGAGGCCAGGGTGTCGGCGGGGGAGGCCAGGGTGTCGGCGGGCTGCCGGGGCGCGGCGATTTTCAGGATGGCATCGGTCAGGGGCACTACGGTGCCGAAGAGGGCGATGCTGGCCACGGCCTCGCGGCCCGACTGGCGGTCGCGCACGATGCCGAAGGAGACGACGGCGTAGTTCCTTACGCTCAAGTCGAAGCGGGTCTCGATGGCGGCGTCGATGAGGCTGTTGCCGATGAGGCCGCTGTCGAGGAGCAGGTTGCCGAGGAAGGCCGTCTGCGTGTCCTCCTGGCTCAAGTAGTCGCGGCCCAGCTCTTTGGCGTGTTCGCGCAGGTCGGCGCGGAGCTCGCGCAGATGGCGGGCGTCGGAGGGGAGCGTGGCCCAGGCGACGGCGAGCAGGGCGATGAGGGCCGCCAGAACGTAGGGGAAGCGGCGGCGCCGGCGGGTGGAGCGGTGTCTGTCCATGTGTTCCGTTGTTTTCTGATTGCCGGGCGCGAGGGCGTCACTGCAGGCTCACGCGCAGGGGCTGGCGCAGATTGCCGAGTGCCTCGGCGGCGCGCAGCTGCCACTCGGCGAAGGTCTGCACGGCGCCCATGCTCCAGGCCGAGCCGAAGTAGTAGGTGAAGCGCTCGCCGGGCCGGTAGGTGGCGCGGCCTATGGCGTGGCCGGCTATGGCGCCCTCCGGGCGGACGTACATGAGGCGCTGCGTGGCGACGCCGCCTTCGGGGAAGATCAGGCCGGTGTAGAGCTGGAAGCTGTGGCCGGCGGGCTGGTCCGTGGGGTCGGCGTAGAGCACGTGGTCCGGCCCGAGGGCCAGGCTGGCGGTGTCCGCCGTGTGGACGACGATGCCGGCGGCTACCTGGCGCGGCTCGGTCAGCCCGTCGTACCACACTGTCATGCGGCAGAAGTCGCTGCCCTTGTCGCAGCGCACGAGGCGGTGCTCCGTGACGTCGCGGTCGGTCCCGACGGTCTTTGGTCCGTAGTCAAGGCGCAGGGTGAAGCGCAGCGGCCCGTTGTCCAGTATGGCGTAGCCGGTGTAGCAGTAGGGCATGATGAGGCTGTCGCCCTCCATCAGGGCGGGCGCTCCGCCGCCGAGGGTGGGCCCCACGGCGTAGCAGTCGAGGCCTTCGCCCTGGTTCAGGTGGTACGTGGTGCGGAGGCGGAGCTGCCGGGCCTCCTCGGCGCGGCCGGCGGCGCGCAGGCTGTCGATGCGGGCGAGGTGGGACAGTTCGGAGGCGTAGAGCCGTCCGACAATGAGGTCGGGCGTGCGCTTTGCCCAGACGTCGATGCCGAAGGAGCGTTCGCCCGTGCGCTGCAGGGCGGGGCCGTAGACGCGGTAGGCTGTGCGGTCGTTTTCCCAGGCGATGTCGTCGAGGCGTTCGGGGTATTGCCGCCCGTACACGGCGGGGGAGGACGGCTGCGGTGTGCCGGGCTCGAGGATGAAGCGGGCCGTGGCGCCCGGGCGCACGCTGGCCTCGACGAGCAGCAGGCTGTCGTGGGTCAGCTGGGAGGGTACCTGCTGGCCGAAGGCGTTCTTCACGAGGAAGGGTTCGCCGGGCCGCAGTCCGAGGCGGGCGCGGACTGCGGCGGCGGGGACTTCGACGAGTTCGTGGCGCTGCGTGTCGCCGGGATTGCTGACGGTGAGGACGGCCCGGCGCGGCTGGGCGGCCGCTGCGGCGGCCAGGCTGCCCAGCGCCAGGAGGAGAAGGTGTCGGAGTGCGGACATGGGGCGTGAGGATTTGGGGAGGGATGGAGCGGGGGTCAGCGCTCGGCGCGGACGGGGTTGCGGAGGAAGTCCTCGTAGGCCAGGCGGATGCCGTCGGCCAGTTCCGTGCGGTAGGTCCAGCCCAGGGCGGCGGCCTTCGACACGTCGAGGAGCTTGCGGGGCGTGCCGTTGGGCCGCGTGGCGTCCCATCGGATTTCCCCTTCGTAGCCCACGGTGCGGGCCACGAGGGCGGCGAGCTCGCGTATGCTGATTTCCTTTCCTGTCCCGGCGTTGACGGTCTCGTTGCCGCTGTAGTGGTTCATGAGGAACACGCAGAGGTTCGCCAGGTCGTCGACGTAGAGAAACTCGCGCAGGGGGCTGCCGTCGCCCCAGCAGGTGACGGCGGGCTGGCCCTGGACCTTGGCCTCGTGGAAGCGGCGGATGAGGGCGGGGAGCACGTGGCTGTGCTCGGGGTGGTAGTTGTCGTTGGGGCCGTAGAGGTTGGTGGGCATGACGCTGATGAAGTCGGTGCCGTACTGGCGGTTTAGGTACTCGCAGTACTTCAGTCCGGAGATCTTGGCCAGGGCGTAGGCCTCGTTGGTCTGCTCGAGGGCGGAGGTGAGCAGGCAGCTCTCCTTCATGGGCTGCGGGGCGAGGCGGGGATAGATGCACGAGGAGCCGAGAAACTCGAGCTTGCGGCAGCCGCTCTGCCAGGCGGCGTGGATGACGTTCATCTCGAGCGCCATGTTCTGGTACATGAAGTCGGCCGGCGCGCTCTGGTTGGCCACGATGCCGCCCACCTTGGCGGCGGCGAGGAACACGTAGTCGGGCCGCTCGTCGGCGAAGAAGCGCTCCACGTCGGCCTGCCGCGTGAGGTCGAGCTCGGCGTGGGTGCGGGTGAGCAGATTGTCGTAGCCCTGGCGGCGCAGTTCGCGGACGATGGCCGAGCCCACCATGCCGCGGTGGCCGGCCACGTAGATTTTGGAATTTTTCTCCATCATTTCACGATGCCTTTTTCGAGATATTCTACGAGGTTGGTGCGTATGTGCTCGCTGGCGCGCTCCACGGCCACCTTGGCCATGTCCGCGTCGGTCATGATGCGGACCAGCTGGTCGAAGGACGTCTTGCCCGGGTTCCAGCCCAGCTCGCGGCGAGCCTTGGAGGGGTCGCCCCAGAGGTTGACCACGTCGGTGGGGCGGTAGAAGTCGGGCGACACCTCCACGAGCACGCGGCCCGTGGCCTTGTCGATGCCTTTCTCGTCCTCGCCCTTGCCGGTGAACTCCAGTTCGATGCCGGCGTAGTGGAAGGCGAGCTGGCAGAACTCGCGGACGGAGTGCTGCTCGCCCGTGGCGATGACGAAGTCCTCGGGGGTGTCGTGCTGCAGGATGAGCCACATGCACTCCACGTAGTCCTTGGCGTAGCCCCAGTCGCGGAGGCTGGAGAGGTTGCCCAGGTAGAGCTTGTCCTGCTTGCCCTGTGCGATGCGTGCGGCGGCGAGGGTGATTTTCCGGGTGACGAAGGTCTCGCCGCGGCGCTCGGACTCGTGGTTGAAGAGTATGCCGGAGCAGCAGAACATGCCGTAGGCCTCGCGGTACTCCTTGACAATCCAATAGCCGTAGAGCTTGGCCACGGCGTAGGGGCTGTAGGGGTGGAAGGGCGTCTGCTCGTTCTGCGGCACCTCCTCCACCTTGCCGTAGAGCTCGGAGGTGGAGGCCTGGTAGATGCGGCAGGTGCTGCCCAGTCCGCACTGCCGCACGGCCTCGAGGACGCGCAGCACGCCAACGGCGTCGATGTCGGCGGTGAACTCCGGGGCGTCGAACGACACCTGTACGTGGCTTTGCGCGGCCAGGTTGTAGATTTCGTCGGGGCGCACCTTGCCGATGACCTGCAGGAGGCTGGTGGTGTCGCCCAGGTCGGCGTAGTGCAGGTGGAAGTGGGGCAGTCCTTCCAGGTGGGCGATGCGCTCGCGGAAGTCTACGGAGGAGCGGCGGATGATGCCGTGCACCTCGTAGCCCTTTTCCAGCAGGAACTCGGAGAGGAAGGAACCGTCCTGCCCGGTGACGCCGGTGATTAAGGCTGTCTTGTTCATTTATATATGGGATAAGGAGTGTGCGTTCAGCGTGCGAGCCAGGGGAGGGGGTTGAAGGGCGTGGCCGTCTTTCCGCTCTTCTTGCGGAGCTGGAAGTGGAGGACGACGTTGCCCGAACCGTCGCCGGCCGGCGTGCCGATGGTCTGCCGCGTTGTGACTTCCTGTCCGCGCCGCACGCTGACGGAGGCCAGGTTGCTGTAGACGGAGTAGTAGCTGCCGTGGCGCACGATGACGATGTAGGATCCGCCGATGTTGGCCACGGCGCTCACTTCGCCGCCGTAGACGGCGCGTGCCTTGGCGCCGCGGCGTGCGGTGAGGTCGATGCCCTTGTTGTCCAGGCTCACGTCGCCCAGTCCGGCGACGCGCTGCTGGCCGTAGCGTCCGGTGACGGCGTAGGTACCGGTGACGGGCACGGGGAGCCGGCCGCGGTTGGCGGCGAAGTTGCCGGAGAGGGTGCGGTCGGCCGCCGTCTCGGCCTCGAAGCGTGGCGTGGCGGTGCTGCCGCGGCTGGCGGAGCTGCCGGAGCGGGCATTGCCGCTCTTGCGGCGGTTGCGGCCGGCGGCGGCGCGCTGGCGGGCGGCTTCCTCGCGGCGGCGGCGCGCCAGTTCTTCCTGGCGGCGGCGCTCGGCCTCTTTGCGGCGGCGCTCGGCGGCGGCGATTTCCTCCTGTATGAGCTTTTCGATGCGGGCGTTCAGGTTGGCGGACTTGCGGCGGTTCTGCTGCAGAGTCTGCTGCAGCTGCGACTGCTTCTTGTTGAGCTCGTCGACCATGGCCTGCCGTTTTTGCTTCTGCCCTTCGAGGGCCGAGCGTTCCTGGCGCGCAGCGGCCAGGAGCTGGTCCTTTTCGGCCCTGGCGGCATCCAGTTGCCGCTGCTTGGCGCGGAGCTGCTCTTCCTTCTGCTTGATGGCCTCGCCCTGTACGCGGAGGTATTTCGAGTACTCGGCGGCGTAGCGCATGCGGCGGTACATTTGCCGGAAACTCTTGGACATGAGTATGAAAGCCCACTTGTTCTGCTGCAGGCGGTTGCGGTTGGCGTAGAGCACGGCGCGGCGGTATTTCTGCTTGCAGGCGGCCAGATCGCGGCCCAGTGCGGAGAGCTGCTGCTGGAGGCGGTGGATGTCGGCGGAGAGGCCGGTGATGTCGGCCTGTACGCTGTCGACGAACTGTTGCTGCTCGGTTATTTGCGCGTTGAGCAGGGCGAGGTTGTTGAGCTGGGCCGTGACGCTCTTGCGCGTGCTGCGCAGCTGCTGCTCAGACTGCGTGATGCGTTGCTGCAGGGCGGCGTGTTCTTTCTTCAGCTGCTGGATGCGCCGGCTGTTCTGCCCGGGCAGGGCCAGGGCGGCGGCACTCAGGAGCAGGAGCAGCAAGGGGCGGAGGAGAAGGCTGGATTTATGGCGTGACATTATTGCTGTGTGGTCGTAGCGGGGCGCGGCGCGTCCCGGATTAGTGTGCGATGAGGCGGCGCAGGATTTCGTCGGCGTCGCGGCGGGTGTACTTGTCGGAAACCTCGGTGCGGGTGGGCCAGCCGCTGTCGTTGCCGATGCGGCTCAGCCGGAGCGTGAAGCCCACGTCCTTGCCCGTGCCGGTGACGGCGCAGGTCATGGTGGTGGGGAAGGGCTTTCCGCCTACGGCGGTGAAGTCAGCGTAGGTCCAGGTGAACTGCCCGTCCTGCCCGTCGCGGGGCGTGACGTAGACGCGGTCCACGCAGCCCGTGGCCGTCTGTGCCAGGAAACTGTAGTCCAGGCCCGGCGCGTCGGTGAGCGAGAGCAGGGTGTGGTCGCCCGAGGCCGAGATGCGGAAACGGCCGGCTGCCGCATCGGCGCGCCGCTGGCCCGGGACGAAGAGCTCGTTCCAGAAGAGGGCCTGGAGCGTGTAGAAGTCCAGTCCGGCCTGGCGCAGGAAGCTGACGTCGGTGTAGGCGGCCCGCACGTACTGCTTGTTCATGCGGTCCACGATGAGCACGCCGTCGGGGGTGAACTCCAGCCGCCCCACCTCGAGGCCGAGGAAGGTGAGCGAGAGCTGCACCACGTCGTCGCGCTTCATGCGGAGCGTCCCGCCCGCCGAGAGGCTGCTGCCGCCGGCGTTCAGGTCCATCTTGATGCGGGCGGTCAGGGTGGGCGCGGTCTGCGTGTTGGCGGCCACTTTGCGGACAAAGCCGGTGCCACTGGTGGCCGGTGCGGCCGGTGCGGGGGCCGGTTCGGCCTGAGGCAGTTCGCGGCTGGTGCGGCAGGCCGTGAGCGCCAGGGCCAGTAAGGGTAAGAGCCAAAGTCTGTTCATGTCAGTACGGATTGAAGGCGCGCTGCCCGGTGGCGGAGCATGTCCGTCAGGGGCGGCGGCGCTTGATTTTGCGGTTGAGGGCGTCGCGCTCGGCCTCGTCGTCGGTCAGGCTGCTGGCCTTTATCCAGAACTTCACGGCCTCGGCCCGTTCGCCGCACCGGTAGTAGATGTCGCCCGCGTGGTCGAAGAGGCTGGCGTTGGCTGCGGTCTCGTCGGCGTGCCTCAGGGTCTCGTCGATGTAGGTCCGGGCCTGCCCGTAGCGCTTCAGGCGGTAGAGTATCCAGGCATAGGTGTCCAGGTAGGTCGCGTTGTCCGGTTCGGCCTCGACGGTGCGGCGGCTCATGGCCTCGGCCTTGTCGAGCTGTTTCCCTTCGAGGGCGAGGAAGTAGGCGTAGTTGTTCAAGCAAAGCAGGTTGTCGGCGTTCAGCTCGAGCGCTTTCTCGTAGGCGGCGTAGGCCTGTGGCAGCTGTCCGGCTTCGTGGTAGGTGTCGCCGAGTGCGGCGTAGAGGTCGGAGGCCATTTCCGTGTCCGTCTGGTCATCCACGTGCTCTGTGCCCCGCTGCAGGGCTTCGATGGCGTCGTCGTAGCGTCCCGTCTCCAGGCAGGCCATGCCCTCGTAGTAGTAGAAGATGAGCTGCGAGGGGTCGTAGAGCTCACTTTCGCGGCAGAGGTCGGCCACGGCGGCCATGTCCTTCTTGCGCAGCAGGATGTTGAGCAGCTGGAGGCGGGCGCGGAGGTAGTCCGGCTCTATTTCGAGGATGCGGCGCATGACGGGTGCGAGGCTGTCGGGCGGAAGTTTTATGGACACCATGTAGTAGGCGCAGAGCTCGGCCAGGGAGCGGTCTTCCTGCGGCAGGGCCAGCGCGCGCCGGAACAGGCGGAGCACGCGCGTGCTGTCGGCCCCTTGCGCCTCGGTGTCGGCGATGAATCCGCGCATGGCTTCCACCTTGGCTTCCGTCTGGGTGTGCGGGTTGAGCACCACCTGCTCCACGAGGGCGTCGTAGAGCGAGTCCTGTCCGGCCGTCTTGTAGTAGGCCAGGAGGGAAATCTGCGCGTAGCTGTTGTCCGGCTCAAGGGTCAGCACGTCGCGGTAGATGGCCAGCGCCATCTCGTGGTAGCCGTTCTGCTGGTAGAGGTCGCCGAGCAGGACGCGGTAGCGCAGGTCGGTGGGATATTCGGCGCAGAGCGCTTCGATGGCGGCGTAGGCGTTCTCGTTGTCGTTCATCATGGTGTACACCTTGAACTTCTCCAGGCTGTACGCCTCGGTCTTTCCCTCGAGTTGTTCCAGGCGGTCCAGGGTGCGCACGGCGCCGCGGAAGTCGGCCGACTCCTCCTGCAGGCCCACGAGGATTGTCAGCCTCTCCACGGAGGGCGTCTGCGCCGTCATTTCCTCGTAGAGGGCAATGGCGCCGGCGTAGTCCCCCTGCCGGGCCAGGTGGTTGGCCAGCAGCTCCTTGTAGTGGATGTTGCCGGGGTCGAGCTGCACGGCGCGGCGCAGCATCGAGTCGCCCTCGGCGCGGGCCAGGGTGTCGGCCGTGCCGGCCGCGGCCAGGCGCAGCAGGGCCATCTCGTAGAGGCCCTCTGGGGCGTCGGGGCACACGTCGAGCGCGGCGCGGAGCAGTTCGTACTCGGCGTCGTAGGCTTCCTTCTCCTTCTGGCGGATGGCCTCGAGGAAGTATTCGTTGAAGCGGAGCGGCCGGCCCGGGGGGCAGGAGTCCGCCGGGCTGAGGGCAGCGGCCGGGGCGGTGTGTGCCAGCGTCCGGGCGCAGGCCGGCCGCGGCTGTGCCAAGGTCAGCAGCGCCGTCACGAAGAGGATGAACGGTAGGGGGCTTGCCATGTGTCTGCGTCTTTTTTTCATAAGCCGGTGTGGCCGAATCCGCCGGCTCCGCGCTCCGTGTCGCCGAGCTGTTCCACGGGGCGCCACGTCACGCTCTCGTGGCGCGCCACGACGAGCTGGGCGATGCGGTCGCCGTCGTTCACGGTGAAGTCCTCTTGCGAGAGGTTCACCAGGATAACGCCGATTTCGCCGCGGTAGTCCGCGTCGATGGTGCCCGGGGCGTTGAGCAGCCCGATGCCGTGCTTCAGCGCCAGACCCGAGCGCGGCCTGACCTGCGCCTCGTAGCCCGGCGGCAGGGCTATGTAGAGGCCCGTGGGCACCAGGCGGCGCTCCAGCGGGCGCAGCACGAGCGGCTCCGTCACGTTGGCCCGCAGGTCCATGCCCGCACTCAGCGGCGTGGCGTAGGCGGGCAGAGCGTGGCGCGAGCGGTTCACGATTTCTATTTCCATAAGCGGCGGGTGGTTCTCTGGTGTTGGTTTTGAATGACAAAAATACGCAATTCCCCCGAACCGCGTCCCATCTTTTCCCGAAAAAAGCGGGTGCCCCCGGATTTTTGTCTAAATTTGCAGGCTGGCCGCCGCCCTGCCGCCCGAGCGGGGGAAAGCGGGCGCCACGATGTACTTATGATGGACTGGAACCGACTCATTTCCTGCAAGCGTTTCGGCAAGGAGGATGCCCACCGCAGCCGCTCCGAGCGGCGCACGGAGTATCAGCGCGACTTCGACCGCCTCATCTTCTCCGCCCCCTTCCGCCGCATGCAGAACAAGACGCAGGTGTTCCCCCTCCCGGGGAGCATATTCGTGCACAACCGGCTGACGCACAGCCTCGAGGTGTCGAGCGTGGGCCGCTCGCTCGGCGCCGACGTGGCCCGCGAGCTGCTGGAGGCCCATCCCGACCTCAGGGCCACGGACCTGGGCGCGCTGGGCGCCATCGTGAGCGCGGCCTGCCTGGCCCACGACATGGGCAACCCGCCCTTCGGCCACAGCGGCGAGCGCGCCATCCGCAGCTACTTCCGCGAGGGGCGCGGTGCGCGGCTGCGGGCTTATGCCACCGCCGCGGGCGAGCGCCTCACGGACGCCGAGTGGGCGGACCTGACCCGCTTCGACGGCAACGCCAACACCTTCCGCCTGCTCACCCACCAGTTTGCCGGCCGGCGGCGCGGCGGCTTCGTCATGACCTATTCCGCCCTGGCCGCCATCGTGAAGTACCCCTATTCCTCCTCCCTCGCCGGAGGCAGCTGCAAGTTCGGATTCTTCGAGAGCGAGCGCGAAAGCTACCGCCGCATAGCCGACGAACTGGGCATCCCCCTCGCCGCGCCGGCGGGCGGCGGGCTCCGCGGCGTGCGCCATCCGCTCGTCTACCTCGTCGAGGCGGCGGACGACATCTGCTATCAGATCATGGACATCGAGGACGCCTTCAAGCTGCGCCTGCTCTCGGGCGAGGAGACGAAGGCCCTCTTCCTGGGCTTCTTCGATGACGAGGCGGCGGCCCGCCTGCTCGAGGCCTATCCCGACAGCACCGACACGAGCGACCATATCGCCTACTACCGCTCCTGTGCCATCAACGCCCTGGAGCGCGCCTGTGTCCGCGTCTTCACGGACCACGAGGCCGACATCCTTGCCGGCCGTTTCGCCGGCTCGCTCGTGGACCACCTGCCTCCGGCGCTGCTCGCCGCCTACCGCCGCTGCGAGCGCGTGGCCCGCAGCCGCATCTATTCGTGCAAGGAGGTGACGGACATCGACCTGGCAGGCTACCATATCATCTACACCCTGCTCGACCTCATGACCGAGGCCGTGCTCGAGCCGGAGCGCACCTACAGCCGCCTGCTGCTGCGGCAAGTCTCAGAGCAGTACGAGCTGACCGCCCCCCGCCTGGCGGACCGCATCATGGCCGTGCTGGACTACGTTTCGGGCATGACGGACGTCTACGCCCTTGACCTCTACCGCAAAATCAACGGCCACTCCCTGCCCAGCGTGTAGCCCCCGGGGAGCGCGCCCGCCTTCGGCCCTCGCCGCCCGTATGCGTCAGGGGGATTCCGGCACATGCTTGCCGGAATCCCCCTGACGCTTTTCATATTCCGCCGCCGCGCGCGGCAGTCAGAGCCGTGCCGCGCGTGTGCGGCTCACGGCCCCCTGCCGCAGCCGTGCTGAGTGCGGTCCGTCCGCGAAGTCCACGGTCACGGGCGTCTCCGCCTCCATGTGTACGTAGACCGTCGCGACGCAGTCCTCCTGCGGCACCACGCGGACGGCATCGCCCTGGCGCTCGGCCCGGCAGTTGACGGCCGCCAGCGAGCCGTCCGGCAGTTCGTGCACGTAGGCCGAAGTGAGCATCACCTCGCCCAGGCACTTGAAGATTTCGTGCACGTCGTTGTCGCAGCAGCCGCCGTCGTAGCCCCAGTAGCCCGTGAGGCATTTGTCGGACTGTGCGCGGTACCAGTCGCTGATCATGGGCATGTACTGCTCGTCGATGACGCGCTCGGTGTACTTCCCCTTGCCGGGCCGGGTGGGGTCGGGCTCGAAGACGGCGGCCCGAATGTAGGGGTCGCAGACGAAGGCCCAGTTGAGCCGGCCCGTAGCCGGGTCGATGAGCTGGATGCACGAGCCGATGGCGTTGGTCATCTGCCGCAGGTAGCGGTAGTCGCCCGTGAGCAGGTAGAGGCTGCGCAGGCCATAGATGCGCCAGGCCGACCAGCCGTGGGGCGAGTTCATCATGTCCGGGAAGCTGAGGATGTCGTACTGCGCCTCCCAGTAGCGCAGCGAGCCGCCGTTCATGCGCGCGTCCGGGACGACGAGCTGCGAGAGGCAGCGGTGCATGCCGGCCAGCTTGCGGGCCGCCTCGGTGTAGCGGCGGCGCGCCTCCGAGCCCTCGGGCTGCCACAGGGCGAACCCGGCGATTTGCGTGTAGGAGCACGAGATCATGCCGTCCTCGAAAGTCATCTCGCCCTCGGTCTGTATGTTGTCCAGGCTCCGGGCCAGTTCGTCCACGGCCTTCGTGACGGAGTGGTAGTGCTTGCGGAACCTGTATGCCCACTCGTTGCCCTCGGCGGCCAGCTTTCTTTCCTCGGCCATCACCTCCATGAGCGCTTTGGCCACGTAGATGACCGCCGTGTAGTGCGTCTTGCCGTTGCGGTAGGCGCCGTCGGGCGTCTGGCGGGTCAGGATGTAGTCCGCCAGGTCGGCCGCCCGCCGCAGGTCGTCCGTGCAGCCCGATGCGGCGAAGTGTGGTCTTGACAGGTTTCATGGCATAGGGGTTAAGGGAGTTTTTCCGGGGGCAAATGTAACAATAAAAAATCGCATTCCGGCCGGCGGGGCGGCTCCGCGGCCGGGTACTGAGAAAAGCCGCCCCGTTTTTCTTCCTCACGTTCAACATTATTCGTACCTTTGCGCACTGAACCGTCCGGCCGGGCCTTGTCCGTCCTTCACGGGGCTAAGGCCCGTCGTGACGGGAATAGGGCCCGCCGCTACGGGAACAGGGCCCGTTTCCCGCGTCCGTGTCCGCGGACGGTCAGGTTCCGGATTCCCGGATTTTACCACTATTCCTTACAAAGACCATGTTAGGTTGGTTGCAAGAAACGTTTCTGAGCGCGTCCGCCGTGCAGGCGGTCATTGTGATTTGCCTTATCTGCGCGGCAGGTCTGGCATTGGGTAAACTCCGCTTCAAGGGGGTCAGCCTCGGCGTGACCTATGTGTTCCTGCTGGGCATCCTGGCCGGCGCGCTGGGGCTGCGGGTGGACGCCGAGATGCTGAGCTACGCCGAGAGCTTCGGCCTCATCCTCTTTGTCTACATCCTGGGCCTGCAGGTGGGTCCGGGCTTCTTCAGCGCGTTCCGCAAAGGGGGGACGGACCTCAACATGCTCTCCCTCGGCGTGGTCCTCATCGGCACGGTGATGACGCTGGCCGTGGTGTGGGCGGGCTGGGCGCCGCTGCCCGACATGATGGGCGTGCTCTGCGGCGCCACGACCAACACGCCGGCCCTCGGCGCGGCGCAGCAGACGTTCAAGCAGCTGGGCGACGCGGCGGCCAGCTCCACGGCCGCCCTGGGCTGCGCCGTGACCTATCCCATCGGCCTGGTGGGCGTCATCCTTGCCCTGGCCGTGATGAAGGGCTGGCTCAGCCGCCGCGAGCACTCCAAGGAGGGCGACGGGACGGAGGACCAGGCCTTCATCGCCTCGTTCGTCATCTGCAACCCCGCCATCTTCCACCAGAAGCTCCGCGACGTGGCCGAGCTGGACGGCGGCAACAGCAAGTTCGTCGTGTCGCGCCTGTGGCGCTCGGGCAAGGTGATGCTGCCCAATGCCGAGACCGTCCTGGAGGAGCACGACCGCATCCTGGTCATCACTACGCCGAAGTATCTGCGGCAGCTCACCGTGTTCTTCGGCCGGCGCGACGAGACGGACTGGAACCGGAAGAACATAGACTGGAACGCGCTCGACTCGAAGCTCGTCTCGGAGCGCATCGTCATCACCCGCCCGGAGGTCAACGGCAAGCATCTGGGCGACCTGCACATGCGCACGCGCTACGGCATCAACGTGAGCCGCGTGCAGCGCTCGGGCATCCAGCTCGTGGCCACCCACGACCTGGTGCTCCGCATGGGCGACCGCGTCACCGTGATCGGCACGGCGGAGAGCGTGAAGCGCGTGGCGCAGGAGCTGGGCAACACCGTGCGCCTGCTCGACGAGCCCAACATGGTCACCATCTTCATCGGCATCGTGCTGGGACTGCTGCTGGGCTGCGTCCCCCTGAGCGTGGGGCTGAGCACCCCGGTGCGCCTCGGCCTGGCCGGCGGCCCCATCGTCATGGGCATTCTCATCGGAGCCTACGGCCCGCGCTTCCACATGGTGGCCTACACCACGACGAGCGCCAACCTGATGCTCCGCTCGCTCGGCCTGTCCATGTACCTGGCCTGCCTGGGCCTCGACGCCGGGCGCGACTTCCTGGCCACCGTCATGCAGCCGGCCGCCTTGGGCTGGATAGGCTTCAGCTTCCTCATCACCCTGGTGCCCGTCGTCATCATGGGCATCGTGTCCGTGCGCTGCGACAGCCGCACCTTCGCCACTACGGCGGGGATGCTCTGCGGGGCAATGGCCAACCCCATCGCCCTGAACTACGTGAACGACACGCTGCCCGGCGACAAGGCTTCCGTAGCCTACGCCACCGTCTATCCCTTGGCCATGTTCCTGCGCGTCATCATCGCCCAGCTGGTCGTCATGGTGTGGTGCGGCTGACGGGGACCGGCATCACGGGAAAAGGTGAATTTTATATGCTTTTTGCATTTTTTTAGAGCGGATCCGGGGGTGTAATCTTCCGGATTTCTTATATTTGCGGCAAGTCTCTTCCTTCCCGGCATGACGATAGCCGGGAGAAGCGTGTTTCCGGACGCGGCTGCAACGGGAACCGTCCGGGCGGAGAATCCCTTATTTATTCACCCTTTTAACCTTTATCGCTATGGCATCACCAAAGCTCAGTCCGTTCCGCGTCCTTGGCGAAGGCTTCCTTCTCGGCGCAAAAAACTTTCCATCTCTTTTGGGAGCCGTCATCCTCTATATCCTGACGCTCTGGATTCCCTACATCAACGTGGGCACGACCATCGCCATGTGCGCCATCCCCGTGGCCCTGAGCCGCGGGAAGGTGGTCTCCCCCACGTTCATCTTTGAGGGGAAATACCGCAAGTTCATGGGCGAGTACTTCACGTTGCTCGGCCTGAAGGCCATGTCGCTCGTCCCGGCCTTCCTCTTCATGATAGTTCCCGGCATTATCATCTCGCTGGGCTGGAGCCAGGCGCTCTACATCCTGATAGACCAGCAGGTGGCGCCGGGCGAGGCCCTGGTGCGCAGCAACAAGGCGACGTACGGCTACAAGTGGGCCATCTTCGGCATCTTCATGCTGCTCTTAGCAGGGGTGCTGGTGGCGTTGTCCGTGTTCGGCGTGATGGGCGTAGTGGGCAGCTTGCTCACCGTGGCCCTCGTGCTGCTCCTGCCGGTGTTCGTACTGGGCGTGCGGGCCGTGATTTACCGGAACCTGACGCAGGGAGCTCCCGCGCCGCAGGCGCCGGTGCCGCCGGTGCGCTGAGCCGGACTGCGATGAAGCGAAACGCGGCGCGGCGGATGCACTTCTGCATCCGCCGCGCTCTTCCTTGTCCGGCCGGTCCGCTGGGGACGGGCCTTACTTGAACACCTGCTTCATGGGCCGCCCGATCCAGGCCTGCGGCGTCTCGAGACCGAAGACGTAGGCAATGGTCGCGGCCGTGTCGAACTGCATCATGACCTCGCTGAAGGCGCCGCCCTGCCTGACGTTCCGTCCGGCTATGATGAAGGGAATCTCCATCTCGAGGAGCGACTTGCCGCCGTGGCCCTTCCCCGTGCCGCCGTGGTCGGAGGTGAGCATGAATATGGTGTCGTCGTAGATGCCGGCGCGGCGCGTGGCCTCGACGATGCGGCCCACGTAGCCGTCCAGGCGGGCCAGCGTGCGGTAGTAGGCCGGCGTGTCGTGCCCGTCGGCGTGGCCCGTGTGGTCCAGCTGGTCGAAGCATACGGCGACGAACGCGGGCCGCTTCTCCTCAATGTACTGCTCGGCCATGCGGCAGAGAGCGTCGGGCTGCCGGTCGTAGCCGAAGGCCTGGGCGCAGCGGCCCACGGCGGCCGAGTCCACAAGGTACTTGATGCCTTCCCACTCGAAGAGGCATCCCGTCTCGGCCTCGGGGAGCTGCTCGCGGAAGAGCGAGTAGATAGTGGGGAAGATATTGCGCTCGTTGACGATGACGGAGGGAATCTCCGGCGTGCGCGAGCCCCACTCCGTGTAGCCGTGCATCTCGGTCCCCGCGCCGTTGAACATGGACGCCCAGTTGATGGCCGAGGAGGAAGGCAGCACGCTGCGCTTGTGGAGCGTGAAGCAGCCCCGGTCCATCAGGGCGCGGATATTGGGGATGGAGTCGGCCTTCGGCACGGAGTAGGCGCCCCAGCCGTCGATAGCGATGAGCACAACGTGCCGGGCTTTCCAGCGCGCAGCCTGCAGGCTGGCGGACAAGCTCCCGGCCAGCAGCAACAGGAGCAGAAGAATACGTGGCATAGCTTTGGTTTTTTAAGGTGGATGAATCTATATGCGGGACAAAGTTAAGGCTTTTCCCGTCCGCCGGCAGCCGCGACCCGCTTTTTTTCGGGACGGCGGCGCGGCGGGGCGTTTTCCGCGGCACGGACTTGGCGCGGCGGGCGGCAATTCGTAAATTTGTAGGCGTAAAGTCCGTGCCCGCCCGCATACGGGCCCTCCACCTAAAACCAGAGAAACATGAGAAAAGCGTTGTTCTCCTTCCTTGCCGCCGCGGCCCTCAGCGTCGCGTCCGGCATGGCGCAGCAGGCGGCCGACACCGTCTACCGCTTCACCCACGGCCCCTATCTGCAAGGCCTTACGGCCCAGGGCGTGAAAGTCTACTTCACCACGTCGGCCCGGGGCGTCTCGGCCGTGGAAGTGCGCAAGAAAGGCTCCGCCGAGGTGCGCCGCGTCGTGGACTACGTGGACGGCCTCGTCCAAGCCAACAACACGCGCAACGCCATACCCGTCGGCGGACTGGAGCCGAACACGCTCTACGAGTACCGCCTCTCGTCCGTCCCCATCAAGCGCTTCCGCCTTTCGAACAATGTCTACGGCGACACCATCACTACACCCTGGTACACCTTCCGTACGGACAACCCCGCCGCCACCTCGTGCTCCTTCGTCACGCTCAGTGACATGCACGACGATGCCGCCAAGTACGGCCGCCTGCTTGACCGGATGCCGGTCGGGGAGACGGACCGCGTGTTCCTGCTCGGCGACATGCTGAGCAATTTCAGCAGGCCGGACCAGCCTTACCCCAGCTATATCGACACCTCCGTTACCCGCTTCGCCCGCAGCATACCCTTCGTCGCCGTGCGCGGCAACCACGAGACGCGCGGCCGCTACGCCCGGCTCTACGGCAACTATGTCTACCGCCCGCGGGGCAAGTTCTACGGCACGTACCGGCTGGGCGACACGTTCATCATCGTGCTCGACACGGGCGAGGACAAGCCCGACACCCACATCGACTATTCCCGCATCACGGCCTTCGACGCCTACCGCCAGGAGCAAGTCGCCTGGTTGCGCCGCGTGGTGCGCTCCGAGGCCTTCCGCCAGGCCCGCCACCGCATCGTCCTGCTCCACATCCCGCCCGTCAGGCGCGGCGAGAACCGCCGCGCCTCGGCCCACGGCCCCGCCATGGTGGACAGCCTCTACATGCCCATCCTCAACCGCGAGCCGATAGACCTCATGATCGGCGGGCACCTGCATGAGTTCGTCTACCGTGCGCCCCGCGACGGAGAGAATAACTTCCCCATCCTGCTCAACGACAATGCCTGCGCCACGCTGGTAAGCGTGGACCCGGCGGCAGTGTTCGTGCGCACGGTGAACCAGGAGGGAAAGGTCATCTTTGAGAAAAAGTTCAGCAAATGACGGCCGCTCCCTTGTGCGGCGGCCGCGGCGCGCGGCGGGCAGCGTGCAGCCCGCCGCGCGCTTGTCATGGAAAGGAGGCCGGGCCATGCGGATAGGAAAGGTCGGGACGTTCAATCACCGCCGCTCCGCCGCGGGCTTCGAGCGCCTGGCCGGCCTGCTGCGCGCAGCCCCCGGCTGGGCCGGCGGCCCGGGCTGGCTCGTAGGCAGCTACGATGCGGGCGGCGGCTGGGCGGACGCCGTGCTGGCCGCCCCGTGCGGCGTGGCCTTCTTCCTGTTTCGCGGCGGAGCGGGCCAGGCCCTGCCGCAGCCCGCCCGCCTCTCCGCCCTGCGCGGCCGGTTGCAGGAGCGGCTCCGGGCGGCTCTCGGGGGAGCGGAAGTGCCCCTGCGGGCCGTCGTCGTAGTCCCGGCGGCGGCCGCTGAAGCGTCCGGCGGGGCGTGCGCCGCGGCGGACGGGTGCGACGTAGTGGCGGACGAAGGCCTGTCCGCCTGGCTCCGGGCCCGCCTGGCGGCCGCGCCCGTCCTGTCGGCGGAGCGGCTCGACGCGCTCTTCCGCGGCCTCGGGCTCGACGTCCTCCTCTCCCGCGCCGACGAGGACGAACGCCTGCGTGCGGCCAGCCGTCAGGACGAAGCGCCCGCCGCCCTCTTTGCCGAAATCCTCGCCGCCCTTCCTCCCGCCGACGCGCCGGCCGCCGCCTTCCGCGCGGCTTACGCCACGCTGTCCGCCGTGCTGCGCCGCGCCGTCGGGGCACAGCTCGAGGGCAACCGCCTCGCCTTTGCCGGCCTGTTCCCAAAGATAGACTACCTCGTCAAGGAGCGCCGCGTGGACGGCGAACTGGCCCGCGCCATCCACGACGCCCGCCACCGCCTGCGCCATCTGGACGAACTCTCCGAGGAGGACGTCCGCCGCTTTTTCCCCTGCGACCTGTCCGCCGTGTGCCGCTTCATCGCCGTTCTGCCCCCCGAGCCGGTCGCCCTGCCCGCCGCGCTGCGGCAGCGCTTCTCCGCCGCGCCGGCCCCGCGTGCCGCCCGGCATCTGGCGGCGGACTGCGTGCGCATGGCCTTGGAGCGGTGGGACGACGCCTGCCTCTACGGCCGCGCTGCCGACGGCCGGCCGCTCAAGGTCTGCTACGACTTGCGGGACGAGTACCACGCCGGCGACTGGACCTATCTGCGCGGCCTCCTGGCGGACGGCATGCAGCTCAACCTGGTGCGGCCACGCGAGGCGGACGGCGTGCTCTTCCCCGAACTCATCATCGTCGAGCCGGACAACCTGGTCAGCGTATCGGCCGTGGCGGCCTGCTTCGAGTCCTACGCCGAGTCGCCCGTGGTCGACGTGCTCAACCGCCTCCGCCCCGCGCCCCTCTCGGCGGCCATCCTGCTGGGCAACCTGGCCGGACAGCTCATCGACGGGGAGGTGCGCGCGGCCGAACGCGGCGAGGACCTCCCCCTCGAGGAATGCTATGCCCGGAGCGTGCGCACCTTCTTTGCCCGCAACGCCCTCCAGCTGGCCGCCTGCCCGGACCTGGGGCCGGACTTCCACCGCGAGGGCCTCCGCCAGCTGGAGCACATCCGCCGCGCCGTGCGCGAGGACCTGCCCCGCTTCGTCTCGGCTTTCGCTCCGGCGCAGGTCGTGACGGAACCCTCCTTCTTCAGCGAAATGCTCGGGCTGCAGGGGCGCATGGACTTCCTCCAGCTGGACTACGGCATCCTCGTGGAGCAGAAATCCGGCAAGGGCGCCTACGCCCCCGGCGCGTCGGCGGACGATCCGCCGCGCCACCAGGAGCGCCACTACGTCCAGTTGCTGCTCTACATGGCGCTGCTTCACTATAACTACCACCTGCCCTACGCCCGCATCTATCCCTTCCTCTTCTATTCCAAGTACGGGCGCGGCCTGCTCAGCCTCGGTCCCGCTCCGGAGCTGCTCTTCCGCGCCTTCCGCGTGCGCAACGGCATCGCCGCCCGCCAGCGAGCCTATGCCGAAGGCGGGTTGCGCGGCCTGGCCGGGCTGACGCCCGAACGGCTCAACGAAAAAGGCCTTCGCGGGCCGCTCTGGGAACGCTATGTGCGGCCGCAGCTGGACCAGCTCCTGCGGCCCGTCCGCGAGGCGTCGGACCTGGAGCGGGCTTACTATTTCCGTTTCCTCACGTTTCTGGAGAAGGAGCAACTGTTGGCGAAGGTAGGGAGCAAGACGAAGGAGGACGCCGGACTGGCCGCCCTGTGGAACGAGAATCTGGAGGATAAAGAGCGCGCCGGCAACATTTATGCCGGACTGACGCTGGAGCGGCTCGAACCCGGCGAGGACGGCGGCATCGCCGGCCTCGAACTGCGCTTTGCCGCCGGGACGGAGAGCGATGCCTGCAACTTCCGCCCGGGCGACATCGTCGTGTGCTATCCTTACGCCCCGCCCGCTCCGCCCGACGTGCGGCGGGGGCCTGTGATGCGCGCCGTGCTCGAGGGGTTCGGCGACGGGACGGTGCGGCTGAGGCTGCGCTTCGAGCAGACCAATGCCCGCCTGTTCCGCCGCGGCGAGGAGGAGCGCTGGGCCGTGGAGCACGACTTCATGGACGCCTCCTTCGGCTCGCTCTACCGCGGCCTGCACACATTCCTTCAGGCTCCGCGCCGCCGCCGCGACCTGCTGCTGGGCCGTCGCCGCCCGGCCCTGCGCCCCGCCCGCCCGCTGCGCGGCAGCTACGGCGGCGGGGAGTTCGACCAGCTGGTGCGCCGCGCCGACAGGGCGGCGGACTTCTTCCTCATCGTAGGGCCGCCGGGTACGGGCAAGACGTCCTTCGGACTGATGAACGTGCTGCGCGAAGAGCTCCTGCATCCCGGCACGTCCGTGCTGCTCATGGCCTACACGAACCGTGCCGTCGATGAAATCTGCGCCAAGCTCGCCGGCGACGGTGGGGCTGCCGCCGTGGACTTCCTGCGTCTGGGCAGCGAGCTGTCCTGTGCCGAACCTTTCCGCCCCGCTTTGCTGGAGCGGCGCGCGGCCGGCTGCGCGGACCTGCGGCAGGTGCGGGCGCTCATCGCCTCCACGCGCGTCTTCGTCGGTACGACGACGGCCCTCAACGCCCATCCCGAACTGTTCGCCCTGAAGCGTTTCGACCTGGCCATCGTGGACGAGGCTTCGCAGATTCTTGAGCCGCACCTGGCGGGCCTGCTCGGCGCGTGCTACGACGGGCAGGAGGCCATCGCCCGCTTCGTCCTCATCGGCGACCACAAGCAGCTGCCCGCCGTGGTGCAGCAGTCGGCCGCCGATGCCCGCGTGGCGGACCCGCAGCTCCTTTCCATAGGGCTGGCGGACTGCCGGCAGTCGCTTTTCGAGCGCCTCCTGGCGCGCTACGGGCAGGACCCCGCCGTGGCCTACATGCTGACGCGCCAGGGCCGCATGCACCGCGACATCGCGCAGTTTCCCAGCCGCGCCTTCTACGGGGGCGCGCTGCGCGTGGCCTCGCCCGGACGCCAGGAGCGGCCCCTGCCCGCCGCCGGAGACGGACGGAGCGGCATCGAGGACCTGCTCTCCACGCGCCGCGTGGCCTTTCTCGACGCCCCCCTGCCCGCCGCCGCCCCGTCCGACAAGGTGAACCCCGTAGAGGCCCGGATGATAGCCGCCGTGGTGGCGGCCGCGGAGCGCATGGCCGGTCCGCGTTTCGACGCGGACCGCAGCGTGGGCGTCATCGTGCCTTACCGCAACCAGATAGCCGCCGTGCGCGCCGCCCTGCGCGAGGAGGGCGTGGCAATCGCCGCGGACATCAGCATCGACACCGTGGAGCGCTACCAGGGCAGCCAGCGCGACGTCATAGTCTATGGCTTCACCGTGCAGCGCCGCTACCAGCTGGACTTCCTCTCGGCCAACGTCTTCAGCGAGGGCGGCGTCCTGATAGACCGCAAACTGAACGTGGCCCTCACGCGGGCCCGCGAGCATCTGGTGCTCGTAGGCAACGCCCGCCTGCTCGGGGCGAACGCCGTCTTTGCCCGCCTGACGGACTACCTGCGCCGCCGCGGCTGCTTCTTCTCCATCCCGCCGGCCGACTTCGTGTCCGGCCGCTTTGCCGTCCCGCCGCTTGCCCGCCCGTCCGGCGGCGGTCCGGCCTGACGCCGCGCCGCGGACGCAGCAAACGGGGCTAAGCCTCGTCGCCCCGGGAATAGGCCCCGTGACGACAGGGCTTAGCCCCGTGCCGTATATGCGCGCCGCCGGGCGGAACCGGAAGCCTTGCGGCGTCCGCGCCCCGTCCGGCGGCGTCGGGCAGGTGGCTCCCGGCCCGTGTCAGAGGTCCCAGGCGGCGAGCACGTAGGAGCGCTCCACCTGCGACTCTACCTGGTCCGGAAGGTTGTGGAAGAAGTCGATGCCCGTGAGCTCCTCGAGCCGGTCCACGCTGACGGCCTGGGCCGCCACGGCCGAGCGGGGCGCCTGGTGGCCGTAGGAGTAGCCGTAGTCGCGGTGCTCCATCCAGAAGGCGATGGCGCTGTAGGCGCGGTTCTTTACCTTGAGCAGGGCCATGAAGTAGTAGCGGGGTACGGCCACACGCTTGCCGTCGGAGCGGCTGACGTAGCTGCCCACCTGGTTCTGGGCGATGGTGCCGCCCTTTACGACGTAGAGCGTGTCGGCAAAGGTGGCGTCGCGGCCCAGCTCCTGCACGAGGTCCTCGAAGGCTATCCAGTAGCCCTGGTTGAAGGCGCCGAGCTGGGGCGACATGTTGCTCATGTAGAAGGTCTGCTCGTTGGCCTGGCGGGAGTAGAGGCGGTCCGCCGAGGCGCAGAGGTGGCCGCGGTTGTAGTTGCGGCCGAAGCCGGAGGAGCCGATGCGCAGGGAGGCGGGCAGCTGGGGATCGTCGCGGAAGGGGTCGTCCGAGCGCGAGACGGTGCGCTGGCGCGTCTGGCCGTCGAAGCGGAAGGCCACCCAGCGGGAGTGGAGCTGCGTGGGCGAGAATTCCATGCAGTAGGTCATGACGGAGTCGCCGCCCTCGACGGTCCAGTGGGCCAGGAGCAGGCCGTCGTCCGCCTGCAGGGCCGGGACCTCCATGCGCGAGGCCACGGGGTCACGGTTGGGGCTGGCCGAGCCGCCGCCCAGGCCGCCCAGCTGGTAGCCCGGGTCGTCATCGCCGCAAGCGGCGACGGCCATGAGGGCCGCCGCCGCGAAGAGGGCGCGCAGTGTGCGTAGGAGAGCGTTCATGCGCGTATCAGTGGATGAGTTCGTTGCCCGAGGCGTCCGTCAGGACGAAGTCGTCGAAGAGGACGGCGCCGCCGGGGTTCTTGGCCACCATGATGACGAGGTTGAGCTTGGTCGCCTCGTCGAGCTTGAACTCGTGGGTCACGCGGACCCATTGGCCGGTGGTCAGGTCGTTGGTGTAGTCGCCGTAGACGTAGCTGCCTACCTTGCCGTCGGCGCCGATGGGCGTGTAGCCCGGACGCACGCTGCCGCCTGTGGCGGTGGCCGCCTTGCAGTAGAAGGTCATGGTGTAGGTCCCGGCGGGTAGGGTGATTTCCTCGTAGGCCAGGCGGTTGTTGCCGCTGGTGGAGCCGGCCACCTCGACGGCGTACTGTCCGCCGTGGGCGTCGGTGCTCATGGTCATGGCGCCCTTGGAGGCGGTGGTGGAGGACTTCCAGCGGACGGGCTGGCCGCCGCTCCAGTTCTCAAAGTCGCCGTTGGGGGCATCGGGGTCGCCGATGTCGCCGCCCGTCTCGCCGCCCTCTCCGGGCTTGCCACTGAGGATGGAGGCGTTGCGCACTTCCCAGGTGGAGCCGCTCTGGGCGTCGGAGTTGTAGCGGAAGGCGAAGCGGACGGTCTGGCCCATGTACTTGGCCGGAATGGCGATGTCGGCGCTGGCGAAGGTCGTCCAGTCGGTGCCTTCCTCGTGGTCCTGCTTCAGGAGTTCCCATCCCTGGTCGGGGTGGGCGGGGTCGAAGGCAGCGTTGATGAGGGTCTGCTGGTTCTCGGCGCCGCGGTCGTAGCGCAGGATGTACTCGTAGGCCATGTGCGCCTCGGTCTGTCCGGCGAGGCTGACGGGCGGGCTGACGAGGTAGTAGGTGCCGGCCGTGGTCTGCTGCGAGGCGTTGTCGTAGCCTGTGGCCTTGGCGGTGGAGTAGTCGATGATCCACTGTCCGGAGCCGGAGGTGGTGTAGCTCTTGTAGTCGCCGAGCGTGGTGGCGAAGGCCTCGGTGTAGGGCAGCTGGTGCAGCTGGTCGTGGCTGGGTCCTTCGGGAGTATATCCTCCCTGTCCCTTGCGGACGAGGAAGTTCTTCACTTCCCACGTGGCGGCCTTGTCCGTGGCGATGTAGCGCAGGGCGACGGTGACGCTGGGCTGGCCGCAGAACTCGGCGGGGATGTCTACGTTACCGCTGCTGTACCAGGTGTCCCAGTCGCTGCCCTGTACAAGGTGGAAGGTGAGCGGGGTCCAGGTGGCTTCCTCCACGCGGCCTGAGCCGGGATAGTCGGCGCTGACGAGGAGCTGGTAGTGGCTCTCGAGCTGGCTGGCCGTGGCGTAGCGCAGGATGTAGTCGAAGCTGACGTAGGCGGAGTCGACCTCGGTGAGGTCCATGCGCGGGGAGACGAGCCACGAGGTGGCCTCGACGTTCTCCTTCACGCCGTCGCCGTCGGTGTCGACGTAGGAGGTGATTTGGGCGCAACTGTAGCTGACGGTCCAGGGGAAGTTGCCCACGGTGCAGAAGGTGTTGAAGTCGCCGAGCGAGGTGGAGAAGTCCTCGTCGAGGAGGACTTCGGACGCTTCGCCGCCTTCATCGTTGATCTCGTAGGGCGCGGGCACGTCTTCGCAGGCCGTGAAGCCGAGCGTGAGGAGCGCTGCCGCGAGGAGGTAATGGAGATGCTTTTTCATTGGTGTTCGTTGATAGGAAATGCGTTAATGGGATGTTAATGGGTGGCCGGTGCGGCCGGTTCGCCGGACTCGGGAATGTGGATGTCGGCCGTGCTGCGGAGCTGGATCTGCCACTGGTCGTAGTAGCTGAGCAGGCCGGTGAAGCGGCAGACGCCGGTGGGCATGACGGTGAAGGCTACGTCGTTTTGCGTGGAGGTGCGCAGCGTGACCTTCTCGCGGCTGCCGGCGAGGGTGAGCGTGCGGTCCACGCCGTAGCCGGCGTCCTGCAGCTCCTCGGGGGCGAAGATGGCGGTGCTGTCGGCCTCGTCGAGGGAGCCCTCGATGGTGACGAGCTGCGGGACGTGCTTGGAGAAGTCGGCCTCCCAGTCCGCGAGCTGGCTGGCGGTGAGCTCTACGGGCTGCATTTCGGGGCAGTCGCGGTCCGGCTCGCCGATGAGTTCCACGTTGGTCCGGCAGAGCTGCAGGAGGATGGGGCCGAGGCGGAGGTTGCCGCTGCTGGTGTAGTAGGGCTGGCCTATCTTGGGCAGCTTGCTGTAGCAGCCGATGTAGAGGCCGCGGAGGTTGACCTTGATGCGCTGGCCGAGCATGAAGTAGGGGTAGAGGCAGGTGTTCTTGACGGCAAGGACGATGGCCTCGTCGGTGCCGGCCTGCTCGTCGATGTCGCGGACGAGGAGCGTCTGGTAGAGGTTGCCGCCCTCGTCGTTGGCCACGACGACGCCCTCGAGGATGAGGTCTTCCTCAACCTGCTGGAAGGCGTTGGTCTGGCTGAAGAGGGAGGCGTTGTCGGCCTTGAGGCGGGCGATGGAGTAGTTCGTATCGCCCAGGGCTATGGGGCTGGTGATGAGGTAGCCGTCGGTGTCGGGCTCGTCGTGGTCGTCCATGCAGGCGGACAGGCCGAGCGTCATGCAGGCCGCGCAGAGGAGGATATGGAGCTTTGTTTTCTTCATTGTTCCGGAAGGTTAGGCGTTAGAATCGGAAGTTGACGTTGAGGAAGGCGTTGATGGCGTTGGCGTAGTAGTACTTGGAGTTGCGCGAGAAGCGGAAGGCTCGGGCCACGCCGGTGTTGTAGAAGTCGTCGCGGTTCTGCTCGTAACCGCCGGTGCGCATGTTGCGGTTGTTGGTGACGTTGTTCACGGAGAGGTTGATGCTCATGGTGCGCCCCTTGGGCAGGCGGATGTAGCGGCCGATGGAGAGGTCGAGCATGAAGCCGCCGTCGAACTTCTCCTGGTCGGCGGAGTAGGCGGCGAGCTGCCGGCCCTGCTGGTCGAAGAGTATGCCGCCGGTGGCGTGGAGCTGGGCCTCTGTGACGTCGAATACGGGGCGTCCGGCCTCGTCTATGCTGGACTGCACGTAGTTGCCGGTGATGTTGCTCAGGCGGCGGTATTGCGAGAAGCCTACGTAGACGCGGTCGTAGTAGTTGAGGTGTGCCTCGAAGAACCAGCCGTTGATGTTGTAGTTGGCGCCGAGGCTGACGGCCGTGAGCGGCGTGCCGCTGACGCGCATGCCGTCGGCGATGACGCGCAGGGGCATGGCGTCGCCGGTGACGGGATTTTTCCAGGTGTTGAGCTCACGGGTGGTGCTGGCGTTCATGCCTTCGTAGTTGATCTGGGCGTAGGGGTTGTTGCCGTACTGCGCCTCGCTGATGGTTCCGATAAGGTTGAAGGAGAGGTTGCCGTTGACCTGGTAGATGAAGGCTGCTTCGAGGCCGTAATGGCGGCGGCGCACGTTGTTCATGGTGAGATAGGTGAAGCGCTCCATCTGGTCGTTGTAGAAGGCTGTCTGCTCCACGCCGTCCTCGAACTGCGTGTAGTATCCGCTGAGCTTGCCGCTGAAGTTGCCGAAGCGGAAGGTGTAGCTCAGTTCGGCGGCGTAGATTTTCTCGAGCTTGAGGTTGTCGACGAAGTTGTTCTGCATGCGGGGCGCCACGAAGCTGTTGCGTGCCAGCGGGGCCTGGGCGTTGGCGCTTCCGGAGAGGGTGAGGCGGTGGTTGGCTACGGGGGTGTAGGCCAGCGTGAATTTGCCTCCGCCGCCGAGGAAGCGGGCTTTTCCGCTGCGGCCGTAGGAGTTTTCGGGGGCGCGGCCGTTGCGCATGAGGCCGTCGCGCTCGATGGTCGTGCCCTCGGCGTTGGCGCCGAGCAGGACGGCGAAGCGCGGCGCGGTGTACTGGTACTGTCCCCAGAGGCGGGCCTTGTTGACGTAGGTGTTATAGTCGTAGCCGAACTTGTCGCCCTCGGCGATCTGGCGGTTGGGGTTGTTCAGGTCGTTCTGTGCCTCGATGCTCCCCTTGCCGTAGTCGTTGGCGGCGAACTTGTCGATGTCCGTGTAGCGCGTGCCGCCGAGCAGGTCCTCCATGGTCTTGTAGTGCATGCCCTTCGTGGTGTTGAGTTGCAGGCCTACGGTGTAACGCTGGCGCGGGCTGAGGGTGTGGTTGAAGACGGAGTTGAGCGCGAAGACCATCTGGTCGTTGTGGCGGCGCTCCTGGTAGTAGAGCGTCTCGCCGCCGTTGGCCTCGTTCTGGCGGTTGACGAAGTACATGCGGTCCCAGTTGATTTGCCGGTTGGCCTCGCTGGAGGTCCAGTAGTCGTACATGTCCCGCCACTGTTCCAGGAGGAAGGGGTTGTCCTCGAGGTAGCCCGGGTTGTTGATGTCGGGGTTGTAGACGTCGAAGATGGAGCTGGGCATGTTCTTGTAGTAGTCCGGGCGGGGGTCGTAGGCGTCGCCGTTCCAGCCCAGGGCGGTGGTGCCGTAGTTGCTGTACTTGAAGCCGGCGGCCGTCGTGAGCTTCTTCTGGCGGTCAATGTCCCAGTCCCAGGTCAGTATGGCCGTGGGCTCGAAGCTTTTCACGACGCGGGCGTTGCGCTTCTCGCCGTTCTGGAATCCCCAGTTGGGGTTGTAGTAGTGCGAGTTGGCGAGCCAGTAGGCCTCTTCGGTCGAGGCGGCCTGCTGGCCGCGCTCTGTGGGGGAGCCGAACGTGACGAGCGAGAGGCTGTGGGCGTCGTTGAAGCGTTTCTCGGCGGAGAGGAAGTAACTGAAGGAGTTGTAGAAGGTCCCGTCGATGACGCCCTCGTTGGCCCATCTGTAGCCGACGGTCCCGGCGAAGGCCCATCCGTTCTCCATGAGTCCGGTGGCGTGGGTAAACATGCCGCGCATCAGGTAGTTGCGGTTGCAGCCCGAGAGGGTGATCTTGTTGCCTTGGGCAAACTGGCTGGCGCGGGTGTTGATGCTTGTGCCTCCGCCCACGCCGGTCATGCCGAAGTTGTTGAACTCAAAGCCCGAGACTCCCTCTTGGTTTCGCGTGGCGTCGTTCATGCCGCCGATGAGTCCGTAGCTGAAGCGCCCGGTCTCCAGGTCGTTCAGCATCAGGCCGTTCATGTAGACCTGGTTGTACATGTTGTCGTAGCCGCGAACGCGGAAGCGCATCGGGCTGAAGAGGTAGCCCACCTCGGCCAGGTAAGGGTCCGTCTTTGAGGCTACGATGGCCGAGACGGTCTGCGCGGCGTCGTTGTCCTCGTCGAGTTGCGACTCGGTGAACGTGAAGTCCGCGTTGTCGTCCGCGACGCGCAGCGTGTCGGCCTGCTGGGCCATCGCACCTGCGGCCATGCACCAGGCGGCGGTCAATAGTCTTGCTCCTTTATTCATATCTGATCGTTGGAATGAGGGATAGTTCTTACGTTGTCCATGTCCTTTTGTGTGCAAAGATAGCGTAATTTTCAGGGTAAAGTTTTACATTTCCGTGAAATCTTGGATTTGCCGCCTTTATTTCTGCCCCATCTCATTTTTTTTTTAGATATTTGTCCCTCGTTTGGCGCGCGGCCCGCCGCGCCCTGCGGTAACGAAAATGCTCATCTTTATGAAGAAACTGCTCAGACTGACCCTCCTCCTGCTCCTGCTGCCCTTCGCCGCGGCCTTCGCGCAGGACGGCGCGAAGCGCTACGCGCTCTACGGCGTGGCGTTCTACAATCAGGAAAATCTCTTCGACACGGTCCACGACTACGGGAAGAACGACTACGAGTATCTCCCCGGCGGCACCATGAAGTGGGGGACGATGAAGTACGAGGCCAAGCTCAAGAACATGGCCTCCGTCCTTTCCGAGCTCTGCACCGACCGCCTGCCCGCCGGCGCGGCCGTCATCGGCCTTTCAGAGGTGGAGAACCGCCGCGTGCTCGAGGACCTTCTGCGCCAGCCCGCCCTGGCCGCCCGCGGCTACCGGATAGTCCACTACGAAGGCCCCGACCGTCGCGGCATAGACTGCGCTTTCCTCTACAATCCCAAGTTCTTCCAGCTGGAAAGCTCCATGCTCGTGCCCTATTATTACAAAACCCCCTCGCAGCCCGACGTGGACCTCGGCTTCTACACCGATGCCGACGGCAAGGTGAGAGCCTACACCGAGATGCGCGGCGACACCACCTACATGACCCGCGGCTTCCTCGTCATGGAGGGCCTCCTGGCCGGCGAGAAAGTGTTCTTCATCGTCAACCACTGGCCCTCGCGCGCAGCCGGCAGCGAGAGCCGCGAGCGCGCCGGCTACCAGGTCCGCGCCCTCAAGGACGCCCTGCTGCGCCAGGACCCCGGCGCCAAGGTCATCATCATGGGCGACCTCAACGACGACCCCAACAACAAGAGCCTCACCGACGCCCTCGGCTGCAAGCACCGCCTGCGCGACGTCCGTTCGGCCGGCGACCTGTACAACCCCTGGTGGGACACGCTCTACAAGGCCGGGCAGGGCACCCTCCTCTACGACGGCAAGTGGAACCTCTTCGACCAGATCGTCTTCACCGGAAACCTCCTGGGCGACGACCGCACTACGCTCAAGTTCTACCGCAACGAAGTATTCGTCCGCGACTACCTCTTCCAGCAGGAGGGCCGCTACAAGGGAAGCCCCCGGCGCACACACGCCGGCGGCGTATGGCTCAACGGCTACAGCGACCACCTGCCCACGTACATCTACCTCATCAAGGAAGTCCGCTGACCCTCCCGCCGCATCACCCTTCCGCCTCGGCAGGACGGCTCCCCGCCGCACCCCGCCGGGGCCTCATATACTCATACCCCCATGTCACAGAAACCCTCCATTCCCAAAGGCACGCGCGACTTCTCGCCCGCCGAGATGGCCAAGCGTAACTACATCTTCGACACCATCCGCCAGGTCTACGCCCTCTACGGCTTCCGCCCGATAGAGACGCCCGCCCTGGAAAACCTCTCCACACTCATGGGCAAGTACGGCGAAGAGGGCGACAAGCTCCTCTTCAAGGTGCTCAACTCCGGCGACTTCCGCGCCGACGTCAGCCCCGACGACTTCCGCGCTGAGAGCCCCGCCCGCCTCTCCGCCCGCTTTTGCGACAAGGGCCTGCGCTACGACCTCACCGTCCCCTTCGCCCGCTACGTCGTGCAGCACCGCGACGAACTCCAGCTGCCTTTCAAGCGCTACCAGATACAGCCCGTCTGGCGCGCCGACCGCCCCCAGAAAGGGCGCTACCGCGAGTTCTACCAGTGCGACGCCGACGTCGTGGGCAGCGACTCGCTGCTCAACGAGGTGGAGCTCGTGCAAATCATCGACGAAGTATTCACCCGCTTCGGCATACGCGTCAGCATCCGGCTCAACAACCGCAAGATCCTGGCCGGCATCGCCGAGGTCATCGGCGCGCCCGAGCGCCTCGTGGACATCACCGTAGCCATCGACAAGCTCGACAAGATAGGCCCCGAGCGCGTGGCCGCCGAGCTGCTGGCCGGCGGCCTGTCCGAGGAGGCCGTGGCCCGGCTGCAGCCCATCCTCTCCACCGGCGGCACCAATGCCGACAAGCTGGCGGCCATGCGCGACCTCTTTGCCGGCTGTCCCGTCGGGCAGAAGGGCGTCGACGAGGTGACGTTCGTCCTCGACGCCCTCCAGGGAGCCGCCCTCCGCAACGCCCTCGAGCTCGACCTCACCCTGGCCCGCGGCCTGAACTACTACACCGGCTGCATCTTCGAGGTCAAGGCGCTCGATGTCCAGATAGGCTCCATCACCGGCGGCGGCCGCTACGACGACCTCACCGGCATCTTCGGCATGCCCGGCCTGAGCGGTGTGGGCATCTCCTTCGGCGCGGACCGCATCTACGACGTGCTCACCCAGCTCGACCTCTATCCCCGCACCGCCGCGGGCGGCGTGCGCCTGCTCTTCATCAACTTCGGGCCCGCCGAGGCCGCCTGCTGCCTGCGCTACGCCGCGCTGGCCCGCCGCGCCGGCATCGCTACGGAGGTCTATCCCGACAGTGTGAAGATGAAGAAGCAGATGAGCTATGCCAACGCCCTGGGCGTGCCCTTCGTGGCTCTTGTGGGCGAGGACGAGATGAAGGCCGGCCGCGTCACGCTCAAGGACATGGCCACCGGCGAGCAGCAGAGCCTCACGCCCGAGGAACTCGTGGCCCGGCTGGCCTGAGCGCTTCCGCCCCTCGCGGCATGGAGAGCGGGACCCGGAGAACTTCGTTGAAGAGAGTTCCCCGGGTCCCGCATTTCGTAGCGGCCGGCCGCCGGTCTCAGTCGTAGGCCTTCATCTCCTCCTCGCCGCGCAGCGCGGCCAGGGCGTTGAGGGCCAGGGCCTCCATCTCGTCCTCGCCGGGGTAGATGTGGACGGGCGCGAGGAAGTCCACCCGGCGGCGCAGGCGCGAGGTGATGTAGTCCGAGTGGGCCATGCCGCCCGTGACGAGCACGGCGTCGATTTCTCCGAAGAGCACGGCCCCCTCGGCGGCGATGCACTTGGCCGTCTGGTAGATCATGGCGTCGATGAGCAGTTTGGCGTGGAGGTCGCCCGCCTCGATGCTGTCAATGATTTTCTTCACGTCCGTCGTGCCCAGGTGGGCCGAGAGGCCCGCGTTGCCGGCTATGCGCTTGAGCAGCTCCTCCTGCGTGTAGCGTCCGCTGTAGCACAGGCGCACCAGGTCCGCCGAGGGCAGCGTGCCCGCCCGTTCGGGCGAGAAGGGGCCCTCGCCGTCCAGGCCGTTGTTGGCGTCAATGGCGCGGCCCTTGCGGTGGGCCGCTATGGAGATGCCGCCGCCCATGTGGCAGATGATGAGGTTCAGCTCCTCGTAGCGGCGGCCGTTCTCGCGGGCGAAGCGGCGGGCTATGGCCCGCTGGTTGAGCGCGTGCCAGATGGGGACGCGCTGCATGAGCGGCGAGCCGCACACGCGGGCCACGTCCTCCATCTCGTCCACCACGACGGGGTCCGCGATGAGGGCCAGGCAGCCCTCCAGCTGGCGTGCCAGATCGTAGGCTATGATGCAGCCCAGGTTGCAGACGTGCTGCCGCTTGGCGTAGTACATGTCGCGGCACATCTTCTCGTTGACGGCATATACGCCGCCGGAGAGGGGCTTGGCCAGGCCGCCGCGGCCTATGATGGCATCGAAGCGGAAGGGGATGTTCATCCGCCGCAGTTCGCTCAGGACCAGGTCGCGGCGGAAAGTGCGCTGGTCCGCGATGCGGGCAAACTGCGACAGCTCTTCCACGGAGTGGCGGATGTTGCGCAGCAGGACGGGCTGCTCGTCTTCGTAGACGGCAATCTTGGTCGAGGTCGACCCGGGGTTGATGGCAAGGATTAGCATGTGTGGGTACGGGGTTGGAGTGTGGAAGCCTTGTGCGCCCGGCGCTCAGAAGAGGGCAGCCAGGGCCAGGCTGTAGAACTTGGAGGCGGCGCTGTCGCCGCGCGAGGGCAGCACGACGGGGCTCGACGCTCCCTGGAGTATGCCGGCCGTCTCGGCGCCGGCAAAGAGGGTGATGGCCTTGTAGAAAGCGTTGGCGGCCTCGATGTCGGGAAACACGAGGGCGTCCGCCTGCCCGCCTATGGGCGAGCTGATGCCCTTGACCGCCAGGGCCGCCGCGTCGCAGGAGGTGCGCACGTCCAGCGGCCCGTCCACGACGGCGCGGCCCCAGCGCCCCTGCCGCGCGGCCGCGGCCAGGGCGGCGTAGGTCAGCGTGTGGGGAAACTTGTCGCTCACGTGCTCGGAGCAGTGGATGAGGGCCACGCGCGGCTCGGCGACGCCCAGGGCGTGGCACAGGCGGACGGCGCACGCCACCTGCACCTCGCGCTGTCGGGGCGTGGGATAGGGGATGACGGCCGAGTCCGTGAAGCAGAGCAGCTTGCCGTAGGCCGGCAGCTGGGCCGCGGCCAGGTGGGTGAGGACGCTGCCCGGCGGCAGGAGGCCCTGCTCCTTGTCCAAGACGGCGCGCAGCAGCACGTCGGTCGGGACGAGGCCTTTCATGAGCACGTCCGCCTCGCCGCGGCGCACCAGGGCCACGGCCAGCCGCGCGGCGGAGGCGTCGTCCGCCGCGTCGACGTAGCGGACCAGGGCGGGGAAGGGTTCGGCGGCACGCCGGCGCCGGACGTCGGCCGTGCGGCCTACGAACACGATTTCGGCGAATCCGCCTGCCAGGGCGCGGTCCGCCGCCTGGCAGGTCGAGCTGTCCGAGCCGCAGACCACGGCTATGCGGCGGCGCACGCCGCTGCCCGACAGATGTCCCGCCAGTTGCTGGAAACTGCGAATAGGGTCCATGTCTGTATGTGTCAGAGTGTGGTTTTACCTGCAAATTTAATAAATAATGCAAGCCCGGCAAGCGCGCCGCCACGGAAAAGTGGCGTGTCGGGGCTTGCCGGGCGTCCCGGCTGCCGCGCGCGGCAGCCGGTCAGTTAAGCAGGGCGCAGCTGGTCAGCGCGCCGGTCAGGGCGGTGAGGGCCGCCGCGAGGACCTTCAGCACGAGGGCCCAGATTTTCCTTTTCTTCTCGTCCATTGGCATTCTCCTTTCTTTTTAGTGGTGAAACGTGTGCCGCCGCCCGGTCCGCCTCCGCCTGCCCGGGCCGGGCGGGGCGGGCTGCGCCGGCAGGGCAAAGATACGGCGCGCCGCCGCGGCGCTTCGTCTTTAGGGCGCATGGCGGCGGCGCGGCCGCGGGCCTTAGCCCCGTCGCGACGGGGACAGGCCCCGTGGTCAC